>DAIDAY010000010.1 GCA_027310365.1 bacterium
GCCACCGGCATATCCGGATCAGAACGCCCAACGACAATGCCCATCTCGAACGGTTCAATCGGACGATCCAGGAGGAGTGCATTGTCCGCATCCCGAGGAACATCAGGGTTTGGAGGAAAGAGATTCCCGAGTATCTCTTGAAAACAAGTTGAAATGGGGTAATTTACGGAGTACGATTAAATGGATGAAGCGAACCGTCCAACTTTGTAAACATCTTTTAGTTGCGAAGAAGGAATATCAGGAGCTAATAGATAATAATTCACAAGTTTCATATACTTATAAGCCGTATACAAAAGGGATACCCACGGCTGATTTTGTGCGTTATATCGCACAGAAAGAGAAAAAATCAGGCAAGGCGGAAATAGAAAGAATAGGCAGCGAAATAAGACATAGATACCCAAAGTTTATCGTTATAGATTACGAAGGAATCACATTAGATAAAAATCAAATTATTATTGGCGGGGAGTTTCTTGATTTATCCGAAGACGGATATTCCTTAGTGGAGGGACATTTTATAAAATATCTCCACTTGGCTTCCTACATCTCCCGCACGAGGACTATCAATGATGTTGCTAATGTGATGGGGATAGCGCAAGAGAGGGCGGGCGGCTATCCCCATACCATCCTATCCGATAAGCTACCAGCATACCCGAAGGGCATAGGGCAAATATTCGGCAAACGCACCACGCACCTCCAGTCGCAGGGTTTCTCCTCTGATACTAACACGAACCTAATAGAGAGGTTTCATAGCACCTTGAAGGAAAGGACGAAGGTTTTAAGAGGTTTCAAGTCCACGAAAACCGCCGAGCTGATTTTGGACGGCTTCGTCGTCAACTACAACTTTTTCAGACCACACATCACCCTCAAAGACATTACGCCAGCACAAGAGGCGGGGGTTAAACTGCCCTTCAAGACGTGGGAAGGGCTATTAAGAGCAATATGACACCAACTTATTTTCAAGAGAACCATTCCCGAGTATCTCCGGTATTACAATCTTGAAAGGCCGCACATGGGACTGGGGATGAAAAAGCCCATCGATATTATCAAACTGTTTCCAAGGTCTTGAATTTTATACGTACTACAAAAACCGCTTCATTTCAGCGATAATGAGACGATTATGGGTAATGCAGACTTTTCGAAGCCGTACGACCCGAAAAACACCGAGTCCAAGATCTACAAGATGTGGCTGGATTCAGGTTACTTTAACCCCGATAACCTGCCTGCGCAGGCAGGCCTGCCGGGCAAACGAAAGAAAAATTATGTAGTGTATATGCCTCTCCCCAATGTGACGGGGACGCTCCATATGGGGCACGCACTCGACAATACCGGCTCGGATATTCTCACTCGTTACCATCGCATGAAAGGCCTTCGGGTATTGTGGCTCCCCGGGACCGACCATGCCGGCATCGCGACACAGTACAAGGTTGAGAAGGAGTTGAAGAAAGAGGGTGTTTCACGCTTCGATTTGGGGCGAGAAAAGTTCGTCGAGCGCGTTTGGAAGTGGAAGGAAGAGTATGGCGGAATAATAATCGAACAGCTCAAGAAGCTCGGGGCATCGGCTGACTGGTCACGCTCGAGATTCACGCTCGACGAGGCGTACGCCAAAGACGTCCTTTCGGCCTTCGTTCACTATTTCGAGCAAGGGCTCATTTATCGCGGGTTCAGAACGGTCAACTGGTGCCCCCGCTGCGGCACAAGCCTCTCAGAATTGGAGCTGGATCACAAAGAGGAAAAGGGATCTCTGTGGTACATTCAGTATCCCCTCGCCGATACTCAATACAATATACAAAATACTCAATACATCGTGGTGGCGACAACGAGGCCCGAAACGATGCTCGGCGACACCGGAGTGGCGGTAAATCCGAAGGACAAAAGATATACCGCACTCGTGGGGAAAAAAGTAAAACTGCCTTTAACCGGCAGGGAAATTCCGATAGTCGCCGATGTGAAAATAGACCTCAATTTCGGAACCGGCGCACTTAAAGTTACGCCGGCCCACGATGTGCTTGATTTTGAAATAGGTCAGCGGCACAACCTTGAAACCTTGTCGGTCATCAACGAACGCGGAAAAATGAATGAACGCGCCGGGGAGTACGCTGGGATGAAGACGGACGGAGCGAGGACGCTCATTGTTCAAAAATTGAAAGATCTTGGTTTCTTGGAAAAAGAAGAGCCGTACCTTCACAACGTTTCGACCTGTGAGCGGTGCGGGCATACCATCGAACCCATCCCCTCCACCCAATGGTTCTTGAAAATGGAAACGCTCGCCAAGAGCGCTTTGAAGGCCGTGAAATCCGGGAAAGTGAAAATCCAGCCAAAGAATTTCCAAAAAGTTTACTTCGACTGGCTTGCGAATATCCACGACTGGACGATTTCCCGCCAGCTGTGGTGGGGACACCAATTGCCGGTCTGGTTCTGTAAAAACGAAAAAGATAAATTTACGGTCTCAATTAAAAAGCCGACAGCATGCTTCTTCTGCAAAAGTTGTCCGATGGAACAGGCGCCTGACGTGCTCGATACGTGGTTCTCATCCGCACTTTGGCCCTTCGCCGGACTTTCCGAATCCGACCGCAAGAAATATTACCCGGGCAACTTCGTCTCCAACGCCCGCGAGATTTTAAACTTGTGGGATGCACGCATGATTTTTTCGGGACTTGAATTCATGGGCAAAGTTCCCTTTAAAGATGTCTTCGTCCACGGCACGATTCTCACGAAAGACGGCAAGAGAATGTCGAAAAGTCTGGGAACCGGCATCGATCCCCTCAACTACATCAACCAGTACGGCGCCGATGCGACGCGCTTCGCCGTCGTGTGGCAGGCGAACGGACAGGATATACGCTGGGACGAGGCGGCTGTCACAGCGGGGAGAAAATTCTGCAACAAGATATGGAACGCTGCGCGCTTCGTGATTGAAAACGCGCCGCAGGCTGGCGCGGAAAAACCACGCAGCCTGGCGCGGAAAGCCGAGACGGTGGCGGATACAAGGATTCTGAGGAAGCTCGGCAAAACCAAAAAACAAACCGAGCGGTACATAGAAGAATTCGAGTTTGCCAAAGCGCTCCAGAATCTCTACGACTTTTTCTGGCATGATTTCTGCGACGTTTACCTTGAGATGTCGAAAAAACAGCTCGCGGACAAAAAAACGAAAGAGTCCACGAAAGTTGTTCTTTTCGCCGCTCTGGAAGCTTCGCTCAAAATGCTCCATCCCTTCATGCCGTTCGTCACCGAGGAAATCTATCAAAATTTCCGGGACAATGGAGGTAAATTTTTAATGACCGAGGAATGGTGAATGTCCCCGGCTTCTTGATCGTTCTCGCGCTGGCGGCGATTCCTGCCGTCATCTGGCTTTTATTTTTTCTCAAGGAGGACAGCAGAAAGCCCGAGCCCGGAAAAATGCTCTCCATTACTTTCATCGCCGGAATGGCTGCGAGCGCCCCCGTTCTTCTCCTCGAGCTGCTTTTCCGGAAGATGGCAATAACTCCCCTCCACAGCCTTTTGCTCTTTATCGTCGGCATAGCGTTGATAGAAGAAGTCTTCAAATTCTTTGCCGCCTACGCCGTGAATAATAAAAACAAACGCTTCGACGAGCCGGTCGATGCAATGATATACATGATAACGGCGGCTTTGGGATTCGCGACCGTTGAAAACTTCTTCATCGTGAAGAGCGGCTTGGATGCGATAAACCTCTCGACCATGCTCAGCACCCTGAATTCGGTTGCTCTGAGATTCATCGGCGCGACGCTCTTGCACGCCCTCGCCTCGGGCATCGTAGGCTACTCCTGGGCGCAGCGCCGCTTCGGGAAAAGAAGAGGCGTGATTTTCCTGGGATTGTTCTTTGCTTCCGGCGTTCACGCTCTTTTCAACTTCTTTGTGGTAAGGTTCCAGGCCACGGACGTTTTTTATCCGACGTTCTTTCTGGTCGTCATCGCCTTTTGGGTTCTTGCGGATTTCGAGAGGGCGAAAGGTTAGACTGGTTTTTCTCTCATCAGCCGATTTTTCACTGAAACACCTTCCTCTCGCTCATCCCGGGAAATGAACGGAATGCATCGAACTCAACCTCGGTTTCTTTAAAGAAACCATCGGGATGCAGACCGCGATCCATTCCTCTTTCCTGCGTTTTTGCTCAGGAAAGCATCCGTAAGTTCAAAATCTTCTTTGGGAGAAACCATTTTGAGCGGCTCAGCGGGTGGTGTATAATAAGAAATATGGATGAAGAAAAAAAGAACGACGACATTTTCGTCGAGCTCGCGAAGGTAAAAAGCGAACCGATGCCGATCAAGGTTGATGACGCTCCGGAAGAAAAACATCCGGACGAAGGAGAAGGAACGCTGACGGTCGACGTCTACGACGACGGCGACAATATCGTGGTGCAATCGACCGTCGCCGGCGTCGACGAGGATGAGCTTGAAATCAACATCACCCGCGAGTCGGTGACCATCAAAGGGGAACGGAAGAAATCCCAGAAAGTTGAAGATAAAAACTATTTTTACCAGGAGCTTTTTTGGGGATCGTTCTCCCGGTCGATCATCCTCCCCCAGGAAGTGGATCCGGATGAATCAACCGCGTCGCTCAAGAACGGCGTCCTTACCGTCAAGATGCCAAAGCTGAGCCGGGGAAAAACCAAGAAGCTAAAAGTGAAATCCGCGGACTAGCCTGTTGAATTTTTCTCCCCGATCAAATTCATTCTTGAATTTTTCGAAGCTTGCCGCTCCCGGCGAGAAAAGCAGAATGCGCTTTTCGGCGCTTGGTATTTTGGAGTCGGTGTTTTGTATCGTTTTCAAAATATCTTCGAGGTTTTCAAATAATGGGGGTTTCCTCCCGCCGAAATAGTTCAGTTTCTTCAGTTCAAGGAGCAGTTTTTTCGTCGCGCTACCGTTCAGGAGGAACAGGCTCGCTGGTTCAATGATGCTCTTTACTTCCGCGGCCAATGGCTTGAAGTCGAGATTTTTGTCGGTGCCGCCGGTTATCAAAACAAAGCGATGTTCATTCCTGAAACGCCGGAGCGCTGCGATAACGGCTTCGGGGGATGTTGCGGCGGAATCGTTGATAACCGTAAGATCGCTCTTCCTTAAAATAACTTCTTCCCGGTACGGCATGGCGGGGAGATTTTTGATCGATCGCGCGATTTCGCGCCAGGAAACGCCAGAGAGGTGTGCCGCGAGAGCAGCCGCCATGAAATTCATGACGTTGTGTTCTCCCTTCGCCAAAACTATTCTGCCCATTTTACCGGAAATAACTTCTTGAACGGCGTCATTCCCCCTGAAGTAAAACGATGATCCGCCTTTCAGAAATATCCCTTTCTTCCCTGCCGGGAGCGGCTTCCGAGAGAAAAAATAAACTCTTGATTCCCTTCTCAGGGTGAGGAAAAAGGGAGTCCAGGGGTTTTCATCGTTGAGGACCAACGCCTGATCCTTTTTTTGCCCCTTGAAGATATTCGCTTTCGCGAGAGCATATTCTTTCATGTTTTGGTACCGATTCAGATGATCAGGATAGAGGTTGGTTATCACAGCCACGTCGGGTGCGCGTTTCGATCCCGGCAGAAATTCCAATTGCCAAGACGAAAGTTCGATGATCGTCGGCGTTTTCGCGCTGCGGAGTTTCTCCGCCAGGTCCAGCAGCGCAATGGCGGAAGAATTGCCCCCGGCAACGACACTCTTGTCTCTTGATTTCAAAAAGTGCGCTATCCAGTTCGTCGTGGTCGTCTTTCCGCGAGTTCCCGTCACCGCAATAATCGGATTGCGGACCGCATCAAAGAAAATCCTTGCGTCGTTCACGAGAATTTTTTTATTTTTTCTCGCGACCGCCAGATACTTGCTTTCTTTCGGCACGGCGGGGTTCACCACGATGATGTCATTGGCTTTAAAATCGCTTTCTCGATGCTCACCCAAAACGAACGTCATGTTTTTCGCCGCCCGGCCGAGTTTCCGGATTGAGTCGGTCAACAGCCCCCGTTTCCGCCTGTCGGTGACGATGACTCGCGCGCCGCGTTTTACAAACCATTTCGCTGTCGCGCTGCCGCCGCCCAGCGTTCCCAAACCCATGATCAAAACTTTTTTCCCATCGAAATTCATCTCTTTCATAATAAAAAATTCGCCATACAAATAACAGATGGCACGCGATACGCACGCCATCTGTTGTGTAACGCTTGTTCCGGCTCAAAACCAAAGGAAAGAAACGATAAGGAGAGCGACGATATTAATCACCTTGATCAAGGGGTTGATTGCCGGGCCTGCGGTATCCTTGTATGGATCGCCGACGGTATCGCCGGTCACGGCCGCCTTGTGCGCCTCCGAACCCTTGCCGCCGTAATTGCCCGCCTCAATGTATTTTTTCGCATTGTCCCACGCCGCGCCGCCGGACGTCATCGAGATTGCGATGAAAAGCCCCGAAATAATGGTGCCCATAAGAAATCCACCCAAGGCTCCTCTTCCCAAAACGAACCCGACGAAGAGAACGGCAACGATCGGAAGAATCGCCGGAACAACCATCTCTCTCAAAGCCGATTTCGTCACGATATCGACGGCTTTTTTGTAATCGGGTTTTGCCGATCCTTCGAGGAGTCCTTTGATTTCCCTGAACTGTCTCCGTATTTCCTCGACGATGGATCCGGCCGCTTTGCCGACGGATTTCATCGCCATGGACCCGAAGAGATTCGGAATTGCCGCTCCCAAGAGAAGACCGATCAAGACGTACGGATTCTGGATGTCGAATCCGGCGTTCTGAGATGCTTTCGCAACGGCATCGGTATAAGCGCTGAAGAGCACGAGCGCGGCCAGACCCGCTGAAGCGATGGCATATCCTTTCGTAACCGCTTTCGTTGTATTACCCACCGCGTCGAGCGCATCGGTTATTTTTCTCACGTTCTCGGGCGCGCCGCTCATCTCAGCGATGCCGCCCGCGTTGTCGGTGATGGGACCGAACGAATCAATGGAAACGATGATGCCGGAAACCGAAAGCATCGAAACCGCGGCAATCGCAACGCCGTAAACGCCCGCCAAAAGATATGAATAAATGATTCCCGCCACGATGACAGCGACGGGAAGGAAGGTCGCTTCCATGCTGACCGAGAGGCCGACGATGATGTTTGTGCCGTGTCCCGATCGGGATGCCGCGGCGATGCTTTTCACCGGCCGATACTTCTTGGACGTGTAGTAGTCCGTGATGACAACCATCGATGCCGTCACCGCAAGGCCGATCAGGCTCGCCAAAAACACATTAAGAGAATTTTCCGTGATGAAGAATCTGGTGGCAAAATAAAAGAAAATGGCTGCAACGACAAGCGCAACACCAAGCCCCTTGTAAAGAGCTCCCATGATTGATTCTTTTGTGCCGACGTTCACGAAGAGCGCCCCGATGATCGAGGCGACGATCGCGAGGCCTCCCAAGATGAGCGGGAAGATAAGTTGCACGCCGGATAGCGTAAGCGCACTCCCTATCAGCAAGGAGGCGGTCAGGGTTACCGCATACGTCTCAAAGAGATCCGCGGCCATACCGGCGCAGTCGCCGACGTTGTCGCCGACGTTGTCGGCGATAACGCCCGGGTTCCGCGGATCATCTTCCGGAATACCCGCTTCAACCTTGCCGACTAAGTCCGTTCCCACGTCGGCCGCCTTCGTAAATATACCTCCGCCCAAGCGCGCAAAGACAGAAATCAAGCTCGCGCCGAACCCGAGGCCGATCAAGCTCCTTACATCACGCGTCAAAAGGAAAAATCCCGCGACGGCCAGAAGGCCCAGAGCGACAACCAAAAATCCTGTGACCGACCCCGCTTTGAAAGCAAGAGACAACGCGGATTTCAAGCCACTTTCGGCAGCTTTCGCCGTTTTGGCGTTTGATCTCACCGAAACCCCCATGCCGAGGAACCCCGCCAGGGCGGAAGCGGCCGCCCCCACCAGAAATCCTGCGGCGGTAAGCCAGCCGAGCGCAAGCAAGATTACCACGAAAAGAATTGCCGCAACAATACCGACCGTACCGTATTGCCTGCTCAAAAATGCCGAAGACCCTTCCTGTATCGCCTTCGATATTTCTTTCATCTTGTCGTTCCCCGCATCCTGTTTCTTGAGCCAGAGGAAAAGATATGCCGTATATGCAACCGCTAAAACAATTGGACCAAAAATGAGGTAATTCATGGTCGTAGCGTCATTCTTCGTCGTCCAAACTCTCCCTTAATCTCGGCGTCATGCCGTCATCGACGATTTTTCCGCTTCCCCCATCTTCTTCTTTCGTTTCCGCGGCGGCGACACCTCCCTCCTGAACTTCTTCCGGATTGGACTGCGACCTCACGTCTATTTTCCATCCGGTGAGCTTTGCAGCGAGTCTTACATTTTGTCCGCCCTTGCCGATCGCAAGGCTTAATTGATTTTCAGGTATCAAAACCTTCGCTTCCCTCCTCGGGAAAACCTCGATTGACTTTGCCTTCGCCGGAGACAAAGCGTTCGACACAAATCTCGCCGGGTCATCTGACCATTCAACGACATCGACTTTTTCATTGCCGAGTTCGTTGGTGACCGCCATAACCCTCGTCCCGCGCTGACCGACGGCCGCGCCCACCGGATCGATGCCGTCCTCGTTGGAGGCAACGGCGATTTTCGTCCGCGATCCCGGTTCGCGCGCGATGTTCTTGATTGAAACCGTCCCATCGGCGATTTCCGGAACTTCTAATTCAAAAAGTTTCTCGACAAAATTCGGATGCGAGCGTGAAAGGACGATTCCCGGCCGGCGCGCGTCATCCTGAACGGCCAGGACGTAAAACCGCATGCGATCGCCCACGCGATAGTGCTCGCCCGGTATGCTCTCGTTCGGATACATGATGCCCATGGCGCGTCCGAGATTGACGTACACGCTGCCACGCTCGAATCGCTGGATTTGCCCGCTCATGATTTCACCCTCCTTGTTGGAAAACTCTTCCCGAATCGACGAACGTTCGGCTTCGCGGATCGCCTGGAGCACAACTTGCTTGGCTGTCTGGGCGGCGATGCGCCCGAAATCACTCCTCCCTTCAAGGGGAAATTCTAACTCATCGCCCGACTTGGCATCCGATGTTATCTTCTCCGCGTCCTCGACCAGTATTTGGCGATCGGAATTAAATCTCGGCAATGTCTCCTCGCCTTCCTCCCCGCCCTCCGAAGCCTTGGCGGAGGAGGGCTTTTCCCTCATCTCAACCGGAGCTTCTTCTTCCTTGAGGATGATCACCTCGGAAGGATCAACGACCGTCTTCACTTGGTAGAAACTCAAATCGCCCGTTTTCAAGTCAAATTTTGCCCGGATCACTTCCGACCTCTTTCGGTATTCTTTCTTGTACGCGGCAGCAATTGCCGATTCAATCGCCCCGAGAACCTTTTCTGGAGCAATTCCTTTTTCGGCCGAAATCTGCTCGATCGCGCTCGCTAATTGTTTTAAATCCATGGCATTCGAAAAAGACCCTTAAAATAGACAGCCACTCTTACGAGCGGCCTTTACATCAACACTCTATCACAACTCCATAAAAAAGCAAGTGACGCTTCGGGAATACCTCATGTCTCTCTGTCAATAATTTTCTACATCCACGGCGCTCTCTCTCGTAAAATCTCCCACCCTGGTTCGTGTGAGTTCAGCGACATATCCGCCGACGCCGAGCGCTTCACCGATGTCGCGCGCGAGCGATCGTATATAAACGCCCGGGCCCGTGACGACTTTCAATTCAAGATAGGGCCACTCGTACGAAATAATTTCGATCGAATAAATTTTCACTTTTCTCGATCGGAGTTCGATCTTCTGCCCCTGCCGTGCGAGCTTGTACGCAGGCGTCCCGTTTATTTTTATCGCACTGTAGATCGGCGGCGTCTGGTCGATATTTCCGACAAAATCCTCTAAGTATCGCTCGACCCGCTGAATACGCGGGAATGTTTTGACATCCATCTTCGTTTTCCTCCCCTCTTCATCGTCGGTCGAGCTTGTTGCTCCGAGTTTTATTTTTACGAAATATTCCTTCTCGGCGCCAACAGTCATATTGAGGCGTGAGGTCGCCGCACGCCCTACGCCAACCACGAGAATGCCTGACGCCAAAGGATCCAGCGTTCCCGCATGTCCTACCTTCCGAATACCAAGTTTCTTTTTCACCGATTCCAAAAACTGGGCCGAACTTGGCCCTTTAGGTTTCCATACGGCGAAAATCTTGTTGTCAGATGTTCTCATAGTGACTCACTTCGAACTTTTCCTCATCGTATCCGGTTAGGGCAATCACATCAAGCCGCCATCCTTTTCTCTCGTCAACCAGCTCTTCATGACTGGCTGAATATATCTGTGCCGCTCTTTTAAATTTCTTGATCTTTGAACTCGTCATTTGGTCTTCCGGCCTGAGATCGCCCACTCTCATAGTCTTAACCTCGACGAAAACCAGCGTCTTGTCGGGGGCTACCGCGATTATATCCAACTCCCCCCATTTTCTGTTTTTATTCCTGTCAATTATCCGGTATCCCCTTCTCTTCAAGTACTCGGCGGCAAAATTCTCCCCGATTCTCCCGATTTCCTGCCGGTATGTCATTAATTCAATTATAAACTAATGTAAAACATGGGCAAATAAAATGTTTTACACGAAACATTTTTTACATCAAAAAATCGAAAGTGTAGGTTTTATCGCATTATCAGCCTGTAAAACATTTTGAGTGTTTTACACCCATTTTTGTCACTTTTTTGCAAAAATGTAGATTTCATGCGTTTATCAGCCTGTAAAACAAAAAAATGTTTTACAGGCTGGTTTTTCAGTTTACCATGTTTTTCAAGTTTTCCGACTTTTTCGATAAAACCAAATAATTCCTGTTTTTTAACTATTCACACCAAGAATGAAGAGCCAATATTTGGGGGATAACGATGAGTCGCAGTTGCAGTATGTTGCTGATCAAAACCACCAAAAGAACTTTCTCCCTTAAATAAAAATAATGGAGGTTGTCGTGATAATTCAAATTTCGGCGATTTTTTCATTGAAGATGAGAATAAAAGGAGGTAAAATGGATGCGTTATGGCGAAAAAACCGAAGAAGGATACACAAAAGAAGGAAGGGGGATACGTTAAACGATCTCCGCTCCACCCAGAAACGAAAAAGAGTATTTGGTCCATCGCATTCTTCGCGCTGACGACGATATTTCTTCTTGCCGCTTTGAACCTCGCCGGACCGTGGGGGGGCGGCACTTTTTATTTTTTCGAAAAATTGTTTGGCTTGGGATACTACTTGCTTCCCGTCATTTCACTCATGATCGCAATCATACTTCTCTCAAAAGACCGGCAGGAACCTTTGAGTATCTCTTTGATCGGCGCGGGACTTTTCGTCCTCGCCGCGCTCGGCTTCATCGACATGGTAAGTCCGGGCAACGGGGGAATCATCGGAACAATCGCAGGAGTCATCAAAAAATCCTTTGGCCTTCCCGCCGGCATCGTGATCGCGCTGGCTGTCATGGGAATAGCGCTCCTCATGATTTTGAACAAACCGCTCAAAATTTCTTTCCGGAAAAAAGGAGGGGGGAGATGGGAAGAGGAGGAAGAACTGCCGGTGACGGCGCCCGCGGCGGCGGAAGAAAAATCGGAGTCCGAAACAAAACAGAAAACAAAACAAAAGGAAAAGGAAGAAAGAGCGTTAGAAATCAAAACGCCGGATGACCGGATTCCGGAACTGAGAGCGGCAACGAAACCGATCAAAAACTACGTAGCGCCCCCCTTGAGCTTACTGGCGTCCCAAGTCGACAAACCGACCATTGGGGATCTGCGCGCCAATGCAAATGTCATCAAGCGGACGCTCGAAAGCTTCGGCATTCCGGTCGAGATGGGGGAGATCAACGTGGGACCGACAGTGACGAGGTACACGTTGAAACCCGCCGAGGGCATTAAACTTTCAAAAATAACATCGCTGAACCAAGACCTCGCGCTCGCCTTAGCCGCTCACCCGATAAGAATAGAAGCGCCGATCCCGGGCAAGTCGCTCGTGGGCATCGAGGTGCCCAATAAATCGGCGGCTGTCGTGCGTCTTGGCAGCTTGCTGCTGTATCCCGATTTCCAGAAAGCCGGCCCGCTTTCTTTCACTCTCGGCAGGAATGTTTCCGGCGAGCCGATATTCAAGGATATCGCCAAAATGCCGCATCTGTTGATCGCTGGCTCGACCGGATCGGGAAAATCAATCATGATCCACTCTTTGATCCTCTCGCTGCTCTACAAGAATTCGCCGGACACGCTCCGCATGCTCATGATCGACCCGAAACGCGTCGAACTTTCCGTCTATGGCAGCATTCCGCATCTCCTCTCGCCGGTCATCACGGAAAACAAAAAATCAATCGGGGTTCTCCGCTGGGCGATCCAGGAAATGGACAACCGGTATCAAGCGCTCCTCGAGGCAGGCGCACGGGACATCAAGAGCTATAATGCGAGCTCGGGCAAAACCATGCCGTATATCGTGATCGTGATCGATGAATTGGCTGACCTCATGACTTCCTACGGCAAAGAAGTCGAGGGTTCCATTATCCGACTCGCTCAAATGGCGCGGGCGACGGGCATCCATCTTATCGTTTCGACCCAGCGGCCGTCGGTTGAAGTCATCACCGGCCTCATCAAAGCGAACATCACCTCGCGCATCGCCCTCCAAGTCGCGAGCCAGATAGACTCGCGGACGATTCTCGACGCGCCGGGCGCCGAAAAACTCCTGGGCCACGGCGATGCGCTCTTCATCTCGGCCGAGCTTTCAAAACCGCTCCGCGTGCAAGGGGCTTTCGTTTCCGAAGGAGAAATCAAGAAAGTTGCCGGATTCGTCGGGGAAAATAATGAGTCGGGCGGCGATGAGTTGTCTTTTGCGAACGGCAAGGACGATAAGGGAAACGGACAGCCGAACCTGGATTTCGACGCACTTTCCGAAGATGGGGACGACGATGAACTTCTGGACGAAGCGGTGGAAACCGTGCGGGCGGCGAAAAAAGCCTCTGCATCCCTTCTCCAAAGACGTTTGAAGGTTGGCTATGCGCGCGCGGCGCGGCTCCTCGACATGATGGAGGAACGGGGAATTATCGGCCCCGGCGAAGGAGCAAAACCGCGTGAAGTTTTTGATCGAAACAATGGAGCATGAGTACAAAAGTTTTTCTCGCATTATCATTGAAGCCTTGAAAGCGAAAGGGTTTTCCGTTGCACGGCTTTCGGAGACAACGGGAATTCCCGAGAATATTCTCTCTCTCCTCATCGAGGAGAAATTTTACCAATTGCCTGCGGCGCCCTACGTGCACGGCTATATCATGAAGATTTGCGACGCACTGTCGCTCTCCGGCGAGAAAGTGTGGAGCGAATACTTGAAGAACAGCAAACACATCAGAACATCAGGAGAAAAAGATATCTTGCCGCCCAACCGGTTTCTTATCCCCAAAGTGAACAAAAAGATTGTTGGTGGTATAATTGCAGGAGCACTGATTCTCTTGTATCTCATCGTGCGCCTGCCGAGCATCATGGGTACCCCGAATTTGACTCTCGAAAACCTGTCCAGCGCTATCACGACGACCGGAAATCAGAGCTTCATCGTCCGGGGAACGATAACGCCGGGCGGCAAGCTCACCATGAACGGCCAGACAATCGTGCCGGACAGCGGGGGAAAATTCACGGAATCCGTGACATTGAACCCCGGGTTCAACACCCTTACCTTCGTCGCTACCCAAGTTCTCGGGAAAACGTATTCCGTTACGAAACAAATTTTCTACCAAATCAGTGCAACATCGACTACCCAGACATCAACGAAACCTTCATAATGGGTGGAATAAATAAAAAACAAAAAGAAAACCAGCCGGAAAGCATCGACTCACTCCTTGCATCCCTTCAATCACGCTTCGGCGAAGGAGCGGTCATGAAGATGGGGGAGGCAAAGAGGGCAAAGGTGGAAACGATATCCACCGGTTCTTTCTCGCTTGATCTCGCGCTCGGCGTCGGGGGATTCCCCAAAGGAAGGATCATCGAAATTTTCGGCCCGGAAAGCTCCGGGAAAACCACTCTCGCTCTCCACGCCGTCGCAGAGGTCCAAAAGAAAGGCGGCAGGGCCGCGTACATCGACGCGGAGCACGCACTCGATCCTGAGTACGCCGAACGGATCGGCGTCAGAATAAACGATCTCATCATTTCTCAGCCCGACAGCGGCGAAGAAGCTTTGAACATCATGGAAAGTCTGGTGCGATCCGGCATTATCGGCATCGTCGTTGTCGATTCCGTAGCCGCCTTGACGCCGCGGGCCGAAATAGAAGGCGAAATGGGCCAGCAGCAGATCGGCCTTCAAGCCCGGTTGATGTCCCAGGCACTCCGCAAAATCACCGCCATCGCGGCGAAGTCCGGAACGATCATCGTTTTTATCAATCAGACGAGGATGAAAATCGGCATCATGTTCGGCAATCCCGAGACGACGCCCGGCGGTTTGGCTTTAAAATTTTATGCATCGGTCAGAGTTGACATCCGGCGTATTGCCCAGATCAAGAAAGGCGATGAATCGGTGGGCAACCGCGTGAAAGCCAAAGTGGTGAAAAATAAAGTCGCCCCGCCCTTCAGGGTTGCGGAATTCGACATCCTCTTCGGCGAAGGCATTTCCTATGCAGCGGATGTCTTGAATACGGCCGTGAAGTACGGCGTGGTCTCGAAAAACGGCGCGAGTTATTCCATGAACGGCGAAAAACTGGGGAACGGCTTCGACAACGTTCGTGAAAAGCTCAAAGAGGACGGAAAACTTTTGACAATGATTGAAAAAGCCGCCCTCGCGGCGGCTGAAAAGGAACCAGCTCTTGGCGGCGCGACGCCTCAATCAAGCGAGGACTAATTTATAGAAGTTCTCGAAGAGCTTCGCAATCAGGAGTGGGCCAGTCCCTCCCGGGACCGGCGTGTAAAAAGCTAAATGCGAGGTTGATTCGGAGATGTCGAGGTCTCCGATTGTTTTTTCTCCAATCCTCCCATATCCAAAATCTATCGCCCCCGCCCCCTCCTTGAGCAGAGACGGCTTAACGAGCTCCGGCTGGCCCGTCCCGAGAATCACGAGATCCGCTTTTTTGAGGATTGAGAAATCGCTTCCTCGATGGACGACATAAATCTCTTCAACCTTATTCATGAACCATGAGACGATCGGTTTTCCGATGAGAAATCCCGTTCCAACGACGCCGATTCTTTTGCCCTTGAGGTTAAAATGGACGGATTTGAGAATTTCAAGCGTCGTTTCGGCGACCGGCGGCAAAACCGGATTGCGACCGGTGTAGAAAGCTCCGAGCGCGTGCTCGCTTAAAACATCAACATCTTTGCCCCGCGGGATCGCATTCAAAAGATAGTGGCGATTCAGCGAGGCCGGGAGCGGGAGCTCGATCAGCGCGCCGCCGCATGTTTTATGTTCGGCAATTTTCCTCACCTCTTCGCGGAGCTTGTCGTTCCCCAGTTTTTCGTCCAGTTCATATATCCTGAAATCGACGCCCAGCGCCCTCGCGACTTTTTTCTTCTGTTCCAAAAAACTCAACGATGCCGCATCTCCACCGATGAGTATGCCGGCCAAATATTCCTTGGGCGTCGGTTCCCGCTTCAGCTGGTTGAGTATCTCCTCGGCTATTTTTTTCCCGTCGATCACCATAGTATTCAATAATAGTACGTTTTTACTGCCCCTTTTTGAATATTGACTTTCCATAAGATTGGTGTTATAATTTCGACAGAAAATTAAGGGGCACCCGGATAGGTCAATTTGAACGATGTGGTTTTTGTCGATGACACGCCATCCGGCGCTGTTTTTGTTTCTTTTTCTCTTTTTCATATGTCTCATCCGGCGTAAGCGATCCGAGGCGGTCCATAAACTTCTGGTTCATCTTGGCTTCGAGGTAGGCGATGAATCTGCGGGAATATTTTGATACATCGGAGCTTTTGGGTATGTAGCGGCGCAATATCTTGTTCAGCTCCTCGACGCTCGGCTTCTGCCACGGGGAGTGCGGGAAGCAGAAATATATCTTCAACCCGTATTTCTTTTCGAGCTTCCGATGTTCAAAAGAGGATGTCGTTGTCGAAGGTGACGGTCCGCATCTCGGGGCAACGGCGCTTCATCCGGCCCAGGGCAAGATCGACGGTCCGCAGCGATACCGGCAGGATCTTTTCCATGAGCACCTTTCTTGTCTTCCGGTCGCGGAGGGCGAACGCCACGCCCTTGCCGCTTCTTCCCGACTCGAAGAAGTCACCCTCCATGTGTCCCAGGCCCCACCGCTTGTTGATTTTGCTTGGCCTTTTTGAGATCATGCGCTTTCCTTCGATCCGCTTCCGCGAAGCTGTTTTTCGGCGCCTCTTTTTGAATATTTTCGTCCGACGCTGCTCGATCACACGGCCGTACGGACTCCTGATGTGGCGCCGTATGGCGAACCCGGAAACGTATGGCAGGTCTTTCTCGATCCGCTCCAGGCGTTCTCCGGCGATTGGTCGTCGAGCAGGGCCTTCTCGACGAAGCAACGCAGTTCCAGATGCATGACAATCTTCTTGCCTTCCCACCGCCCCGTGCGGCGGTTCACGTACGTCATGTGTTCCGCGTATTCGGCATCGTACCGGCGACCTCGATACGCTTCAGCTCATTCGCAAGAACGATGGCGCTCTTCGGGCGGTAGAATGAATCGGCGATTTCCTGTATTGTCCGGCCTTTCCCCCGCAGAATCTGGATGTCCCGGCGGTCCGCCACCGTGAGCGGAGTCCATCTTATCTTTTTTTCATACGTTCATTTTCCCGGGCCGCTGTTCAAATCTCAAACTCAAGTTGCCTATATTCTTGGCTCGAAGACATTGAGTTGAGAAAAGTCGCTGTCTGATCAATCAGCATAAATTCAAAAACCTGAGCCATGTCTTAAAACTGGCTCACTTTTATTCCCCGCGACGAATACAGATTCGCCGCGAACCCTTTAATATCCCGTACGGATTTCGGTCCGCGCGGGATTCCTTTTTTTAATAATCATCACCCAGAGGCAATGAGTGTTCCCTTGAGCCGAAACAGAAAAAACACTCAAGCCTGCCTGTACAGGCAGGTGATGGGGAAGGAGTGAACAAAATATCGCCTTGTGTGCATCTCAAAGCCCGCCTCAAAATTTAGCACCTGTTAATTTTTGAGGCGGGTGCGGTTGAGTGCGATATTTTGCGATTCAACCTCGACGAAGAACGAGGCGGGTGTTTTTTTGTTTCCGAGGCAGGAGGCGAGAAAGAACGCTCATTGCCTCCGAGTAAAATTTTGCTGATTTTTTCGGCAAGCTTTTTTATATCTCTCTCCTTCATGCCGCGGGTCGTGACGGCAGGCGTACCGATGCGAATCCCCGATGGATCAAAGGGCTTCCGCGTATCGTAGGGGATGGTGTTTTTGTTCACGATAATGCCAGCCTTCTCCAACTCTTCGGCCGCTTCCTTTCCGCCGATGCCGCATGACAGAGTGTCAACAAGAAGAAGATGCGTATCGGTGCCGCCGGAGACGATTCGCCACCCGAATTTTTCGAGCGCGGCGGAAAGAATCTTCGCGTTTCTTACGATCTGTTTCGCATACGCCCTGAAAGCGGGCCGACTGTCTTCGTGTAAAGCAACGCCGATTGCGGCGATTGTGTTCAAGTGGGGCCCGCCTTGCAAGCCGGGGAAAACCGCTTTGTCAATCATCGGGGAATACTCCTTTTTTGAAAAAATCAGAGCACCCCGCGGTCCCCGCAACGTCTTATGGGTAGTGGCCATAACAACATCCGCATACGTGAACGGCGTCGGATACATACCGCCAGCAACGAGTCCGGCAAAATGCGACATATCAACCATCAATATCGCTCCGACTTTATCAGCCATTTCCCTGAATTTTTTGAAATCGATTATCCGCGGATAGGCCGTGTATCCGGTTACGATGATTTTCGGTTTTTCCTTCCGGGCGATCTTCGCTATTTCTTGATAATCAAGCTTTTCCGTTTTTGCTGAGACGCCGTAGGGGACTTGCTGCCAAATCTTCCCGGTCGCGCTCACTTTTTGGCCGTGCGTCAGGTGTCCGCCCATGCTCAACGTCATTCCCATGATCTTTTCGCCCGGCGGGACAAGAGCCAGATAGATGGCAAGATTGGCGGGAGAGCCGGAATACGGCTGCACATTCACTGACCACTCGGCAGGGGACAATTTAAAGAGTTTGAGTGCTCGTTCTTGTACTAATGCCTCTAACCTATCCGCAATGCCCGTCCCTTGATAGTATCGCTTCCCTGGGTATCCTTCGGCATACTTATTCGTGAAAACGGAGCCAAGCGCTCTCGAGACATCTGCTGAAATGTAATTCTCGGAAGCAATGAGATTGATCACCTTCTTCTCTCGCGCCCCCTCTTCCTTTATTAACTTTTCTATTTTCTTATCCTTCACCCCGTTAGAAACAAAACGCCTTCTTCCTAGGCGACTGCCTCTGATGCATGATTATCTCGACTCCTTTGGTGATGATCTTTTTCATAAGTTTGTGGTTTCTAACGAGATTCATTGTTTATTTGCTCAAGCTGTTTTGAAGATCCTTCAAGGCGTTCTCGTCATTCTGCAAACCCTGCAAGCTGGAGGGCAAATTCGTCGTGGATGTGGACGGGCTATTCACTTTTTCGGTGGGGGCGGAGGACACCGGTGTCGAAGTCTGTGTTGAAGTCGAAGCCGGAGAAAAAGTTTGTCCAGTAGGAGTCGGGATTTGAATCTGCGGCGACTGCGGCGGGAAAAGCAGGGGAATGTAGATGCCAATGACGCTCAAAACCATGAGGATCGCGAAAATAATGATGAGTGTTCTGTTGTTTTTCATATGAGTTGGTGTTGATGAGACTCTTCTGCGGGCGACAACTCTATTTTTTTCATCTCGTTAGAATTTCTCTGCGGTATCCAGAGGTACCCTTGTTTCTTGATGAGTTCGTAGAGGTCTTTCGTTAATTTTACATCATTCAAGCAATAACTTTTAAGCTTTTCGATCTCGCCCTTGGCATAGAGCTCGGTCGCCTCCAGTCCGTGGCCGGTTTTCGAGGCGCCGATATTTGCCTCGGCGAGGATTCCAAGGCCGATGCGCCTTCCATATTTCTCCTCGATTTCCTCCAAAATATCGTAGTGATTGATGGCATGGACGTTGAAATCGAAGTACTTTTCCATGACCGGCAAATCGAAGCGTTTCCCCGCGAAGGTCACGATAAGCTGCGTTTTTTGGAGTGCCTTGCCGAGCTCGGGGAACTCCTGTTCCTCAAAAGCCCGGTAGCTGTCCTCCGCATACGAGTAAACGCCGACGATCGAGATGGACAAATCCTTCAGCTTGTCCCGCCCTCCCACGTCCTGGAAAGAATTTTTGGTTTCAATATCAATGACAAGCGTATCCATTTGAGACCGGTTTCAGGCATAGATGTCGGCAACTTTCGACGCGGCGTAGCTTTCCGGCTTCGTTTTCGGCTCGAAGTTGTGCGCACGGACCATGCCCACCACCTCCTGGATGAGGGTCTTGGTCGGCCCGTTTTCGCCGACATCAACGTGAATTTCAAAATCCCAACTGAAATTCAAACCTTCTCCGGCCTTCGACTGCAGTTTGGTTTTCAAAATATTCAAAAAGACATTTGACGCATCGATGGAAAGCGCGACTTCCTGCACGATCCGGTCGTGAAGATTATAAAACTTTCCGAGCTTGATTCTTCTCCAGAAATATCTTCCGCCGTTGCCGATGCGGTGGACAACGACGGCCGTCACGAAATCGGCCGACTTGTCTTCGAGGAGTTCTGAATCGCTCCCGATGGTCACTTTGTACGCAGCTTTCGGCTTCGCCGCCATAAAGGAAATGATTTCATCGGCAACGAACGACAGGTCAATCTGGAGACCGTATGAGGTATTGAATTTCACGTCCGCTTCATCCATGTCAGTCTTTTCAAGGTAAATCCGGGGGGATGCTTTTGTCAACGAAAAAGCCAGTGGTTTATCTACCACTGGCCGCAGCAAAAGCCGCAATGATTTTTTCTATCTTCTTGACGTCAGACTTCTCCACATGATTGACGCCGAAAAGCGTTCGATATACCTCCGCCACCGAACCGTCGCTCGTCGTGGAGACGATCCTCATCAAAGATCCTGATTTTTTGAGACCTGCAATAATCTCAAATCCTTCATCGCCATCTTTCGACAGCGAATGATCGAGAAATAAGATATCCGGATTTTCAGCCCGAATCGCCATCATGGCGTCGAGGTATTCGTGACTCTCACGAAACGCCATCCCGATATCATCTCTCCGGTTGCCCAAAGCATCCTTGAGAAGTTTGAGGATGTCCTTTTGGTCGTCGATAAAAAGAATTTTCATCGCAGATTACTCCTCTTGTTTTGTTTTTTTAATTTGCGGTGGACGGTATAGGATTCGAACCTATGGTCCCTGCGATGTAGGCGCAGTGCTTTACCCCTAAGCTAACCGTCCTGTTCTCTTTCAATTTACCGCAGGCGGGATTAAAATCAATCCGAGATTATTTCGGCATGTAGCTCAGTGGTAGAGCATCGCTCTTATAAAGCGAGGGTCGCAGGTCCGATCCCTGCCATGCCGACCAACGGCAAAAACTATCTCAGAGAAATTGAAACGGGTTTCAAGTTGAAGCTCCTGATGATCGAGTAGAATTCCTCCTTTTCCAGCGTTTCTTTTTCCACCAGCGTTTTCGCGATCTTGTCCAAAACTTTTTTGTTCTGTACCACGATGTTTTTCGCCGCATCGAACGTTTTTCGGATGAATGCGTTAATCTCGCGGTCGATCTCATTCCCGACTTCCTCCGAGTAATCTTTTTCCGAAGATATTTCGCGGCCCAGGAAGATCATCCCCTCGGCCCTGCCGAACGTGCGCGGCCCGAGTTTGCTCATGCCGTAATCGGCGACCATGCCCTTGGCGAGTTCGGTTGCTTCCCGGATGTCCGAAGATGAACCAGTCGAGATATCGCCGAACGTAGTCATTTCGGCGACATACCCCCCGAATGCGACAGCGAGGTCGGCTAAAAACTGACCCTTCGTCCGGAGATGCCGTTCCTCGGTTGGAAGCTTCAGGGTGTAACCGCCAGCGAGTCCTCGCGAGATGATAGAAACTTTGTGGACCGGGTCGGCATCTTTCACCATCGCCGCAACCAGCGCGTGACCCGCTTCATGATACGCGGTTATCTCCTTTTCTTTCACCGAGATCGCGCGCGATCTCCGTTCGGGGCCGAGCATCACCTTCTCGATGGAACTCAAAATATCCGTCTGGCTGACCGTTTTCTCGTCGTGGCGCGCAGCGAGGATTGCGGCCTCGTTTACCAAATTCGCGAGATCGGCGCCCGAAAATCCCGGCGTCCGGACGGCGACCGTGCGGAGATCGACGCTCTTATCAAGATGTTTTCCCTCGCAATGGATTTTCAGAATTTCCTCGCGATCGTTGATATCCGGAACGTCCAAGACCACCCTTCGATCGAATCGTCCGGGACGAAGAAGCGCCGCATCGAGAATGTCGGGCCGGTTGGTCGCGGCCATGACAATGACGTTCGTATCGCGATCGAAACCGTCCATTTCAACAAGAATCTGGTTCAGAGTCTGCTCGCGCTCGTCGTGGCCGCCGCCCAAACCCGCTCCGCGCTCGCGGCCAACGGCATCGATTTCGTCGATGAAGATGATGGAGGGTGCGGCCCGTTTCGCCGTCTGGAACAAATCCCGCACGCGCGAAGCCCCTACGCCGACGAACATTTCAACAAACTCGGAGGCGGAAATGTGAAAAAAGGGAACATTGGATTCTCCCGCGACCGCGCGCGCAAGGAGTGTTTTTCCCGTACCTGGAGGGCCGACCAGAAGAACGCCTCTCGGTATCCGCGCGCCGATTTCCAGGAACTTCTGCGGATGTTTCAGAAAATCGACGACTTCCGTCAACTCTTCTTTCGCTTCCTTGAGGCCGGCGACGTCTTTAAACGTAACCTTGTCCTTATTTGAAGAGAACAGGCGGATATTCACCTTCCCGAAATTGAAGGCTTGGCTGGCGCCTGTTTTCGCTTGCCGGAAAATGAACCAAAAAAAGACGAGGATGAGCACGACCGGCAAGAGCGTCGAAATGAGTATTCCCTCCCAATATTTCAAACCGCTTTCGCTCGTGACGCTCACGTCGACTGTGGCGAGAGACGTGGAAGAAACACCGAGATTCCGCAGGGTTTCTATGATGCCGGTTTCCGCCTCTTTCCGGGAAGTCGCCGAACTGCCGTCGACGCGACTGACCTGCAAATCGTTGCCGTTCACGACGACGCTCTTCACCTTTCCCGCAGTGATGTCTGTGGCGACGGCGCCGAGGGTTACCTGCTTCGGGTTTTCCGTTGCCGGGCTCCAAAAGAGCGAGAAGAAAAAGGCGACGGAAAAAAGCACCGCGATACCGATCAGAAAACTTTTGGTGAATTTGCCCATCTTTCACTCTTCGATGATCGATGCACCCCGCGACCAAGAGGCGATTTTATCAAATCTTACCAATGTATAGAGGTGTAACATGCGATAGATCTCACAGGCACTTGATTGAACGTGATCCTTGAGCGGTGGGGACTATTTTTTCAGTTTGAGATTTATTCTTTTCTCCTCAAGCCTGACGCTTTCTATTATAAAGGAATATTTCTCCCCTTGCGAAATTTGTTTTTTCATCTCCGGGATGCCGCCGAACTCGGTCACGCGAACGACCCCTTGGAATCCGCGATCCAGGGTAACAATCGCGCCGAATTGATTCAAAACGTAAACAGTCCCCTCTACTACATCGCCCTCCTTGAAATATTTGGCGACATCCCGCCACGGATCTTCTTTCAACGCCTTGAGGGAGAGGGAAATTCGTCCGTCCTTGATGTCGGTGATCTTCGCTTTCACCGCTTCGTCGATTTTCAAGACCTCTTTCGGATTATCGATGATTCTCCAGTCAATTTCGGAAACATGAACGAACCCTTCCACGGCCGGATTGTCAGTAAACCTCACGAACGCGCCGAAATCGGCGACTCCCGAGATGATCCCTTCAATCACCTGGCCGACGGAGTAATTCTTCGCCAAATCGCGCGCGGAAAGTTCCTTGGCCGCACGCTCCGATATGATGAGTTTCGTGGTCCTCAGATTTACGTCGATGACCCTCACTTCCAACACAGACCCCACGAGACCCTGGAGCGACTGCGTTATCCGCAAACGATCTTCTCCCCCCACTTTCGGATAGTGTTCCTCGGCAAGCTGCGAAACCGGAAGGAATGCCGGCAAGCCTTTCAGGTCGGCAATGAGTCCCCCTTTGTTGCATCCGGAAATCTTCACCTTGACAATCTCTTCACTGTCTCTCAATTCCTGAACTTCGGTCCATGATTTCTGCTTGTCGGCTTCCGAGAGAGAAAGCTCAACCAAGCCGTCGTCATTGTCCACGTCGATGACTTTGGCGTGGACGGCATCGCCCACGTTGACGTTTCTGATGAATTCCTTGGCGTTCTGGATTTCGCCGCGATAGACGGCGCCCGTCCCGTACTTTCCTAAATCGACGAAGAGTTTCGCAGAACTCTTCTCGATGACTTTCCCCTCGACCAGATCCCCGCTCCGGAGCGTCGGGAGGAAGGAGTGGTTGGTCTTTAAAATCTGACCCATGAGACCGCCCCCGTTCTTGATGTTTATTGTCATGCCTTCGCTGCTCAAGCGCCGTTGATAGAGCCCCAAGCTCAAGAATACTATCAAGAAAATTCAGTAAAATCAAGGGAGCTCCCCGCCCTCAAGCACGGGAGCTGCCCAGACAAGAGTTTATTCCGATTTTCCGGATCAAACCGTCTCGCGGGGTGAGCAGGCAGCGGCGAAACTTCGCCGGGGTTTGGCAGAGCGCAGCGGGGGGAATCGGAATCGGTTTTTATATTGAATTTCATCTCTCTTCAAGATAAGATTGTTGTATATGGTAATAACTTTAAACGGCGGGGGGTACTTAAAATTCCAATCGGGCGACCGAGTGATGCTCGTTGATCCGGAAGATCAGCGGTCGTTCCGGGGTTCCCTGGTCGTTGTTTCAACCGAGAAGCCGGCCAAAACACCTTCTCTGGAGGGCGGTCCCTTTTTTATTGACAATCAAGGCGAGTACGACGCCGGCGGCGTCCGCATCGAAGGAAGAACTGTCGCTCACGAAAACGAATCCGAAAAAACCGCCTACCGCGTGAGCTTCGACGAGATGGGAATCGGAATCCTCGGGCCGGTAAAAAACGAGCCGGATCCCAAAATCATAGAATTGCTGCAAGATTGCGATGTTTTAGTCGTTCCGGGCGGCGACGAGAAGCCGTTTCTCAGCGCGGAGATTGCGGCAAAAATCATACGACAAATAGAACCCGGCATTGTCATACCGACCACGACGAAAAACCCCGAGGAACTCATGAAGGAACTGGGGCAGGAAAACGGCGCGAAGATGGAAGGAAAACTGACGATAAGAAAAAAGGACATTGCGCCCAAGGCAATGAAAGTTATTTGGCTTACCGCCTAAACCCATCCCATGAAAATTTCGGGAGTGAAAACTTTCATCGAGGAAGCGCGGAAGAAAGACGAAAAAACAAAGAAGAAATATCTTTACGTTGCGTCATCGATCGCCACGATCATAGTGATCGCTCTATGGATTTTCTATCTCAACATCACCGTCCCGGCCGTGCAGGATGAGACGGCGACCAGCACGAGAGACAACGCGACATCCACGCTGAACTACATCCCGACAACCAATGAAAACGCAAACCAGAATTCATTTTTTAAAATCTTCGGGGACGGTCTTGACAAGGTAACGAGCGGCGCCGCGAGCGGCATTTCCGGCCTTTGGAACAACGTCACAAACTGGAGCGTCAACGCCTGGAACGCTGTCCAGGGAACATTCCAAAAGACGAACACCTTCAACGTCCAAAATACGCAAACGGAAACGGCTACCACCAGCAGTCCTTCTCCAATACCCCCCACCGCACTGCCCTAGATGAGAAAACAAGCCGAACACTCCTTTCGAAGATTAAGGTTCCCCTCAGAGCCATGCCAGAGGTGTGGGGGCTTGGGCGCCTGCCTGCGCAAGCGGGTCGCCCCGGAGACAGCCCGAGAAAGGAGTGTTCGGCGAGTGCTTTTCATTTGATTATTGAGGCACAATCGCAGATAATAGAATTAATTCATGCCCGAAGAAAAGGAGAAGGGAAAAATCGAAGAGCGGGAAATTACCGAAGAACTCTCCGCGAGCTATTTAGATTATGCGATGTCCGTCATCGTTTCGCGCGCGCTCCCCGACGTTCGGGACGGCCTGAAGCCGGTTCAGCGGAGAATCCTCTGGGCGATGTGGGATACGAACCTTACGCATAACGCCAAATTCAAAAAATCGGCCAATGTTGTGGGGGAAGTTCTCGGAAAATACCACCCGCATGGAGACATGGCAGTATACGACGCTTTGGCCAGGATGGCCCAAGATTTTTCCCTCCGCTATCCTCTGATTGATGGTCAAGGCAACTGGGGGAGCGTGGACGGGGATAGTCCGGCCGCAATGCGGTATACGGAGGCGCGGCTTTCGAGAATCGCCGAAGAGATGCTCATCGATATCGACAAGGAAACCGTCGATTGGATCCCCAACTACGACAACACGAGGCAAGAACCGCGGTTTTTGCCGGCAAAACTCCCCAATCTGCTTTTGAACGGCGCCGTCGGCATCGCCGTCGGCATGGCAACATCCATCCCTCCCCATAATTTGAGCGAAATCGCCGACGCCATCATCCATCTTTCCAAACATCCCGACGCGACGGTGAAGGATCTTATGCAGTTCATCCAAGGACCCGATTTCCCGACTGGCGGGATCATTTATGGCAAAAAGTCACTGGAGGAAGCGTACTCGACCGGCAAAGGATCGATCACGATGCGGGCCACGACGGATATCGAAGAGGCTCCTCGCCGCGGCTCAGGACAAAGTTTTCAGATTCTCGTGACCGAAATTCCGTATCAGGTAAATAAATCCGACCTCATCACGAAAATCGCCGAGCTCGTCCAGGAGAAGAAAGTCGAAGGGATCCGCGACGTCCGCGACGAGTCGGACCGGGAGGGGCTCCGGATCGTCATCGAACTCAAGAATGATTCCAATCCCCAGAAAATTTTAAACCAGCTTTTCGAATATACCGAGCTTCAGAAGAACTTTTATTACAATATGCTGGCTTTGGTCGGCGGCATCCAGCCGCAGGTCTTGTCCTTGAAAGACGTTCTCTCCTACTATCTCGATCACCGGAAGCTCGTTGTCAAACGGAGAACCGAGTTTGACTTGAAGAGGGCGGAAGAGCGCGCGCATATTCTTGAAGGACTGGTAAAGGCGCTCGACGTCATCGATAAGATCATTGCGACCATCAAAAAATCCAAAGACAAGGAGGACGCGCGGGTAAACCTCGTCAAAAATTTCAAACTGACGCCTCTTCAGGCGGATGCCATCCTTGAAATGAAGCTTTCGACGCTCGCCGCGCTTGAACGGAAGAAACTCGAAGATGAACTCGCCGAAAAGAAAAAACTCATCACGGAGCTCAAGGGAATTCTGAAAGAGCCGAAGAAGATCCTCGGCATCATCGAGAGCGACCTCGGCGAACTCAAAAAAACATTCGGCGGAGACCGGAAAACGAAAGTGGTTGCATCGACCCTGAAGGACTTCAACGAAGAAGATTTGATACTCGAGGGGGATGCCATCATCACCGTCTCCGAAGACGGCTACCTCAAGCGGATGCCGCCGGAAACGTTCCGGTCGCAGAAGCGCGGCGGCAAAGGCCTTATCGGCGCCGAATTGAAAGAAGAAGACAGGATTTCCCAAATTATGTACGCCTCAACGCATGACAACGTCCTTTTCTTCACCGACAAGGGGCGAACGTTTCAAACGAAAGCATACGAAATACCGGAGGCATCGCGCGTATCGAAGGGAAAGTCGATCTACAACTTTCTCGAAATCCCGACAGACGAGAAAATTTCGACGGTCATCTCGTATCCCAAGGATACGAAGGGGGAGTTTTTGGTCATGATCACGAAAGAAGGGGTTATCAAGAAGACGCCGCTTGGCGATTTCGGAAATGTCCGGAGGACAGGCATCATCGCGATCAAGCTCGCCAAAGGCGATTCGCTCCTCTGGGTGAAAATTTCCGGCGGAAGCGACGAGATCATCCTCGCGACGAGCCTCGGCCAAGCCATCCGGTTCAAAGAGAAGGACGTCCGGGAAATGGGCCGCACGGCAAGCGGCGTCCGGGGCGTTAGACTCCGGAAAGGAGATTTGGTAAGCGGCGCCGATGTTGTGTCGGCAAAAGCCGTTTCCGAGTTGAAGCTCCTCGCCGTCACGGCAAACGGCTTCGGCAAACAAACAAACCTCAAAGAGTATAAAATACAGAAAAGGGGCGGTTCGGGAATCAAGACCGCCAAAATCACGGAGAAAACGGGCCCCGTCATCGGCGCCCACGTCGTCGGAGAAGACACGGCGGAGATCGTCGCCTTTTCCTCGAAGGGTCAGGCGATCAAGCTGCCCATCAAAGACGTGAGGGTTCTCTCCCGAGCCACGCAGGGGGTCAAAATCATGAATGTGGAGAAAGGGGACAAATTAGTGGGTATTGTATGCCTCTAAAATGAATCTTGTGAGAAACCGCAAACCCATGAAAAACCATTCAAGGAGCTGAGTCGGCCGCATATCACGTACGGAGCCATGCACGAAAAAGGCGTTTTGCTTCCAACGGGATGGATTCTTCAAAACAAAAAATCATAATCTTCGGGGGGATAGGATTCCTGGCGCTGATTATCATCTTTGTCGTCATCGCTTTTTCGGGCGGCGGAAAACCGACGCAGATACCGATCGTTCAAGGAAACTTGAATGTCTGGGTGTACGGAGAAGCTCCGCAAAGCTACACCACCATCATCAAGGCATTCAATAAAACGTATCCGAATGTCAAAGTGAGCATCCGCCAGTTCGGCGACTACAACGTCTATGCCAACCAGCTTTTGGAAGCAATGGCCATCGGCCAGGCGCCGGATATTTTCATGATTCCGTCGACCGAACTTGCCGCGTATGTCAACAAGGCAACGCCGGCTCCCGCGGCGATCATCACTCCCCTTGCCGTCTCCCAGCTTTTTCCGCAAGTCGTGAGCCAGGACTTCGTTGTGAATGGTGCGGTGTACGGCCTGCCCCTCTCCATCGACACCCTGGCTCTCATCTACAACAAAGGCATCTTCGCCAAGGCGGGAATCGTCTATCCGCCGGCGACATGGCAGGATTTCCAGAAGGATGCGGTCGTCTTGACATCGGTTTCCGCAAACAACGCCATCAATCAATCGGGAGCCGCCATCGGGACTTCCAATGCCAATATCGACAACGGGACCGACCTTCTCTACCTCCTCATGCTCCAAACGGGAACGCAGATAACGAATCCCGTAAAACAGGTTGCTTCTTTCAATTCTTCGGCCGGACAGAGCGCGATCGGTTTCTACGCCTCATTCGCAAATCCCAAAAACCCCTCCTATTCATGGAACGGCGCCATGCCGGATTCGCTCGACGCGTTCGCCCAGAACAAAGTCGGCATGATCATCGATTACCAATCCGCCCTCGCCACCCTCGAAGCGAAGAATACCTTCCTGAACTACGGCGTCGCCCCCGCTCCGCAGCCGGCGTCGTCGACCATCTCCGTTTCCTACCCCCGCTATGCGGGCTATGTCGTCTCCCGCCAATCAAAGTATTCGTCCTTCGCCTGGAATTTCATCACCTTCATGACCGCGAATCAGAGCAACGCCGCAGCGTACGCCGCCGCGACCGGCGAGCCGCCGGCGCTCCTCGCGCTTATCAATGCCGATTTGAACGACATCGATCTTTCCGCTTTCGCAAAACAAGAGCTCTATGCCCGATCGTGGTACGGTCCCCGGCGGAGCCGGATCGACCAGGTTTTCTCGTCCATGATCGATGCCATCAACGCGAATCGGCTGAGCATCAACGACGCCGTCGCTCAGGCGGAAAGTCAAGTAAGCGCCATCATCAATAACCCATGAAGAAATATCTCAAATTCGCCTTCGTCGTTTTCTTCCTTTTCATCCTGAGCTACGGGATCACGCATGCGCAAGGAAAAGGAATTTGGGCAAACACCCAATGCGCGGCCCAAAGCGCGTCCGGCGGCCCCACGAGCCCTTGTGATTTCTGCGACGGAGTCATTGTTTCCAAAAATATCATCGACATCCTCTTCAGGGCGTCCATCGCGATCGGCGGGCTCATGATCGTCGGCGGCGGCATCACCATGATGATTTCCGGCGGGAATGAAAATACCTTCAAGAAAGGGAAAAATATCATTATCAAGGCGATCACCGGTGTCGTCATCGGCCTTCTCTCGTGGACTATCGTCGCAACACTTCTCCAAATCCTCGCCGGAAGCTCCTTAGGGCCGTGGAATCAAATATCCTGCAAGCACAATGTACAGCTGGCGGCGCCGGGCACTCCATCGCAAAATAACCAAAACACACCACCGGCAGTACTCTACGCAAGCATAGCGAATGACGGCAAGTGGGCATGCGGATTGTCGGCAGATCAAATTCAGGGTGCACCATCCAATGCTACTGTCTATCAAGAGGGGCAGGGATATTTCAGAACGGCATCTCTCTGTGGCACAAAAGCGGTCCTCGACTATCCCTACGTTCTCTATACGGCAGTATACGCCAAGAAACTCAGTGACGGTACATACACCTGTAGTTATCTGGATTGTAGTATGCCCAACGCCGATCCCAACGCCGACTGCACCATTCTCGCCACCACCAATCAATGTGAGGGTAAAATTTATTCTGCGGCGCAGTAAACCCTTTCTGCTATAATGAAACCAATGAAGAAAACATTAGGGGCGGTCCTGGTTGTCATGCTGGCCCTGGTCGTTGCCTCGGCAGCTTTGGCCGCGGACGGCACCGAGCGGGGGCCGGGAGACAACCAAAACCCCGGGCCGGGGGATAATCCCAATCCTGCCGGCGCGGAGAGCATCATTCTCACCAACCCCCTGAGCACCTCATCGGTGGGAGGTTTGGTAGACAACGTGACGAACTGGCTCATCAAGCTCGGCTCGCCGGTCGCCGCCGTGATGGTGATCGTCGGCGGCATCCAGATTTTGACCTCGGGAGGGAACGAAGACTCGTTCAAAAAGGGCCGCAAAACCATTTTGTACACGGCGATCGGCTATGGTATAATTCTCGTGGGAAGCGGTATCATAAAAATCATAGAAGCAATACTGAACGGATAGCTTCCATAACAAAAGGTCGGGGATTAAAACAACACATGAAAAATTTTAGCTTCATCAAAAAGATAGCTTACGGAGCCGGTC
>DAIDAY010000011.1 GCA_027310365.1 bacterium
GATCTTGGGAAAGCGTGGGCCAATTCTTCCAATCAAACCGAGAACCAATCAGGCGGTATGAAAATGCCACCGGTGCGGTGCCCGTGAAGACAATCGAATTATTTTCAATTTGGTATGCGATGGAAGCCGGCGTTCCGATCGGGGTCGCAAACACTTCGACGGTATTCGGCCCGAAGTCCACCACCTTCCGCCAAACCCAGAGATCGGTTCCCGTCGCCACCTCATTAAAATTGATGACATAGCTACTATAGGGGGGATTTACGAAGTTGGACTTCGTAAGATTAGCTTGGCCGATATATTCTTCCTTCACCCCGCCAGAGATTGATGGTGAATAGGTTGAGTAATTCACGCCACTGATGTTGTAAAGCGGATCGATGGAGGTTACCCCAAGCTTGTTCACGCCGCTGATGTTTCGATTATTCATATTCAAGTCAGTTTGCGCAAAGCCGCCCAGAGACCAGTTGCCCGTCGCACGGAAAGTACCGTTCACGTCAAGGTTGTACGTCGGGGCAGTGTTCATAATACCGACTGAACCCGCAGTTACGATGGAATACGGCAGCGTGTTGGCTCCGAGATCCATATAGTAGTTCGTGTTGTCGCGATCGTAGGAGATGGAGGATTGAATGTTCCCGTTCACGTCGAGATTCGTGCCGGGGGCCGTCGTTCCGATGCCGACGTTGCCAGTGTTTGAAATGAACAACCTTGTTTGGGTCGAACCGTTTTTGGTATTAAAGGCAATTGTACCAGTGGCATTGTATTGGTTCTCAATTACCAAGGAATCCTTTGGATAAGTTGTTTCATTCGCATTCGTGATTGTAAAAACACCAACATTGCTGTCTCCAGCGAACAAGACTATTTGGCCGTAGTTACCGCTTGCGATACCAGCCGTCTGAATTCTTTCTTGTGCGCTACCAGAGGAAGAATAAACATGGAGTGCGGAAGTCGGCGTAGTAGTTCCAATCCCCACTCTTCCTCCTGCGGTCGCGAGGGTCGTCGTGCCGGTCACCGTCAAGGTTCCGAAACTCGAGGTGGTTGTGCCTCCACCGCCGGTGCCCAATACCGATTGGACATACGACATCGTTGCGGCATCATTTGAATTGATCGGCGTGCCGACATTCTGGATACGATTGTTTTTCACATCGATGCCGATGCCGCCCACATTCGCGTTGACAACGAGGCCGGCGGTCGTGGGGGTGGTGGTCCCGATGCCGACAGAACCGCTCTGATCTATACGCACCGCTTCGGTAGTGGAAGTGGAATTGTTAGCGGTCACCAAGAACGTTAATGCAGTTCCCTGAGCGCTCCCCGGTGTCCATGTCTGGGTTGTCATTGCCTTCACGTTCGCGCCGATGTACTCAGCATAGCTGTTGTTCGAATCTGCCGCCCCAAAAAGCAGCGCACCGACCGCTGCTCCACTCGCCGGATTACCACCGCCTACTGCCCGCAGAAACGAGGCCGTATTCGCAACCGTCGGGGAAACAACCAACGCTTCCCCCGGATTCGTCGTCACGATACCGACGTTATCGTTCGTATTAACAATCAAACCGTTCCGCCCGCTGGAATAGCCGACAGCGAAGTAACCGATATTTACGGTAACCAATACCGTTCCCCCGCCTGCCGGTAGCGTACCGGTATTGAGCTGGGCAATCCCCTGACTGCTGCCCATCGTAAACTCGGACTTCGACATCGATATCAAAGCGTTCACCCCTGTTATCGCCTGTGTGAAATAAACCTCGAGATACGAATAGGTGCCATCGGTCGTAATACGCGCGGCATTCCAATTGGTATTAGTACCCATCTCAGAAATAACCGAAAGTCCTTCACTTGAATTGTTCCATCCCCTGAAAACCCTGATTGTGACACTCTCCGGTGCATAGCTGCCGCCGGTGGTAGTAAGAGTGACATCCATGCTGCCGCGGCCAGTGAGGGTCGGGAGAGAGGCAACCTGATACCACCCCGCGGCCGGCACCGTCAGAGCAGCATACATCTCCCGCTGCGCGGTCAACACATTGTACCCAGGGAAAGAATTTCCTACGAAGAGATTGTTGACGTAGGCATTGCCGTTTACGCTGAGAGGATAAGCGGGAGTCGTGCTTGCAATGCCGACTGTGCCCGCAAACAACGCCGAGTACGGCATGATGCTGGTACCAGGATCGACATAATAATTTTGGTTATTGAAACTATGGTAGTCGTATCCATAGACTGCCCCGCCGGGCGTGACCTGAAATACGTTGGCATTCGAAGAATTCGTTCCCGCCGCCAAACTCAAAGTTCCCGAAGCGGTGTTGGCGTAGAAAATATAGCGATTTGTTCCGTTGTAAACTGAGATCCCCGGATTGCTCGACGAAGAAACGGCGAAGAGGCGGCCCATCGGAACCCCTCCGGTCGGCGTGATGTCGGAATTTGAAGCGGCGAGCCCAGCGCTGTAATTCGAATCAACCTGAAAAATGCCCCCTCCGTTCGGCGGCGCAGAATTCGGCCCAACAAATTGAGCCCGTACATTCGCGGCGAAGAAACCCGCGGCGAGCGTCGAAACCAAAACCAGGAGCAAACCGACTTTCCATCTCTTCTTTTGCATTCTTCTTTATTATATCAGAAATCCGCCATTTTCTTGCATCTCTTTCGCGGATTTTCATTGCGTCCTTGCATGCTTCCACTACCAGCTTCGCTGTTTCCTTTACAAGCTTCCGCCTCCGATCGGTCGCCCCATCCTCAAAATCACACAGGTACGTAATTTTGAGGCGAAGGGATGGAACATTCTTCAATAACTTTGCTACAATAAAAGCAAGTACAGAGTAACTTATCCCTTGCTCTTATCCCCTTCATTTCCCAGGAGGTACGAGAAAATGAAGCGAAGGTGGTTTCATCAGCAAACATATGGCGAAAACATGGGGCGAGGGACGCAGAAACGTAAACGAACTCATCGAACTTTTCGAGGGTTTTGATCGGTTATCTAAGGATATTGTCGACTCGTTTATCGAAGCGCATGAACGCAAGAAGTATCTCAGACAAACACTAAAGCGTTTCGAGGAACGAGGACTCATACAAAAGAGGAGCGGACTCTATAAAGTGACAAAGAGAGGGACGATACTTTTCTCGCGATACCGCTGGGCAGTAAAAGAAGATCACCCCAAAGCATGGGATGGCAAGTGGCGATTGATCAGTTTCGATGTGCCAACCAAAGATAACAGAGAAAGGGATCTCCTCCGGCAAGCTCTGCGGAAGAATAATTTTTACCAACTTCAACAAAGCGTTTGGATAGCGCCGTACGAAATGACGAAAGAATTTTGGAAATTCGTCGTATTCAACAACCTTCACAAATACTGCAAGATCATGCTTATAGAAGTCTTAGATGGCGATGAAGCAATGAAAAAACATTTCGGGCTCAGGTAACTCCCATCCTCAAAATTACGTACCTGTGTGATTTTGAGGCTCAGTGTTTTGACACACTATCCCAAAGCCCCCGCTGGCGGGGGCTTTGATATCTTTGTTTATTGCAATGTATCGCAACCTCTTTCCGTCTCACTTTGCCAGCCCCGCTCGGAAAGCCCCGCCGCAGGTACGGCAGGAATGAGCGGATGGCATCCCGAATCTCGTATTCCGCTTCCGGGAAGCTCCCGTGTTTGAGGGCGGAGAGCTTTACTGCACGATCATTTTCCCAATGTCGCCGGCCTGGGCATGCCCCGGAACATCGTCGCGGAAAGAATAATCGCCGGCCGTCGTCGGGGCATTGAAGGTTATCACCCGCGTCATGCCGGGGCCGATGCCGATTGCGACAGCCTGAAGAGAGGCATCGTCGAATCTCAAGACGTGTGTTTGGTCATCCGTTCCCGTCAAAGAAAGGGTTACCGCCGCTCCTGGTTTCACCGTAAATGTCGATGGGCTGAATCCTCCAGCCGTGGCGACCGTCAATTTTATGGCGCTTGCAGGAACATCAGTTGATGTTAGGGGGGATGATTGCGAAGGAGCGGTCGCAGAACCCGGCACCGCAGAATTGTTCGCAACTTGACCGGATGGCGCAAGTACTTGCCCCTGGGAATTCACCGGACTCGAACCCGGCGCGGCAACGGTCCCGGATGCTGTTGGGATACCTTGGTTCGTTTGCGTTCCGACTGGCGCGTTCGATGTCGATGGCAACCCTCCGCTTCTAATCGCGAAGTAAATCACGATCAACGCCACAACGGCACCGACGACGATCCAGAGATATATTTGTTTTTTGTTTTCCATATATGGAGATATTATAGCACATCAGGCCGCGGCCCGATCGACTCCGCGGAGGTAATCGTAGATATTCAAAACCGCTTTTACGGCGTCCCCAACGGAGATATTGTTCTGCTTATACCAGGCATCGGTTACATCCCCCGCCGCCCAAATGCCGGGCAGCGACGTCTTCTGCGTCCGGTGATCGATCACCACCTCTCCGGCTTTATTCACGTCGACGAGGTTTGCAACGAGCGTGGAGTTTGGAATATTCCCGATCTCGACAAAAACTCCCTGGACCGAAAGTTCCTTCACCGCGCCGGAAGTCTTATCCAGATACTTCACGCCGCTCACCATTTTCCCGTCCCCAAAAATTTCCTTCACTTCTGCATTGAAAAGCGTCCTGACTTTGGAATAAGCCCTCATCTCATCAACCGTCACGGGATCGCCTTGCAGGGCATCGCCCCGCACCATCATGGTTATCGCCTTCGCATAGGGGATGGAATCGACGACACCCTCCAGAGCGGAATTGCCTCCCCCGACGACCACGACATCCTTGCCGCTGAAAAGCGGCGCGTCGCACGTCGAGCAGTAGGCGACGCCATGACCTTCATATTCCTTTTCTCCGGGAACGCCGAGTTTTTTTCTCGAGCTTCCGCAGACGAGGAGGATGGTCTTCGTTTCAAAGGTCTTGCCATTCCTTGTTTTTACCTCAAATTTACGAAGTCCAACTTCGTTAGAATCAAGAGGTCGGATTTTGGTTGCGAGGTCGCCTTCGTCGATTTCGATATCGGCATGGGCTTTCAGGTGATTTTCCAGTCTTTGCGCCAAATCAAAACCGGAGATCTGCGTGTCTCCTATCCAATTACCTATTTCATTGGAAACCAGCGACTGCCCGCCGAACGTATCCGTTATCAAGACGGTTTTCATCTTTTTTCGGGCTGCGTAAATTCCGGCTGCGACGCCTCCCGGGCCGCCGCCAATGATCACCACATCGTACATAACTTATATTTTACTAATCGTCGTCGCGTTCTTCAACCTCAATCATGGGAATTTGGCACGTCGGACATTCCCCCGGCTCGGCGGAAGTGTATCCGCACTCAGGACACTTATACATAAGTTTTTAAAAGAGGACCTTTAATACTCTTTGGTGGAAGAAATATTCCACAGAGCAAAGATGATCGTGAGAACGCCAATCAGAACACTGTTCCAGGAAGGCAAGTTGAGCGCCGAATATCCTAACACCCATGGCGAAACGAGGAGCCAAACGCCCACGACGATTAAAACAATATGATTCCATCGCATACTCCCATTATAGCAAAAACCCCGCCGGCCCGTGGACCGGCGGGGTTTTTTTTACCTTCGGAAAGACCTTGTTCTTTCCCGGTGGCAGTCACGGCACAGAAGCCTGTCGGCTCTTGCCGGATCCGGATCGAAGGGCAGCTCGGTTATTTCCGCACCGCACTTCGCGCACTTCCAGTTTCCCTTGAACATTTGTCTCTGGAAACCGCCGTCTCTCTGCTGAAAATCCATTTCTTGTTTTTTTGTTGCTACCTTAAAACAAACTGACGTCTAATTAAATCGCTCTAATTATTATTCTTCTGTCGTAAGGCTTACGACCTTTCTTCTCTCTCTCAGTATTGCCATTGATTACTCGCACCACTACAAATTTTCTTTTATCGCCTGATCGATGACAGCCCGTACCCGATCCAAGGGCTGAGCCTCGTTCATGACGTATTTTTTGCCGGCACTGTTCATGATAATCGTGTAGGGGGTGCCTTGCCCGCCGGATTGAACTGCATCATTGTATTCCCGCTGAATCAAGGCTTGGCCATAGTCGCTCCCGAGACAAGCGTTGAAATCAGCGGCATTCAATCCGATCTGGCTTGCGACCCGAGGAAGTTCCGCCGGATCGAGGCCGTTGTTGGAGGGCGTTACGGAAAATACTTGATCAATATAGCTGAAGAATGCGTTATTGCCCCCCAATTTGTACGCACACTCCGCCGCCTGGGCTTCCGCGGGCGCTTTCGGGTGAAGTTGCGCCAAGGGGAAATGGCGGTAGATCAGAGCAACTTGGTCGCCGTAGATCGAAATGACATTATTCAGGGTTGCATGGAAATCCTTGCAGAAGGGACACTCAAGATCGGAGTACTCGACGATCTTGATCGGGGCATTCGCATTGCCCTCGATGTGATCGGCTGGAGTAACCGGCGGGATAATTATTTCGCCGACCCTCCCCGCGGCATTGTTCACGTCGACTGTGCTGCTGGAAGGTTTACCGATGTTGTAAACGACCGCGAAAGCGACGAAAATGCCGGCAACGACAATGCTGACGGGAATGGTCCAGTCTTTTTTTTTCTTCTCGGGAGCCGTGTTTCCTTCCATCCCGTTAGCAATGGCACGCATACGCGGCTTGCGCTTTGCGTATGTTATTCTTGACTCTTTTGATTGCTTTTGTGTCCATACTGTTCCTGCGATGCGCGCAGGCGATTGCTCACGGCATCCATTTGATTTCAGCATATAACTTCCCTATCATAAAGTCAATGGAGAGGCTGCGAAATGCGAATTTACTCTGAGTGCTTGAAACTCGGCATTATCGCCCATTTCACCGGGAGCGACGAAAATAAGAGGGTGATACCGGCAGAACAATTCGCATATTCGCATTTTTTCGTATTCCGTAGCTACATTCATGGAAAAACTCAAATCTTTTCTCTTTGAAAACCAGACAACCAAGCAGACGTTCCTCAAAAATTCTTTTTGGCTCGCGGCGGGAAACGTGGTGAGCCGCGCCATGCGCGCGGCGCTCATCATTGTGGCGGCGCGGATACTCCAAACGGAAGGGTACGGCATCTACTCCTACGCCCTTTCTCTCGCCGGCTTTTTCACCATTTTCTCCGACATCGGCCTCTCCTCCCTTCTTACCCGCGAACTTTCCAAGCACAAGAACGAGGATATTGCTCCCTACATCGCGACGACGTTCTACATCAAGATAGCGTTTATCGTCTTCAGCGTCGCGGTAACGGCGCTCCTTGGTCCTTCCTTCACAAAGATAGCGGAAGTGAAAGTCATTATACCCATCGTGGCCCTCCTCACGGCTTTCGACAGCATGCGGGGGTTTTTTTATTCCATTACGCGATCGGCGAATCAAATGGAGGTCGAGGCGCGTTCAACCATCCTCACGGAGATTTTTATAGACGCCTTGACGCTCACGGCCCTTTTTCTCAGACCGACCATCACAAACGTGACGATTGCCTATACGGTTGGCGCCGCCTTGGGGTGCATCGCGATCGGCTGGCGGACGAGGCACATCTGGCTTCCGGCGATGAAGAGGCATTTCGAGAAACGCCTCGTGAAGCGGATCGTGAATTCGGCATGGCCGTTCGCCGTCATGGGGCTCCTCGGCAGTTTCATGATCAACATCGATTCGCTGGTCATCGGGTGGTTCAGGAGCGCGAACGAACTCGGTCTCTATGCCGCGGCGCAGAAGCCGATTCAATTGCTCTATATCATCCCCTCGCTCCTCTCGACCGGCCTTTTCCCGCTCGTCAGTAAAATGGCGCACGACGGAAAAAAAGAAAGCGTGGCGAGAGTCACCAACCAGCTCTTCCGGGGGGTCATCCTGCTGGGGCTGCCGATCACGCTGGGCGGCATCATTCTGGGCGGTAAACTCATCAACCTTGCTTTCGGCGCCGCGTATCTCGGCGGCGCTCTGACATTCCAGCTGCTTCTCCTCACACTCCCCACGGTTTTCGCCGGAACGATTTGGGGAAACGTCGTCTTCGCCTATGACAAGCAAAAAATTTTCGTCGTCACGACATTGATCGGCGCCGTTTTGAACACCGGCCTCGATTTTCTCCTCATACCGACGTACGGTCTCCCCGGCTCGGCGGTCGCAACCATCATCTCCCAGATATTCTCCAATGGCTATACGTGGCTCCGGCTGAGGGCGGTGGTGGATGTTTCCCTTTTCAAAGGACTCGGAAAAATTTTTCTGTCCACTGTTTCCATGGGCGCTCTGGTTTATGCCATGCAAGCGGCCGGTTTCGGCACGGCAACAATCCTCGCCGCGGGAACAGTGTTCTACCCCGTCTTTCTCTTCCTCCTCCGCGAACCCGTATTGAAATCGATTCCCCTTATCGAAAGATTCGTAAAATAAAAACCTCCCGCGCATCCCATGAAAATAGGAACGCCGGGAGGCTGCAATTGGGAAAATCAATCTTCGTGGCCGCCCATGAAGATGTTCTCCTTGTCTTCCTCATCCATCGCCCTTATAAAATCATGGATGAGTTTCAAGAAATAGGCAGCCACAACGACTGCCACGAAAATCAGGATCAGCAAAATCCAAACCCATACTGGCATTTCACACCTCCTTTCTTTGATAATAGAGAAAGCCAGGAAAGCGACCGCGCCCACAACTTCTCTTTCGCGAGCTAACTAAGATGTACAATCACTGAGGTCTTTTTGTCAAATGGTTGTATAATTGAAGTAATGGCACTCAACAACTCCATTGCGGAAATTTTTTACGGCATAGCCGAATACCTCGAGATGGATAACATCCCCTTCAAGCCGCGCGCCTACGAAAAAGCCGCCGAAACCATAGAAGCGCTGGGGGAGGATTTGGCGGAAATGTACCGCAAAGGTGGCCTGAAAGCGCTGGAGGCAATCCCCGGCGTCGGCGTTTCCACGGCGGAAAAGATCGAGGAGTTCATCAAAACCGGCACGGTGAAATACTATGAAGACCTCAAAAGGAAAATGCCCGTGGACATTGACGCGCTGCGGAAAGTCGAAGGGCTCGGTCCGCAATCGATCAAAAAACTTTACGAAAAACTTAAAATCAAAAACGTCAGCGATTTGGAGAAAGCGGCGAAGAGGGGAAAGATACGAACGCTTCCGGGATTCGGCGAAAAGAGCGAAGAAAAAATCCTGAAAAGCCTGGAATTCTTGAGCAAGGCGAGCGGCCGCTCCATCATCGGTTTTGCGATGCCGGAAATCAAGAACATAAAACAACGCATAGCAGAACTGAAAGGGGTTGAACGGGCCGTCGTCGCCGGGTCGGTGCGCCGACGGAAGGAAACCGTCGGCGATGCGGACATTTTGGCCGTTTCAAAAAACCCGAAACCGATCATGGATTACTTCGTCCACATGCCGGAAGTGGCGAAGGTGACCGCGTTCGGAGAAGCGAAATCCGCCGTCAAGATGAAATCGGGGCTTAACGTTGATCTCCGGATCGTCCCCGCGGAATCGTACGGCGCCGCCTTGAATTATTTTACCGGATCGAAGGCCCACAACATCGCTCTCCGCGAAATCGCCATCAAAAAAGGAATGAAATTGAATGAGTACGGTCTCTTCAAAGTAAGGGGTAAAAAAGAAATCTTTGTCGCCGGCCGCACGGAAGAAGAACTCTACCAAGCGCTCGGGCTCCGCTATATCGAACCGGAAATGCGCGAAAACACCGGCGAAATCGAATGTGCGCGGGAAAACAAGCTACCGCACCTCATCGGCTACGGCGACCTCCGGGGAGATCTCCAGGTGCAGACGAGCTGGACCGACGGCGCGGAATCCATCGAGACAATGGCCCGGGCGGCAGCCAAAGCAGGACTTGCCTATATCGCCATCACCGACCATACGAAAAACTTGGCCATGACCCACGGCCTCGACGAGAAAAGGATTCTGCAGCAGATGGCCGAAATAGAAAACGTCGAGAAGAAGCTGAAATCGGAAGGGATAACCATAACGCTTCTCAAGGGGAGCGAGTGCGACATTCTGAAAGATGGATCGCTCGACTTGCCGGATTCGGTGCTTGCGAAGCTGGACATCGTCGGCATCGGCGTCCATTCCTCCTTCCATCTCTCGCGCGACGAACAAACGAAAAGAATCGCGCGTGCCATGGAAAATAAAAACGCCGACATCCTTTTCCACCCGACGGGAAGAATTCTCCAAAAACGCGACGCCTACGACGTCGACATGGATGAAATCGTCACAACGGCCAAAAAGACGGGGACAATACTCGAAATAGACGCGCTGCCGGAACGCGCCGACCTGAAGGACGAATACATCAGGAAATGCGTCGAAGCCGGCGTCAAAATGTCGATTGACTCCGACGCCCATTCGGCGATCCATTTTCAGCTTTTGGAATACGGCATCGCGCAAGCGCGCCGCGGATTCGCCGAGAGGAAAGACATCGTGAACGCATGGCCGTTGCCACAAATGAAAAAGTTCCTCAAAGGCTGACGCGGAATTTGGTTATCGGATTCTGCATCGCCGGGCTTTTTGCCTTCGCCGTTCTTGAGACCGGTTTCCTCAACTACTTTCTGAAAGTAACGAAGTCGATGGTCGGAGGCGAGGAGGTGCTCTTCGTCGAGCCGGAACAAAAACCGGCAAATACGGAAATGGCGAAAAGCCAGCCGCGTGTTCTGATCAGCGAAGTCTTCCTCGGGGACAACCTTCTGCCGCCCTTTATGGAGCTTTACAACGCCGCCGATTCGCCGGCCGACCTTTCGGGCTTTTCGGTGAAAAGACGAAATACTGCGGGGAAGGAAACAACGTTCGTCTCGTCTCAACGATTTGAACATGCGTCCATCGGCCCACGCGCGTACTTCCTCGTCGCGAGAGCCAGTTCAACTCTCGCCGCCGACGCGTACTGGCCAACATCATACAACCCGGCAAAAGCGAATTCATCGCTCATGCTCTACGGCCCGTCCGGACAAAAAGCGGACGAGGTATCGTGGAGTTCAGTGCCTGCGGGTTCGAGTCTTACCCGAATCTCCTGGTCCAACGGCGAGTTTGCTTTCACCGATACTCCCACACCCCAATCACCAGCATCCTCCGAATAACAGTTCAGACCCCAGAAAAACAACCAAGAGCACAACCGCAAATTTCTCCAAAATCACTTCCCTCACTTTCTCTTTATTGCGATCTTCTTTCTCAAGCCACTCGGTTATCTTCTTCCGGTAATTTCCTTCTCCGCCGAAGATATCCAGCAAAAAGCTCCGCTGGGTTACCGAAGGGAAATTTCTCCAGCCGCAGTAATCAAGGTGGCTGCTCCAGCGGTACGAATCGAGAAACCTCGCTCTGTCGGCTTCTTTTTCTTTCAATGCCAGGGGGTTCGTATGGATATAGTACGGCAAATGCACCAAGTGATGGTTCTTAGTGATGTGCGCGGATTTGAAGCGGCCTTGGAACAGCACGCCGTTCCTTCGATGGCGCGCATTAAAATACAGCGCGTAGCCGGCGCCGAGTTTTCTCATAAACCGCGTTATGCCGTCCTTCTTTTTCTGCCGGAGAAGCAAATGAAAGTGATCGGGCATCATGGCGAAGGCAAGGACATCAACCAGAATTTTCCGCGGATCTTTGTCTTCGATGAGATAGTTATTGTATTTGCCTATCCCGGCAACTCTTACCGGGTTCTTCCCGAAACAGTAGCCAGCGTTGATGACCTTCTTCTCGTCGTTGAACTCGAGGAGGTCGTGGACAAATCTCAGGCGGTCCTCGTCGTCGATGAAAATTTTTTTCTCATCTGCGCCTCGGTTATAAACATGATATACTCCCCCCTCCGCGAGAACTCCTCGTTTCATCTCCGTGGTTGCCGCACGGCATCGAGAGCGCCATAGATATACCGAATATCATCTTTAATCCTGCTTAACCGCTCGTTTATTTCTTCCCGCAACGACGCGAGACCGGTGTTCAAATCAACTTTCGTTGCCGTTTTCTCAAACCTTTTCTGGACCATGACGGCCAATTTTTCGAGCGTCATTTTTTCCACCGCGTGGGTAATTATAGCACGGCCCCAATCACTGCCGGCCGAGGAGTTTTCCACTTTTTTATCGAGAACGGGGGGCAATAGGATCAAGCATACCTGCCTGTTTTCCCGAGGAGCGCTTCTTCGGCCGTATAGACATATGTGAAATCCAGTTCCCTTTCTATTTTCGTCCCGTCGACATTGATGGGGTATGCCAATCCGTCAGCCGCGCTCGCGGGAACGAGTTTCCCGAAGCTCACCGGCCAGAGCAAAAAAAGTCCCGCTTTCACAAGCCAGGCCGGCAAACGGACAATTTTTTTGTCCAAGATGCGCGCGATGGCCGCCACTTCGAGAAATTGCTTCGGCGCGACGTTGTAAACGGCAAGCGCTCCTCCCCGACGCGCCATGGACGCGAAGATCGCATCGACGACGTCATCCTCGTGAACAAACTGCCTTGCCCACCGCGGGTTTAGTTCAACGACAAACGGCAGAAGCTTTTTGAGGAATGTTATGAGACCGAACTTCGACGACAAGCTTTGGCTCCGGGGTCCCGTGACGCTGTTCAGACGCAAAATCGTTACCGTCGCCTTCGGATTGCCGTTCTTGAGGAGATTATTGAGATCGTCTTCGATAAGCTTCTTCTGGCAGCCGTAGGGATTTTTCCCTTCCAAGAACGGGTCGGCCTCCGTGAGGAGCCGTCCGATATTTTCTTTCCGCGCGCCGTACGAAGAAACCGTGCTCAAGTACACGAGCGACGGGATATCGTTCTCAAAGGCAAACCCAAACGCATTTTTCGAAGCGGCGCGGTTGTTCTCCTCGTATGCCTTCACTTTGCCGAAGGGGGCGCGGATGCGGAAAGCGCAGTGGATGACGACATCGGCGGGTCCCCGTGCAAGCGCTTTCTCCCGCCACTCACCTGTCGCCAAGTCCGCCTGAATCCAAAAAACGCGGGAATTCGACACCCACCGCTTGGGCATCGGCAAAAGGTCAACGCCGATCACCGAAACAGCTGGATAAAGTTCGAGGATGCGATCGACGACCATTCCGCCGATGTATCCGGCCGCTCCAGTTACGATGATGTTTTTCATTTTCCGGCGGCAGTCACCATCGTCTTCAACGTCTTTAAGACGATCAATAAATCGACCATGAAGGAGTAATGCTTCAGGTAATAAAGGTCGTACGAGAGGCGGACGCGGGTTTCCTCAAGCGAGGCAGTCACGGGATAATTGGTTTGCGCCCAGCCGGTTATCCCCGGTTTTACCAGCGTGCGGATGGCGTAGTAGGGAATTTGTCCTTCGAGCTTTTTGAAAAAGCCGACGAAATCGGGACGGGGGCCGACGAGTGAAATGTTTCCCCTCAAAACGTTCCCGATTTGCGGCAATTCGTCGATGTGCGTCGCACGGAGGAATTTTCCGACCGGCGTTACGTAATGATCCGAGTCCTTCCAATCGTTCTCCTCATTGCGTTCGTACATCGTGCGGATTTTGTAAAGCGTGAACAAGCTGCCGTTCTTGCCGACACGCGTCTGTTTGAATATGAAAGGTCCATGCGAGGTGAGCTTCACCGCAACGTAGAGCGGCAGCCACAAAACGCAAAAAATGGCGCCGGTCACGATTCCCGTGACGATGTCGACGCCGCGTTTCACGAAGCTGTAACCTCGGTGCCGGCGCGTGATGTTTTCAAAAAACCACTCCTCGCGCAGTTCGCCGAGGGGCACTTTCCCGAAAACCGTTTCGTAAAAATCGGCGAACGGAACGATCTCGATGCCGGTCCCGAGATTTTTATAGAGAGATGCGGCGACAGCAGGCTTGTTCTGCTCGGTTTCCAAAACAACCACCGTCCTAATCCCCTCATTGCTGATGACATCTCCCAAACTATCGACGTCCGACGTCGATAGTTGCCCCCTATGCGATTGAATCTTGAAACCGATCGCCGGATTATCATTCAGATGTCTCACGACTTCTTCCGCGTCGAGGCTTCCGCCTATCAAGAGCACCCGCTCGCGCGGCGTTTTCATGATCGCGCCGAGAACGACGCGCCAGAGGAATGCGAGGACCGCGAAGAGAACGGTGAAGATCGCGAGATTGGTTTTCGGCGCGATCGCGAAATACGGAATCGAGTAGAAAATGATGATGGCGAGGCCAAAACCGGCGAGAAGCGTCACGATGATGGTTTCGAGGAGGACGAGATTCTTCCGGATTATCCGCAAATCGTACCATCCGGCAGAATAGAAAAGAGCGAGCCACACAATGAAAACGACGGAAAACGGCCCCAAGTGCGCCCGCAAAAGGCCGTCATTCACACGGCCGTAGCGCCCCAAGATCGTGAGGAATAAGGCCCCGTATAGGAGAACAACATCCCCCAAAAGGAGCGCAAACTGTTTTACTCGTATCATTCTCGCACAGTATATGACAGAAGTCGGTTACTTTCCAGCGCCGTCAACGTACTTTCTTAAGAGCCACGAACTCGATTGAATTTTTCCTCCTTTCCCAACGCTGAACACCATCTTGATCCCCAGTTCCTTACAGGTATTGATATCACGGTAGAGCGGTGAAGCTGGGTTTGCTGCATCTTTCTTGTTTCGGTCGCCACCGTTCGCGAAGACGTCCGGTCGCAAGGTTATCAGTTCCCCAGAAACACTCATATCCTTTGAACCCGACTTATGTTTTGAAAGAATAACCTTGTCGACAGCTCGCAACGCTTTTATCACCTCCATCCTTTCCTTCTCCGGCATGAAGACAACACCTTTCTTTTCCCTCAGCCAATTGTCGTTATTCAAAATGACGACCAGCTCGTCACCCAATTTCTTCGCCTCCTCGAACAGCCGAATGTGGCCGACGTGTATCGGATCGAACCCCCCCGCTCACCGCGACAACGATTTTTTTCTCTTTTTCATGGTGTTCGTTCAGAAAATACTTTTTTCTTCCTACTCGATAAAATCGGATTTAAGAACCTTCTCAAAAATACAGGGAGGAACACGTATATTCTGTATGCCCAAGCCATCAATAAAGCCCTGGCAAAACCGGGATATATCTTCCGGTACCGCCTCACAATAATCAACGCCGACTGCGCATTTTCTTTTTGATGAACGAAGGAACTGCCCTTGTTCCACATGCGGTAGGCGGTGAAATATTCGCGGAAGTTGTATAACTTCCCCTCCGCGCCGATCTTCAGCCAAAAGTCCCAATCGGCGAATTGCACGAGATTTTTATCATAGAAGCCGATGCGTTCGGCGGTGCTTTTCCTGAACAAAGTCGTTGAATTCGCCATGGGGTTCGCCACGAGAGCTTTGGCTCTGATTTCTCCGTCGCTTTCCGGCTTCAGGAACCTGAACAATTCCTTCCCTGCCTCATCGACAGCGATCATACCGCCGCCGCATCCAACATAGCCTTGATTCTTCTCAAGGAAAGCGACCTGTTTCTCGAGCTTGCGATCATCGATCCAATAATCGTCATCGTCGAGTATCGCCACATATGCGCCCTGCGCGGCGGCAAGCCCCCGGTTAGAAACAACGGCTATCCTCCCGACGCGATCCCCCTCGAGGTATTTTATCCTCCGGTCTCTCTCAGCAAACGCGCGCGCGACGGCAGCCGTTCCGTCGGTCGAACCATCGTCCACGATCACGAGCTCCCAATCGGAAAGGGACTGCTTCAAAACGCTCTCTATCGCCTTAGGGAGCAGGGCTTTCCGGTTATGCGTGGTGACAAGCACCGATACCCGAGGAGTGTTCATGGGGTCAAATGATTACGTTTTATATATTCTTCCACTTCCTTCAGTTTATCAATCGTGTCAATCCCCTTTGAGAAACCGTCGCACTCATACCCGTAAAAGTTCTCGCCGCGCTCGATGAGGAGGGGGATAAGATCTTTTCCGAGCTCTAAATATTTTCCCTTCTCGACATAATCGAGGATTCTTTTGTTGAATAGGGACACTCCCTTCATCCGGTATGCATTCGGATACGTCGCCGTGTGCGGCTTCGGGTGGACAGCGACGAATTTTCCGTTCTCGTCGAGCTCGGCTACGTCAGCGTCGGCATAGTTCTCGGTGCGCTGCACTCGCTGCATGCCGATGGAATTTTCCAGCTCGGAGAATCTTTTTTCCATCGCACGGTAGTCGAGGAGACTGATGGTATCACCGTACGTGAAAAAGAAATTCTCGTCGAAAGGGCCGGAAAACCATCCGAGCGCCCCCGCCGTCCCCAGTATCTCCTTTTCAAAGCTGTATTCGATGTGCACGCCGAATTTCGAGCCGTCCCCGAAATAATTTCTGATAACGTCGGGGAGGTAATGGAGGTTTATTTTGAAATCAGTAACGCCGTATTTCTTAAAATGCTCGATATTCCAGAGGAGCATCGGCTTCTCTAAAATCGGCACCATGGGTTTCGGCATCGTGTCGGTCAAGGGCCGGAGACGCGTTCCGAGCCCTGCACAAAGGATGACTGCCTGCTTTATCATACGATACATTTTCCCACACTACCCGCTGAAAATAAACTCCCAAAAAGCGGAAACCTCGTTCAGTTGAACGAGGTTTTGTATCGCTTAAAAATTTACTGCTTTCCTTGCAAGAGACCGACAAGGTAGTCGTGGTCGATCTTATTTGCAGCAACCAAGTTGCTGCAATCGTTTGCCGTGTAAGGCAGACCTTGGTGATCGGTCACCAGGGCACCAGCTTCCTGAAGCATGAGGGCGATCGGCCAGCCATCCCATGGCTTATGCTCCAAGGTCACCAGGGCGCGGGCTTCTTCGGAGTTGCCGCGCGCGACACTTGTCGCAGCGACGCAGCTCGAGCAACTCGGCCTCGTCGGCACATGCAAGCCGACATTGTGTACGGCGCCATTTGCATGAAACTTCGTCGAGGTCCCTTCAAGGAACACGACGAGACGGCGATCGCTATGCGGAGCTACATGAATTTGGTGATATTTGCCTTTGCATTCCTGGCAATTGCACCACTCCCATGCTCCACGTCCGGCTTCGGCATAGAAAAATCCGTTGCCGAAACATTTCGCGTCCCACGGCCGGAAGTATGCCGCATAGAGTAATCGAGGGCCGTGCCGGAGAGCCAGCGCCGCACCGTATGAATTCATCCCGTACGTTAGGTTGCCGGTTCCGTCCAGGCCGTCGATTGACCAATAGTACGACTCTTGGTCCTCAAGAATTTTTGCCATCTCTTCCGGTGATTTCTTGTCCTCTTCACCGACTGTCTTATGATCGGGGAAGTTTTGGAGAATCAGATTTCGGAAGTAGTCGAGGGTCATATGGTCAATGCTCGTGACCGCCGTACCATCGCTCTTCACCTTCACGGCGATCCGGTTGTGGGGGCTAGGAGGAATGTAGAATTGCAATAAATTATTAAAGCAAAGTAATCTCAGCTCCTGCGTGAACTTCTCAAATTCCATCTTGTTTCTGCCTTTCTGCACACAGGCGTGTGCCTTTTATTGAAAATAATTCTGGACCGATTTTGGCACAAGTAACTGCTTATGTCAATATCATGCCGGAAAAGCTTGACATTTCTGCAAAAGTATGCTTAAATACTTCATAGCAACTTACAATATTAACTAATTAACTAATCTGAAATGGAGGTGATTTTTTTGGGAATTCTAGCTATCCTCGGCCGCGGAATACAAAGGTCTTCTTCAGATGGCACCTGGGTGCCCACCGAAGATCTTGAACTTTGCGATAAAGATGGATCCCATCTCGCTGTTTACAAACCGCCAGACGATAACAGCCCATATTGCATGGTTGGCGGCAGCGAACTGAACGTTCTTGCAGGAATTGAACTCTACAAGAATGAAGGCGCAAAAATCGTTGTTTGTGCCTACGGTGACCGCTCGAAATATCTCACAACCATCAACGGACCAAGCGAGTCAATGGTTTTGAGTGAGATGTTCAAGAAGGTTTATCCCAACGCAACCGTCAACGTCTGGACGAAGGAGATGACGGCGGAAGCCTCGAACACAAACCGCGAACTTCAGAATATTTTTGAGTTGGCGAACAACCGAGGCGAGTCAACGGTCGGCATTGTCACCATTAACCTTCACATGCCTCGTGCGATGGTGATGACTCAACGCCATTTGGCAAAAACAGAATTCAGGCATCTGTCTGTACGCTTCTATGTGAGCGAGCAGGTGCTTGTAGAAAAGGACCCGGCATATGGCCCACGCTGTGAAGCCCTTCGTCATTCCAAGTCGTTCACCCGCAACTGGGAACGCGAACAGACTGGAATACTGATGGTTCTAAATACCTAAAGGGGGTTTTTACGAAAAGAGTTGCGATCACGCAACTCTTTTTGCTTTTATAACGCGCAGGGCTGCGGAAAGATCTTTCACCCTGAAGTCCGGCTTCGCTTTATTTTTATAAATCTTATCCAGCCGCTCATGCCCGGGCCCCGTTTTTACCTGAATAGTCTTGAGGCCAGCGCGTTTTCCTGCTACCGCGTCTATGATGCCGTCGCCGATCGAATAACTTTTCCGCGTATCAATATTGAATTTCTTGACGGCTTCTTTGAACATTCCCGGCTTCGGCTTTCGGCAATCGCAAGCCATACGGTACCTCTTGAGCGTCGCTTCCGGATGATGCGGGCAAAAATACCACGCATCGATGCTGGCGCCGAAGCGGGCTAATTTTTTTTCGATAAATCTATGAAGTCCCCTCACCCCTTCCGGCGTGATGAGGCCGCGCGCCACAACCGGCTGGTTCGTCGCGACAATGACCAGAAAGTCCCTTTGGTTAAGCTCCTTGATCGCTCGGCCGGCGCCGGGGAGCAATGTTATTTGAGACGACTTGGTAATAAGATCATCATATTTGATGATGGTCCCATCCCGATCGAGGAAAACTGCTTTCTTCTTTATTTCGTTGATTCCCATTTTCCTTTTTGTTTTTGGAACTTGGGATGAGATACGATGAGGTGCCATATGACTGCTTGGAAGGCTTCTGTGTGAGGGGTTACCGTTTCAGGATTGACCACGGGGACCAAAACGCAAACGTCGGCTTCTTTCTTCGTATGCCCTCCGTCGCGGCCGACGACTCCCAGAACCTTCGCGCCTACTTGTTTTGCAAACTTGATTGCCTCGATGAGGTTCGCACTGATGTTCTTTTCGGCGTTGCCGCCGCCGACGGAGAAAATCATGATGGCATCCTCATTGTTGAGGTTGCTCCCCAAGAGCCAATTGGAGAAAATTGTATGCCACCCATCGTCGTTGGTGCGCGCCGTGATCTCGGAAACGTTGTCGACCGGCGTGTACGCCTCAATGCCGGCAAGTTTCCGAAAATCGTTCACCGCATGGCTTGCATGTCCTGCTCCTCCGCCCACGCCGAGGATGAAAAGGCGCCCTTTTTCGTCGCGCACCTTTTCCAAAACTTCAATCATCCGGTTGATCTCATTCCGATCCATTTTCTCGGCAATCTGCCTCACTTCGTCTAAATATGAATTGATGTAATCGTGATACGTCATGGTTAATAAAGCGTATAACCGACTTTTTGCCCGTCGTCGTAGAACATCTTGACGGTGTCGAACGAATAGGCTGTTAAATCATATCCCACCTTGCCGAGTTTGTTCAAGATGTCGTTCGTGACCGTAATGATGTGGCAGCCGATCTCATCGGCTTGGAAAATATTCAAGAGTTCCCGCGGGCTTGCCCATAAGAGCTCGGCGTTCTCAAGATTTTTCAAAATCTCCTTGCATTCACGCATCAGGGGGATCGGATCAAGGCCAGTGTCCGCCACCCGACCGGCAAAAACAGAAACGATCGACGGCACCGCGGGATTCAAAGCACCCGCGATATGGCCTACCTGGTCGGTCGTGAGGATTGCCGTCACGTTGAGCTTGATCCCCTCGCCAGAAAGTTTTTTTACCAGGTCGAAAGCAGATTCGCCTTTCGTGTTGGTTATCGGGATTTTCACGTAAACGTTTTCCGCCCACGAAGCGATGATACGCGCTTGCCGCTCCATTTCCCCGAAATCGTCGGAGAACACCTCGAAGGATATCGGCTTGTCTTTTATCTCCGCAAGAATTTCCTTGGCAAAACCGGCGTAGTCGGTGATGCCGGCTTTCCGCATGAGTGTTGGGTTAGTCGTAAATCCTTTCACAAAGGGTTTCCGGTACATTTCCAGCATTCCGGCTTTTTCGGCACCGTCCGCGAAAATTTTTATCCTCAATTCTTCCGCTTTCTTTGGCATTATTGCTGCTACTAAAAATCAACGAGAACTTTTGATCCTTCGAAATCAAAACGATACCTCATTTCCCGCAAGCCAAGACCTTTCATAACTTCCCTGAACTTCTTCTGATTGTTTTCGACATAAAAAGTAAAGAAACCGCCCCCGCCGGCACCCGATATCTTCCCTCCCAGAGCACCGTTTTCCAGCGCGATGTCGTAGATTTTATCGAACTTCTCATTGGACATTTTAGCAGAGACCTTCTTCTTATGCTGCCAATGAGCATTGAACAAGCGACCCACCTCGGTAACGTTTCCCAACTCAACCGCCTCTAGTATTTCATATCCCAGTTGCTTAATATAATGCATGCTTTCGACGACTTCTTTCTTCTCCTCCTGGACCGCTTTCTTTTGCTCTGTCAGTATCTCATCGGCGCTCCGCGTAAGACCAGTGAAGAACACCAGCATATTCGCATTCAGCGTGTCCGCCGTCTCATATGAAACATTCGCTTTTCTCACCTTCACTTTTCCATCCTTCCCGATATCCAGCACCGTCAAACCCCCGAAAGCAGCCAAATAGGGGTCTTGTTTTCCTATCGATCTCCCCAGCACTTCCGCCTCGATCTTAAAGTCTTCTTCGGCCATATCGCCGAGCGACGTGTATTCCCTCTTCAAGGTGTGAAGGGCGTGGAGAAGCCCAACGGCGTAGCAGCTTGAAGAACCTAATCCAGTACCCGCCGGGATGTCCGACACCGAGCTTATTTCGATGGCTTTTTCAATGCCGGTAAACCTCAGGATTTCCCTGGCGATTTCATGCTGAACCTCACCGATATTCTCAACCGTCTCCGATTTGGAATACTTAACCCGTATGAGATCGTCGGCAACCGGCCGGTTCACGTCGACGAACATGTATTTGTCGATACCGGCGGAAAAGATAAGACCGCCGTATTTCGAATAGTACGACGGCAAATCAGTCCCTCCTCCTCCTAACGTTATCCGAAAGGGCGTCCGCGTAACAATCATAGTTCAGTCATTATACCAACTAAGATATCTTTGGCAAATCAACGTTAACGCTCTTCCCCAAGGACGATGATCGGTAGATGGAGTCTACGATTTTATTGACGGCGTACCCGTCGAAGGCGTTCCCGTTCATCGTTGCCTTTCCGGCAAGAGCGGCGAAGAAACTTTCCCATTCTCTTATCCAACTCATATCTCCCTTGAATGTGAAAACCTTGATATCCGGAACGCCGAATTCTTTCTTTCTTCTCCCAAACGTGAGGGTTTCCTCGCCATAGCTCCCGCCCTTACCGTTCACCTCCAAATACCCCCACTCCCCGAAGATCTCGAACGAAAAGATATTTTTCCAATTCGTCGAACTCACGTGGAACTCGGTTGTAACGCTTTCATTCGACATCACAACGAACGCATTGTCGTCGACGTTGGTTTTCCAAAACTTTGTCTGCGTAAGGCCGTACACACGCTCCGGTTCGCCGCCGAACCACCGTGCGAGGTCAATGACATGAACTCCCTGGTCTAGAAGCTCGCCGCCGCCGGAAATCTTTTTGTTCATGCGCCACTCTTTTTCCATCCCTTTCCGCCCGCCGTACCCGTACCGCGCCCGGATAAACATCAATTTCCCTATTTTTCCCTCGTCGCAGAGGCGCTTTGCCGCCGCGATACCGGCATGGAAACGATGGTTAAATCCGACTCTCAAAACCTTCCGGTATTTCCGCGCAGCCTCGAGAATTTTCTTCGCTTCCCGGGCATTTCGGCCCAGCGGTTTTTCACAGAGAACATGCTTGCCGCGCTTCAACGCTTCAACCGCGATGGGAACGGTAAACCCGATTGGAACAGAAACAATGACCACCGCTACATCGTCATTTTTCAAAAGTTCACGCCAGTTTCCATACGCCAAGCAATGGTATTGATCAGCCAGAGCCTTCGCCCTTCCAAAATCGACATCGGAAACCGCAACTAACCTGCCCTTTCCGGAGTTTTTTATTGCCGCCGCCCGTTTTCCCCCGATGAGACCTGCCCCGATGATGCCAACGCCGATAGTTTTCATTTTATTCTCCGCAAAGTATATTTGTCGCCCCTCATAATCGCTGCGATGTCTTTGCTCCCCCACTCCCGCCAGTTGTCCCACACGGCACTGATGAGTTTTCCCGTCAGGCCTTTCGACCGGTCGGAGGCTAAAAAGAAGACAAGATCGGCGACGATCTCCGGAGAAGTCCCTCCGTTTTTGAGACGGTTCTTCACGTCCGCGAGTTCTTTGGGGCCGGCTTTTTTTCCTATTTTCAAAACCTCATACGTCATCGCGGTGTTCACAGCGCCGGGCGAGACGGCATTTATCCGCACACGGTATTTTTTTACCTCATCGGCGACTACCTCCGTGAAACGCACGATGGCGGTTTTCGCGACGGCGTACGCCGAAAGGTTCGGCCGCGACGATGTCGCACCGCCGCCCGCAAAATTGATAACCGATCCACTCTTCCTTTTCACCATAGCGGGGAGAACAAAACTCGTTACGGCCACGGTCCCCATGAGGTTCACCTTGATATTCTTTTCCCAATCCGACAGGGCGTTTCCGACGAAAGGCCCGATCGGTGCTTGAATTCCGGCGCAATTGACGACAACGTCAATTCGTTTGTATTTCCGCAAAATTGCGCTGATAACTTTTTCCAAACCGATAACATCGGCAACGTCGGCCCGATAATTCACGACGCCGGGCAGAGGGTTTTTCGATCTGTCCAAAACAATGACCGCAGCGCCTTCATTCAAAAATCTTTTAGCGATGACACTGCCGATACCGCCGGCGCCGCCGGTAATAACGACAACTTTGTTTTTATTTGACATTGCCTTTCGCAAACTCCCCCTTCAGGAACTCAAGCTGGGCCTTCAACCCCTCTTCGAAGGAGGTTTTTGGCGTCCATCCTACAGCCACTGCATCGCGGATATCGGCCAAGGTGACCGCCGCCGTGTCTTCGGGTTTCCTCGACTGGATAATCGGCTCAACGTTTGAGCCCACGACCGCCCTCACGGCATCATATACCTCTTTCATGGAGTAACTCCGACCCATACCCAACCGAAACATTCTGTCATTCACCTGATCGTCCTTGAGACAAAGCAAATGAAAATCGTTGACATCATCGACATAAACGAAATCGCGCTTATTTTCATCATACCCTTCATAGAGAACCGGCTGTTCGCCTTTCAAAAGCTTGATGATAAACGCGCTCACGACGGGCGGGTTGACGCGCCGGTAATCCTGGCGGGGGCCGTACACATTGAAATACCTCAAAGCTACGAAGTGCAGCCCGAAGGCTTCCCGGTAACCTTTGGCAATACTCTCATCCGTCACTTTGCCGATCGCATAGAAACCGTTCAGGCGAGCTTCCCCTTCCTCAATCGCGGAAGACGAAGCAAAAACGATTTTCCTTACGCCGGCCCGCTTTGCGGCCTCGAAGACATTCGTCGTCCCGTGAACATTGATGTCCATCGTTTCGACGGGGTCTTTTTGGCAAGCCGAGAGATCATTTTTCGCCGCCAAATGAAAAACGACATCCACGCCGTCGAAAAGGCTGTAGATATCGTTCGAACGAATATCAACCTTATGAAAATCGACTCCCTGCGGTATGTTTTCGGGTATCCCGTAGGCCAAGTTATCGATCCCCACGACTTCATATCCCTCCTTGAGAAGCCGCTCCGCAAGATTGCTGCCGATGAAACCGGCGACGCCGGCTACTAAAACCTTCTTCGTCATGTCTCTTTCATTCTATTGAATACCGCAGCCGTTTCGCAAGCTGCTTTCTTGAAGCTGAACCTGGCGGCCTGCAGTAAACCCTGCTCCACAAGATGGGAATGAAAATCCCCGTCCTTTAATATTTTTTCCAAAGCATCCGCAAAGCCGGCGTAATCGTCAGGCGGTAAGGTGATCCCCCCGTCACCGATGACTTCTGGCAACGAGGAGGTATTCGAAGCAACGACCGGCACACCCGACTGCATGGCTTCCAAGGGCGGAATACCGAAGCCTTCGTACCACGACGGGAAAACAAATGCCGACGACAAGTTGTACAGAAGGGGCAGATCTTTTTCTTCCACGAACCCGCGGTACAAAACGCTCCGCCTATTTTCCATTTCCTCCGTATACTTTTTCCCGCCGTGGCCGACACGACCGACGAGGACTGTCGGGATGTTCGTCCTTTGAAAAACCGAATCCGCAATTTTCAAAATGCCGGCTATATTCTTCCGTTCCTCAATAACGCCGACATAAAGAATGAACCGATCGGGAAGATGATATTTCTCCCGGAGTTTTTTCTTTTCGTCTTCATTCAAGCTTCGCGGCTTGAATTTCTCTTCGGCAGCAAGGTAAATAACTTTTATTTTGTCCTCGGGAACCTTGAAAAATTTCACGATATCCCTCTTTGACGCCTCGGATATGGTTATGATAGCGGCACTCTTCTTAATGGAATTGGGAAGAGTAAAGCCGACGTATGATCGATAGAGAAACGAGTGAAACTGGCTGTCAACCAGGTTGAAGAGGTCAAGGATGACGACAACGTTCTTTGCTTTGCCCCGCAAGAACGGCAAGACGTGGTTCGGCGAAAAAAATACATCCACCTTCTCGCGGCGTAAAAATCGCGGAAGGATAAAATTCATCCACAAGGGGGAAATAAATTTCTGAAAAATCCCCCGGGGCAAGAAGTTCAAGGTAGAAACCACCTTGGTTCCGGGAAAACGCTCCTTATCCAAGCCGCCGTAGGTAAAAAGTACGTATTCGTTCTCACCCCCGCAGTCGGGTATGTTTTTCACCAAATTGAAAACATACCTGCCGATACCGGTCATTTTCCTCTCTAACAGTCTGGCGTCGATACCGACCTTCATTATTTCAAAATCTCCAGTTCCCAATAAGCATTTTCCGCCTGAAAGAGGTATGCAAAATACTGCTCATACCTCAGGGGGAACTTGTTGGCTAAGTAGGCAACCGGCCGCAAGATCGTTCGCGTGAGCTTGGGGAAGATGATTTTTCTCTTCCGAGCGATGAACAAATCGCTCTCAATATTGTGCGGTATGATCCTCTTGTTTTTGCAGAAACAATCGAACGACAAAATACTGAAGGAGTGGACATGGGTCGGATCTAAGTGGGCATAAATGCTTGAGAAGTGCGGCGATCGGATCTTCACGAGAGCGCCCTTTTTGCCGACGCGGTGTATTTCCTTCATGACGTCCGGAATGTTCTCGAGGTGTTCCAAAACATCCTGACAAATGATTTCATCAAAAGCATCGCTTTCCAAAGGATAAGGAAACTGGTTCAAATCGTGGACAATGTCGGCTTGGCTTCCGGCGATATTGTCCACGCCGACGACGATTGCGCCGTCCCTCACCGTTTTTTTGCTTCCGCACCCCAAATCGAGTATTTTCATAAGCCCTTTATTTTATTCTTGAACGTATTCTTCAAAATCACAAGGCGCATGTTGCCGAACGACTGCGGCAAGAACACGGAAAGGAGGTAGTAGAAAAGATAAACGATCCGGTGATCATAGCCGAACGCTTTCCCCAAATACCGTCTCCCCTCCTTGACTTGACTGGCGCGGCAAAGCATTTTTCCCATCAGGAAGTGAGCCCAACCGAGAGCTCTGGGCCCCGATTTTTTGTAGAACTCAAAGTTTTTCTCCAAGAATCTCGTTATCTCCGTGGTCGGCGTACTTTTTGTGAAGGATGTCGAGTGGGATGTACCTTTCACCGCCGGATAACCATAATAAATTCTCAGAACCTCCGGGATGCATTTCCAAGCGTGTCTTTGAGCAACGGCGACGCCGAGATCAAGATCTTCCGACATCAAACTCTTGTCGTACCAAATGTTGTCCTCCAAAAAAATCTCTTTCCTCAGCACCCAGCCGTTCCCCATCGTGACTTTCCACGATTCGCATTCACAGGGGTAAATGCTGATTAGTTTTCCCTCCTGGGTCTTGAATTCGGCGTACGTGGTAACCGCGAAAATCTCTTTGTCGCTCTCCAAAACGCCTACCGCCCTCTCCAGGAATCCCGGCAAGTATTCATCATCATCATCGAGGAAAGCAATATACGCAGACGAAGGGTCTGCCTTCTTCACGCCGGTATTCTTGTTCTCACAGAAATCGAGACGCACGGGATTGTGGACATACCGCACTCTCGGATCGCCGATCGACTTCATGGCGTTCGCCGTATCCTCGTTCCGGGAATCATCCATCACAATCACCTCGAAGTCCCTGAACGTTTGGTTGAGGACGCTTCGAACCGCCCGAAGGACAAGCTGCGGCCGGTTATACGTCGGTATGACAACGGTAACCTTCATAGAGATTCATAAACACGGGCGACATCTCCCGCTATTTTTAGCCACGAATATTCATTCCTCATGAAGTCGCTCAGATCTTTCCTCGGTTCCTCGCGATAGGCAGCAATAATTTTATCTTTGATGTCCGTAATATCGTCGTGCTTGCAGTACCGGACACGATCACCGAAGTACTCCCGCACCGGCTTACAGTCACCGACAACCAAGCTGCAGCCGGCGAGCCCGGCTTCCAGATTAGCCAAACCGGGGGTCTCGAGAACGCTCGGGAGCGCATAAACCCTCGCATTCAAATAAGCGGAGAGCAGTACTTTATCCCCATAATGCAGGTTTTGGATAGAAATTACTTTGTCGCTATTCCGGGTAATGATATCTTGCACCTCCCTGCAATACGCAGCGTCGGCTTCATAGTTAAAATTCCCGATGAGAACCAGTTTCGTCTTGAGGCCGGATTCAAGAAAAGCTTTCACCAAATTGAGGGTGTTTTTCCTTCTGTTCACGTTGGCAACGGAAAGGATAAAGTCTCTCCCGATTTTAAATGTGTCCGGAAACAATGCCCGGTCAACACCATGGAAGAGATTTGGTTCGACGCCGTTGTAGATGACCCGCATTTTCGACTCATCAACTTTGAAAATTTGTTTCAATTGCTCCTCCTCCGCATCGCTGTTCGGCAAAATGGCATCAGATACATCGATGAGCTCTTGCATCAGCGAAAACCTGTTCTGTGAAAAGCGGAATATCTTGCTGTCCATGATTTTCCTTGCCAAACGATACGCGGCAATATTCGCCTCCGTATAAAAAATGGATGATAAAACAACTTTCTTTCCCCTCTTTTTTGCATTGATGCCATTCAAGCAGTTGCCTGCCTGCATCCCCAAAATATGCAGAATGTCAAAATCGTCTTTTGGGTCTGCAAAATCGACGAAGTCGGCATCGTAGCCGAGTTCCCGCAGGTACTTGCGGTACATCAGCGCTTGGACATGCCCGCCGCCGAAACCAAGCGAGGGCGGGTTTTGAATGAGTAATCTGACCTTCCTCTTCTTCGCTTCGCTACCCGACATAAAAAACGAAATCCTCTTCGTACTCGCTGAAAAGATCATGCTTATACGCCTCACTCATTGTGCCAACCAGTTTGGGAATTTCTTCCTTATCATAGTCGTGATGATATGCGGAAACGGAAATGACGGGCCTGAACCTTTCAATGGTTTTCCTTGCCCCCTTCAATATTTGGAGTTCATATCCTTCCGTATCCATCTTGATAAAATCAACCCTCGGTATTTTGTTTTGCTCGACAAAATCATCGATGGTCGTTATTTGGGCTTCTTCTTCCAACAGTTCGTTTGTTCTATTGTGTCTCGTCGAAATCATGCCGCTGTCTTCGAATGTGCTGCCGCCGGTGGCTCCGCGGTAGACAAAAATTTTTCTCCTGGCGTTCACATCACCGAGCCCTTCTTGGTAACAAAAAATGTTTTTGTATGGCGACGTGTTCTTTTTTAAAATCTCGAATGTCTCTTTTACCGGCTCAAAAGCATAAATCGTCAAATCCTTTTTTATATTTGCCGCGAATACGGAAAAGGAACCGATATTTGCCCCCGCGTCAATGACAATCGCTCCATCCTTCAGATGTTCCTGTGCCTTGTACTGGTCAAAAATGACGAGCTCAAAGAGCAGGCCCGCCAACTCATAAAAATTTTCCTTCGGCGGGTAGAAATGATGTCCGTAGAGGGTAATTGATCCATCACTGTTGATGAACTCCCGGAAAGCCAACTTTGCCTCTTTATTTAAGTAGTCGGAAAATTTTACGCGAACTTTTTCCGACTTAAACCTTGAAGGGAGAAAAAGCAGGAAGAGCTCTCCCGCGGTAAAATACCCCCTCAGGAACCCGTGAATGATCAAAATCCTACTTATCAATTGTCCGGGGTATTTCGTTTTCCAAAGAAAACTCTTGAATACGAAATTCTTGAACTTCCCCTCCCTCAAAAAATCGAGAATATCCATAATGTGGCATCCGCACCGTTTCGATCGGTCCTCCTCTCGCTATCGGTGCTGTCGTATAGTAAGATACAACATAATCATACTATGACCGGCAACGGAAAGCAAAAAGTTTGTTTCGTGGTGGGCACGCGGCCCGAGTTCATAAAAATGAGCCCGCTCTTCTTCGAGTGCCGAAGGAAAAAGATTCCCTTCTTCATTCTCCACACGGGACAGCATTATTCGGGAAACCTCGACGAGATTTTTTTTAAAGAACTGGGGTTACCGGCACCGAAATACAACTTGAAAATCGGATCCGGAACTCATGCCGAGACTACCGGCAAAGCGCTCATCGGCATCGAAGCGGTCCTAAAAAAGGAAAAACCGGCTATCGTCTTCGTTGAAGGCGACACCGATTCGGTTCTTGCCGGAGCTCTTGCGGCCGTCAAATCGAAAATCAAGGTCGGACATATTGAGGCAGGCCTCCGGTCGTATTTCAGAGAAATGCCCGAGGAAACAAACAGGATTCTCGTTGATCACTGTTCGGATTTTCTCTTCGCACCGACGAGAAATTCCGCTTCCATACTCTTCAAAGAAGGGATCGGTAAAAACAAGGTGCTCGTCACGGGAAACACCATCGTCGATGCCCTCAAACGCAATAAGAAGCTGGCCAATGAGAAATCGGGGATACTCGCCAGACTCGACCTCAGAAAAGGGAGATACTTCTTGGCAACCGCCCATCGGGAAGAAAATGTCGACGACAGAGCGAGATTGAAAGGGATTCTCCAAGGATTGTCACTGGTCGGAAAAAAATTCGACTCACCGGTTATCTTTTCCGTCCATCCGAGAACAAAGAAGAAAATAAAAGACTTTCACCTTTCTCAATTCGCGTCCGGCATCACTTTCATCGAACCAGTCGGCTACTTGGACTTCATCGAGCTGGAATCGAACGCTAAACTCATTCTTACGGACTCCGGCGGCGTCCAGGAGGAAGCATGCATCCTGAGAATCCCCTGCCTTACCTTGCGGGACAACACCGAGAGGCCGGAAACAGTATCCGTCGGGGCGAACAAACTCGTCGGTGCCGACGCCGATAAAATCCTCAAGGGAGCGGGCGTCATGCTAAACAAAAAAAGGGATTGGCAAAATCCCTTCGGCACCGGCACCGCCGCACAGAAAATAATCACTTTTTGCTTAAAGCAGTAAGATCGCTTTCTGCCATCATCTTCACGAGATCTTTAAACGAAACTTCCGGTTTCCATCCCAAGACGGAACGCGCTTTGGAAGCGTCCGCGCGCAAGTTAATTGGGTCGGTGGGCCGGTAGAATTTCTTGTCGACAACGACGTACTTCTGCCAGTCTAAATCAAGAGCGCCAAACGCAAGCTCGACAAATTCCTTGACCGTGTGATTCTCTCCGGTACCCACGACATAATCATCCGCCTTCTCGTGCTGGAGCATGAGCCACATTGCCCTCACGTAGTCACCGGCAAACCCCCAATCCCTCTTCGTATCTAAGTTGCCCAAGCGCAACTCTTTTTCCAAGCCGAGTTTTATTCTGGCGGCGGCCATCGTGATTTTCCTCGTCACAAATTCGAAGCCCCGGCGGGGCGATTCATGGTTGAAGAGAATTC
>DAIDAY010000012.1 GCA_027310365.1 bacterium
AATCCCGAACTCGCCTCAAAATTCAGTACCTACTGATTTTTGAGGCGACGGAGTGAAGCTCCGCATATTCCGCTGCGGATGACGATGAGCGAGGATGCATGATGGTGAAGGGAGGTCTCTGCGGGGGTTCTCCGTCCGTATCAATACAAGACCACCCCGATTCATCGGGGTGGTTTTCAATTTCCTTATTAGTTTCTTTCCCGGTCTCTGTCCTGTCCTCTCGTCGAACCTTCCGGCTCTTCGATCTTCAGGTTAACCCGGGCATTGTTCTTGATACCCACAATCCGAAGGAGCGTCCGTATCGCCTTCGCGGTTGAACCCTGGCGGCCGACAACCTGGCCCATATCCTGCGGGTTCACCTGCAAAGACAAAAGCACGCCCATCTCGTCGACGCGCCGGTCGATTTTGACATCGTCCGGATGATCAACGATGGATTTCACGAGCATTTCCAAGAAATCCCTGTCTCTCGTATCTTGCATTTGTTTCTGCTTATTCTAGAAAAACAATCGACCTTTCCCTTTCAGTTATTATACCGTATCGCGTTCACTTAGGCCGCGGCCTGTGTCGGCGCGGCCGCTTGCTCTTCCGTCTTCTTCGATTGCTTATGGACAGCGATTTTTTTGCCTTCCAAGATTTTTTCGTTTATCAAAAGATTATGGATCGAGGGTGTGGGTTGCGCACCGACTTTGATCCAGTACAAAGCACGCTCCTTATTGATTTTCACCTCGTGCGTTTTCGGGTTCACCCAGCCCAAATCCTCCGCCGGAACCCCGACGAGTTTGGACCTCTTCTCCATCACCACAATCCGGTACGCCGGCTGGTGCTTTTTCCCTATCCTTTTGAACTTTATCGCTAACATATCTTGTAGCTTGTATATTACATTTTTTCGCTTTCCCGTGTCAAATTTTCAACCGCTTTCTCCAGTTTCCTAGCATTTCCGTGTTTTAACAACCCCAAGTACGAATTCAGTGTTTCTGGGATGGGGCTTTCTTTGACTCTTTTCATCATTCGCCTTTTGGTAGCGGTTCTCAAAACGCGATGATTGGGGAAATTTACCCAGCCGAGAAAATCAACGCCCGAGCCGATGGTCTTGATGAAAACCTTATTTTCGTGGAGCTTGAGCTTCAATTTCTCTCCTAAAAATCCGTCGATCTCTGGCAATATTTTCTCCAGATGCTTTTTATCATTCGAAAAAATCACAAAGTCGTCGGCATACCGGATGTAATACTTTTCCCGAAGGCCGTGCTTCATAAACTGGTCGAGTTCGTTCATATAGACGTTGGCGAAAAGCTGGCTCGTGAGATTGCCGAGAGGCAAACCCTTGCCGGGAGAAGTTTCAAAACTTCCGATAACTTTCTCACAAAGCCAAAGCGTATCTTTGTCCAAATCCCCGGACAATATTTCAAGAAGAACACGGTGATCTATGCTCGCGAAGAATTTTCTGATATCGCATTTCAAAACCCAGCACTGCTTGGTGTTGTTTTTGCCCACCCTATAGACGAACTTCTGGAATCTTTCGACGGCTTTATGCGTCCCTTTATCTAACCGGCAGGAGAATGAATCGGAGATAAATTTTCTGTCGAAATACGGATACAAAACGCGGTACATCGCGTGATGGAGTAATCTATCCCTCACATTCGCCTTATGTATGCTCCGCGGCTTCGGGTCGGAGATATTGAAAGCGAAATAGCCCCCGTGGCGATACGTGCGGTTTACAAGACACGCCCGGAGTGCGAAAATATTATCCATAAGGCGCATCGAAAATTCCTGGACATCCAGCTTGTTCCTTTTGCCGTTCAGGAATTCCCGCCAGGCCTCGAGCAGGTTTTCGACAGAAATTATTTCTTCAAACATACCTTTATGCAAAACAACCTCCCTTTACCCCCCCTCCCCCCCGACGGAATGAACTGCCGGTAATCCGGAAGCTCATAGAAAGCTACAAACTTTGGCACGAATTCGTCCAGCACATCCCGAAAACCTCGCGGTACACGCTGGGCGCGAAGATAGATTCGTCATTCCTCGAGGTCATTGAGAATATATTCACGGCGAGCTACTTACCCACCAACGAAAAATTAACTTTCCTAAGAAAATCAATCACAAAACTTGATCTCCTGAAATTTTTCCTCCAGCTGGCTTGGGAAACAAAAGAACTCGACTCCAAAAAGTATATCTCAATTTCGGGAAAGCTGGACGAAATCGGGCGCATGCTCGGCGGCTGGAGAAAAGGACTGGAAAATAAAACTCCCACCCGATAAGAGGTGGGAGAAGCAGCAGGTTTCAGGACGACAACCCGATTGCGATTGTCGGCATTCCAGACGTTCGAGTGCTCAAAACGGTACACGCGCACCTCGAGCTCACCGCCAGAATTCACGTTCACGTTGGCAACGAAGATCATGCAGCGGGCCATCTATACCACCATCCCTCGAAGACCCTCGGGATTGTATTTGATACGGGATATAGAAATCCTCAAGCGCGCCGCACCAACTGGCTGTCTTTTTATTTTGAAAAAACGTACCCCCTCTTCCGCAAGGCATATCCGGCGAAATTCCCGGAAACGCTTTTCAGCAACCACCACCTGAAGCCGTGGCCGCAAGATATTTCTGATTGCATCAATATTATATGCAAAGAATCCCTCGAACTGCAAAGAGTCCAAGGGATTCAGAAAAAGAGAGTTAAGCCAGTTGCAGGACGACAACCCGAAAGCGATCGTCGGCATACCAGTCGCGCGAGCTCCCAAAACAGCTCACGCGCACCCGGAGCCCACCGTCAGAACGCACGTACACGCGGGCAACGAAGAGTTGGCCGTTCGATTCAAATAAGAATAGTGTTTCGTAGCCATCAGCTCGGAGCCAGTTGCGATACTTCTTGACGAAGTTTTTTATCTGAGCTTGGCTGAGACGAAGCTTTCGCACATCAGAGTTCAGAGAACCGAACATCTGTGCGAGCGTCGCATCTTTTGCCATCTCATACACGCGAACCGGAGCTTCTTTCGTCGCCGGTCCTTTTTCATCGGCACCGTAGTTTTTGAAGTTGGGATCAATGTGAGCGAATGTATCTTTTGCATCCGCCAACGTCTCCGATCCATCAACCGCGTCGATGATGAGCGCTTCTCCGCCGGATATGAGTTTCAAAAATTGATTCCCTGAAACTCCTTTCATCAGCCTATCACACACATTGACTATCTCATCAAACGCCCATTCGCTTTCAGGTTGTGCAAGTTTATCAATGAGTTCGATCTCGTTGATACCGCACTTTGCGATCCTGCTGGACAATCCGGTATTTACCGACTGATACTGTCCGGCATGTTGAAGTAGGATACTGCTCTTTCCCATGATTACACCTCATATTTTTTGGCTGTCCTATACCTACCACCTTGGTTAGGCTTCAGACAAACCTGTGAAAGAACTATGGTAATAGAGTACCATAAATCGGCCCAAAAGTCAACCTACATTAAAAAATTCCTCTGCTCCTTATATAAGGAGCAGAGCATTCCACTAATCTCCCCAATAAAAAACGAGAAAGGTGCTCGAATTGAAAATCAAATAATGAGAGCGAGGGATGGTGTGGCGAAAAAGTGGGTAAGACTTGGGCTAGCGCCCCGGAGCGCACACTTTTTCGGCATACCATCCCGAGCGTCTACTCCAGCTTCAGCGAGAGCACCTTCGAGACCCCATCCTCCCCCATCGTGACCCCGTAAAGCACCTCCGTCGCTTCCATCGTCGAGCGATTATGCGTCACGATGATGAACTGCGTCTTGTCGGCAAACTGTTTGATGAGCTCCGAAAACCTTCTCGCGTTTTCCTCGTCGAGTGGCGCATCAATTTCATCAAGGACCAAAAATGGCGGCGGCGATATCGAAATCAAGGCAAAAAGCGCGGCGAGCGAGACGAGCGTTTTCTCGCCGCCTGAAAGCATGCTGACGCCGGTTATTTTTTTTCTCGGCAGATTCAAATCGATAGCGACGCCGAGTTCTTCCTCCTTGCCCTCTATGGTTTCCCCCTTCGCCGTTCCGGCTCCGAAGGCCACGTCAGCAATGTCGGTTTCGCCCTCCGAAGCTTTGGCGAAGGAGGGTTCTTCGAGAATCAACCTTGCCTTGCCGCCGCCGAACATCAACCTAAAGTACTCATTGAAGGCATCGCTGATCGCCTTGAAAGAAGTCTTGAAGTCATTCTTGATTCTCGCGTCCAAGTCCTTAATCAAAATTTTCAAGTCGGCCGATGCTTTCTCGAGATCGGCGAGCTGTGCCGACAAAAATTCGAATCGCTTTTCCGATTCTTCAAATTCCCCGAAAACACTCTGATCTATCTCTCCAATGGCCGTGAGTTCCCCCCGGAGGCGCATCATCCGCGATGCCAATTGCCGGAGCGTTCCCTCATCCAAGTTTGCATCCGGTTTCAAGTTTCTCAGGTCTTCCACAGCTTTCCCCAAAGAGGCCCATTCCCTTTCCAACTCTTCTTTTTTGATCTCTATCGTCTCCCTTTGAAGGATGAGAGCTTGTATCTGCCGGTCGAGCGCATAGCGTTCGTTCTTTTTTTCGTTCAGCCTTCCCACCTTCTCGCGGAACTCGATGTTGGTATCCCTCGTTTTTTTCGAAACCTCATCCTCTTCTCTTCTCAATTTCTCGACTTCAGTCTTTAAAACGGAAACTTCTTGCGCCAGTCGCTCTCGCTCTTTTTCGAGGTCAACGTCTTCTTTCGCCTCCTTTTTTGAAAAGAAGCTCTGGACATTTCCCACGATCGCTTTGAGGCGCGATTTTATTTCCGCAAGATTATCAAGTTCCAGGATTTTCTCGATGCCGGTTCTGAGAGAAACGATGAATTCCTCGAATTCGGCCGGCTTATGAATGTATTGCGGCGCTTCTTTTTGGATTTCGATTTTGGTTTCCACCCGCGACAGTTCCCGCTGTTTCAACGATTCCGCTTCTATAGCCGCATTCGCTTTTACCCGTATTTCCTTTACCCTGGCATACTCATCGTCGTTTTTATAGAGAGTATTCAGCGTTTTTTCCTCCTCCTTCACTTTTTCTTCGAGGGAATTTCTCTCGGACTGGAGTTCGGCGAGAGGCGCTGCGATTTTCTTAAGCTCTTCCGAGAAGCCGGAATACTTGAACGAATAATAGGAATTTTCGAGCGTCGTGAGTTCAACTTCTATCTCCGATCGCTTCTCGAGCCGCGTTTTTTGCTTCTGGAAAACCCTGACCTGAGGTGCCAGCTCTTCAAGCATCGCCTTGATTTTGTCGATATTGATCAAACTTGAATCGAGCCGTCGCTCCGCCTGGCTCTTTTTTATCCTGAATTCTCTCAGTCCCAGGAATTCCTCAATCATTTCCCGCCGCTCTTTCGGCGAACTCATGACGAAAATGTCGCTTTGCCCCTGGCCTACAATCATGATCCCCCGCGCCCCCAAGCGGATGCGCGCAAGGAGCGGCAGTAAATCCTTCAGCTTTATCTCCGATTCGTTGAGAGAAAATTCCGATGTGCCGGAGCGGTCCACTCTTCTCGAAATGACTACCTCTTCCGCATCGACGGGAAAAACTTTGTTTTTGTTGTCCAAAATCATGTCCACCCGCGCGAAACCAACGGCCGCTTTTTTCGGCGTCCCGGCGAAAATCAGACTTTCAAGACCTTCGCCGCGGAGTTGCTTCGCCTCGCGTTCGCCCAGCACCCATCGGATGGCATCAATGATATTCGATTTACCCGAGCCGTTCGGCCCCACGACGCCAACCACCTTGGCGGGGAATTCAAAAACAGTCTTGCCGGCGAACGACTTGAAGCCCTGGAGTTCCAGCCGATTCAACAGATTGACCCCCGCACCTTTAGCAGCGTGTTTTAAACTCCTTTCATCCTCTTCGCCTTCGAAGGTGAAGGGGGTCATTTTTGCTGGATCTCCCATTGCAATTTTTCTTTGAGTGTCTGCAGGGCATTCTCGGCGGCGTTGGTTTCAGCTTCCTGTTTGGAACTGCCGACGCCTTTTTCTATCAAGCGCTCGTCGAAGAAAACGCCGACATAAAACGTCCGTTTATGGTCCGGCCCCTCTTCCTTCAGGACGCGGTACGTTGGAGTAATTTTCTCTTTTTCTTGAGCGACTTCCTGGAGAAGGCTCTTGGGATCTTTGTCGAGTCCCAAATGAAGAACCTCATCCAAATGTACCATCACGAACTTTTCGATAAATTTCCCGGCGATGTCGTATCCTTGATCCAGGTATACCGCCCCGATTAGAGCTTCCATGGCGTTTGCCATGATAATTTCCTTTGCCTTAACGCTGTCTTTTGCTTCTCCCTTCGACATCAAGACGAACCTATCGAGAGAAATGTCGCTCGCCACCTTTGAGAGCATGCGATAGTTGACGAGCGCTGCCCGGAGACTCGTCAGCTTCCCCTCCGGGAATTCGGCGAATTTCTCGAATAAAAAACGGCTGACGACGAGTTCAAGAACCGCATCGCCTAAATATTCCAACCGCTCGTTCTGCCCCCATGGCCAATGGGGGTGTTCATTCAAGTACGAACGGTGGGTCATGGCCTCTTTCAGAAGAGATTCATTATGAAACGCTATGCCCACTATTTTTCCGAATTTATCCAAACTTTGCACACGAGTAACTTATAGCTTACAATGATCATAAGATAAAAAATGACTAATGTCTAATTACTCTCATCGATTCAAGGAATGAGCAATGAGGACAATGAGAGTAATGAGAAATTCCGACCAATGTATATTCCAACCATCGGACTTGAAATTCATGCAGAACTCAAGACAAAAACCAAGATGTTTTGTTCCTGCAAAAATGACCCCGATGAAAAAAAACCGAACACGAATGTCTGCCCCGTCTGTCTTGGTCATCCGGGGACGCTCCCCGTCATCAACAAGAGCGCCGTGGAACTTATGATAAAGATCGGCCTTGCGCTCAGGGGGAAAATAACCAGCCACTCGCAGTTCGACCGCAAGAGCTACTTCTATCCCGATCTTCCCAAAGGTTATCAAATCTCCCAATACGAACACCCCATTGTGCAAGAGGGCTTTTTGAGAGATGTGAGAATCACGAGAGTCCACCTCGAAGAAGATGCCGGCCGCCTCGTTCACTCCGGCGCCGCAAGTTACGGGCTACAAGCTGCGAGTTTGGTCGATTTCAACCGGGCGGGACTGCCGCTCATGGAGCTGGTCACCGAGCCGGATATCCACAATGCCGACGAAGCGGTTTCTTTCGCCAAAAGTCTGCAGGAAATCCTGAGATACCTGGATGCTTCGGACGCCAACATGGAAAAAGGACAAATGAGGATCGAAGCCAACGTGAGCATCGCCAAAGAGGAGACAAAACTCGGGACAAAGGTGGAAGTCAAAAACATCAATTCCTTCAAGGCGGTTCACGATGCCATACGGTATGAAATCGAGAGACAGTCGGGACTCTTGGACGAGGGAAAAAAGATTATTCAGGAAACGAGGGGATGGGATGACGTGAAGAACACGACGGTAAGCCAACGGGCGAAGGAAGAAGCCAACGACTACCGCTATTTCCCCGATCCCGATCTGCCGCCGCTTGATCTCTCCGTTTTTGAGATCAAAAAGATAAAAGGCGAGCTGCCCGAACTTCCCGACGAAAAGAGATACCGATTCATCGAAGAGTATGCGCTGAGTAAAGACTTAATAGAAATCCTGGTATCGGAAAGAGAATTCGCGGACTATTTTGAAGAAGCCGCTTCAGAACTCAGAGGACGAACAACGAAACCCGACTATCGACTGCTCGCCAATTACATCACGAGCGACCTCCGCGGTTTGATAAACGCAGAAAACGGGATGCTGAAAAAAACGCCCCCCGAGCACTTGGCCCACTTAGTTTTCTTGATACAGGAAGGCAAACTCACGAGCCGCCTCGCAAAAGATCTTTTGGCAAAAATGTCGGAGACCGGCGACGATCCGGAAAATCTCATGAAAAGCGAAGGTATGGAGGCCTTGAGCGACGAAGGAGAATTGAGAAAGATAATCGAGGAGGTAATAATAAAAAACGAGAAATCCGCTGCTGATTATAAAAAAGGGAAACAGAACGCCCTCCAATTCCTCATCGGCCAAGTGATGGCAAAAACGAAAGGAAAGGCGGAACCAGGTCTTACAAAAACTATTTTAGAGAAATTGCTGAAAGAGAAGTTTTTGAATTGACGATTTTGCAATTTACCACTTTCAATCAATGACCAATTTTCAATTTCCAAACGTCGGTTTGAAAATGCAATGAGCATTGATCATTGAAAATTATAGAAGAGTGTCCAGCGCCTGATTTACCAAACGGTCGGCATCCTGGTTTTCTTCGCGCGGTACATGTTTGAACGCCACCGACTTGAAGTCCTGTTTCGCGTTCCAAATTTCAACGAAAAGCGGCTGAAGCTCCTCGTTCTTTATCTTGTATTCTCCATTCATCTGCTTCACGAGGAGTTCGCTGTCAGCCCTCACCTCGATATCAGTCTCACCCGCTTTCTTGCCCCCTAAAAGCGCCTTGGTTTTCTTGAGGGCGAAAATGACGGCTTTGTATTCAGCAACATTGTTTGTCGTCTTCCCGATGTATTTGCCGTATTCATGCGCTTGCCCTAAGCGCGCCCACGGTGAGCTTGTCGAATCCGTCGAAGGGTCTTTCACAACCACCCCTATTGCGGCATTCCCGGGATTGCCGCGGGATCCTCCGTCAGTGTTGATAACGATTTTATTCATATGAACAGTAATATGATCGTTCTGCTCGCGCGACATCTCGCAACTTTATTACCATGGATTACCATTTTATCACTGTTTATTACCCTAAGCCATCCCGACGACTGCAGCAAAACGCCCTTCTCTTTCTCCCGTTTCCCGGGAACGGCAATGGGAGAAAAAATTCTGTGATTTTGCTGTATCGACGTCGCTCACGACAATACTCTTTTCGAGAACACCCGAGGATAAAAGTTGCGCCTTGTTGTATCCCGCGACATCCATCGCCATCTTGCCGTCAGGATAATCGATAAGAAACTCCTTCCAGCCGGCATCAATCTTCCGCTCAAGAGGCTTCTGAAAAACATACGACTCCTTGCGGATACCAGGGCCGATGCCGACGATCAAATCTTCGGGCTTCGTCCAATACATATAGCTCATGAATCGCACTACTTGTTTCGCAAGCCCCCTCTCGGTACTTTTCCAACCCAAGTGCGCCAAGGCGACGATTGATTGTTTTGTGTCATAAAAAATGATCGGCAGGCAATCGGCGACAACCAAGAAGAGAAAAATATTTTTCTTATTCGTGACCAAGGCATCAGCTTTTATCGCTTTTCCTCTCGCCATTGTATGCCCGCCGTGAGGATTGTCGATTGCCTGTATAACGATGTCGTCCACAATTTCCATCTGGACGCAGCGCTCGAAAGGAATCCGCGCTTTCTTCAAAAATTCTTTTTTGTTCCCCGCAACTTCCCGCTCTCCTCCCCAGCCGAAAGACATGTTGCCGTCGGGAATGGTTGAAAAGGCGCTGATGAGAAAGGGAAACTGCGATAAATCTTCCAGGTTATACATGCTTCGTAGTACGGCTTCGAACCTTTCTTTATTGGGATGTTGGATCCTTGACCCTTCTGCGGTGAGTTTTATTCGCTACCCAGCGGTTTTTCGAATATCCCCGGATACTCCATGCGAAGTTGTCCTACGGGGCAGACTTCCACGGAAACTTTTTGGATGCCGGAAAAGTGAATCCGGAAGCTGCCCTATGTCCCCCGCCACCGTATTTTTTCGCGAGGAGGGAAACGTCGACCGTGCCATCCGATCGAAGCGAAACATTGATGCGCTTCCGATCCTGCGACCACACGATCGCGATCGGCGGCTTTTTCAAGACAAGCGTATGGCCGATCTCGGATGCAAGAATCGGCGAATTTGCGACGAATGTTCGATACCCCTCGAACTCAACTTCCTGCGCTTTCAAGACGACCCGTTTTGCGACGGCCATTTGATATTCCCTGATACCCGCTCCCTTTTCGATGAATTTCTTCCACGCGACCGGCGACTCGAAGTTTTTGACCACTCGGTTCCATACCTTGAAGTCGAATGGTACAAGTTCAAGCGCTGCCGAGACTTCTTTTGTATGCGGTACCTTGAATTTCCAGAGATCGGTATCTTCAATGTGCAGGAGCAAGCGCGGCGTTTTTTTTTCCGGATGGAAATACTTCCACGCAATAACCGATCCCGAATGGTCGTTTTGAAAAACAGAGCTCGTTGCTTCTTTCATGTCGTCCTTCGCGCCGATGTGGTGATCGAGGACGACAACTTCCCGATTCGCCTTCGTGAGTCTCTTCAAAATGGGAGCTTTATAGCAAAAATCGACCATATAAATGGCTTTGTTTTTCAATCCTTCAGGCGGCGGAACTTGATGTTCGACCGGCAAATAGGTCGCTTTGTCCCTGAACTTCTTCCACGCAGCGAAAGCCGCGCCGAATCCATCGGTGCAATTCGCGTGATAGAGAATGACCGTGTCTTTCATAGTAACCTCATTATAAAGGCGATCCGGAAAAACAGAAAGCTGTCCTTGTGGAACATAAGGACAGCTACGATTTTATCCCCCCATTTATCCCCCCATCTTTCTGATCATATCCTCCATGGCGAATGGCATCCGGATATAATCCGGCCATTCCTCTTCTTCATCGCCGCACCTCATCAAGGGGCATCCGTTAGCCAGAAGTTTTATATTCTTCCACGCTCGGATTTCCGGCGTGTCGCCATCGCTCAACGCGCAGTTGAGGATGATGACATGGGTAGGGATTTCCCGCAGAAAACCCCTGAAACCTTCATCTGGTTCAGCAAGCACAACTTGATCGAACCAGTTTTGGGCCACGTCGGCGAACACCTCTGCCATTCTTCCCTTCCGGGAAATAACAAGCAGCTTCTTCATTTTTTTCTCCTTTTTTAAGAACGAGTTCTGCTGGACAAATAATAAATGAAGGAAACGGATAATACCAGTCGCCGTACAGTCACTTCCGCAGGGTTTCTATGCCGGGCAGTTTTTTGCCGCTGAGATACTCGAGCATTGCGCCGCCGCCGGTTGATAAAAACAACCCCCTTTTTTTGTTGGCAAGTAGTTTGTAGTTTGTTGTAAGCAGGTCCAATGACGTTATTGTTTCCCCTCCGCCTATTACAATTTTTGATTTTTTGTTGGCCAAAACGGCTTTCCATATCCCTTTGGTCCCCGTATCAAAACCCTTTCGTTCAAACCAGCCCATCGGGCCGTTCCAAATGATCATGCGCGACTTTTCAATGACCGCCGAATATTCCTTGGTCGTCTGCGGCCCCACATCCAATATTTTGTTTCCCATCCACTTCAAGTCAGATGGCAAATGAATCTTCTGCGAACCCAGATATAATCTTACGAAGTCCAACTTCGTAAGATGTTTGTCCACTAATGATCCACCGATATTCACGCCAGCCATTTTTAAAAAAGTGTTGGCTGGCCCGCCACCAATAAGAAAACTATCCGCCTTGTTCCAAAAATTCTTGATGATTCCCAGTTTATCGGCGATCTTCGCTCCTCCGATAATCACGGTAAATGGGTGGCTATGGCTTTTCATCGCCTTATCCAAGTTCTTCATTTCTCTCTCCATCAAAGGCCCTGCATATGATGGCAGGAATTTCGTGATAGCCGCAACCGAGGCGTTTGCTCGGTGCGAAACGGCGAAAGCGTCATTCACATAGAAATCACCCCATTGAGCTAGAAATCCCGCGAAGTGACTATCATTTGCCTCCTCGCCGTGATAGAATCTCAAATTCTCGAGGAGAAAAACCCTCTCTGTCTTTTTTGAGATAAGTCCTTTTTTATTGATGATCCACGATTTCTCGTAAGGAATGAAAGAGATGTTCGTTTTTAGTTTACCCGATAAAGTTCTCGCAAAGGGCCTCAGGCTCAGTTTTCTATTTTCTTCGTTAAAATCCCAATCAGATCTGAGTCCTTTGAGCTTACCCTCCGATTTCAGAGCCGGCCTGCCGCGATGACTCAAAATAACCACCTTGATCTTATTTTTCAAAAGCAACTTAACCGTCGGAATAATAGCCTCCAGCCGATATGAATCCAGTGGTACCCCGATCTCGACATTCAAATCCACGCGGAGGAGGCACGTTTTCCCCGCAAACTTTTTCAAACTTTGCGCACTCAAGTACTTAATCATGAAAGAGTATTTAGTATTTAGTATAACGCAATCCAAAGCATGTAGAAACAGGAAGACCGCACAGCTTCGAAGAAACCTCTCGCAGAGAGGAAAGAGTTTTGCGATCCTGCCTGCGCAGGCAGGCGAAGACGAAGGATTGGGATTCACCACTATTTGAATCCCGATGGTTTCTTTAAAGAAACCGAGATTGAGTTTGATAAATTGCGTTGCGTATGAGGATGCGTGAGTTTAAAACTCTCCGAGCGAGAGTTTGGTTGATGAGGAGAGAAAGAGATGCGGGAAACCTTTCAACGCGGCTCAGGGTAAACAAAAAAGGAGCTTTTGTATGCCGGCATACTCTACTTTCCCCAAGCAAGCTTGAGTATCATCGATCCGATGCGCTTTCACTTCTCTGTTCGGAATGGGAAGAGGTGGACCACGCTTCGGTTAAACACCAGCAAACAAAAACTCCTTTTTGCAAATAAGCTTTTTGAGATAGAAATACTGACTAATGCTTGACTTCTGAATTAATGAAGCAGAACCCATCTCGCACATACTTCCTAGCGCGATATGAGCAAATTTCTACGAAGGCCAAGGCGCGACAACGATGGTGTATCCTCTGCGATATACCAAGGCGGAGCAACGCCGGCATTCATAAAATTTGCCATATCCCTCCGGGTTCTGCTTGTTTTGCGGAATTGCTTCGTTATACCTCTTCGACGTATCAATCGATACGCCTCATCGGCAAGCCTTGCACTTCCTCAAAAACAAGCGAGAACGCGCTTGCGGAGTATGTGTGAGATGGGTTCCTGTTAAGTTTATTAGTACTCCTCGGCTCAAATCCTTACGGATCTTACACCTAGAGCCTATCAACCTGGTAGTCTTCCAGGAACTTATGGTATCTAATCTTGGGAGAGGCTTCGTACTTAGATGCTTTCAGCACTTATCCTTTCCGAACATAGCTACCCGGCACTTCACCTGGTGGCAAAGCCGGTACACCAGCGGTTCGTTCATCCCGGTCCTCTCGTCACTTGTTCACGTATCACTACGTGCGCAGACTATATCTTTACCCACCGCTTTGGGGCGTTGGGCATCGGCGTATTAGCGAGATTCAAAAATCTCACTCCGTCCAGGCAAAAGCCCGGAACAAGTCGTTACGGGGTCAAACCTAAAACACTTAATAGCTCTTCTCTGGTTTTCTTCTTTCTGGTAATGTAATTTTCCCGTTGAACAATAAGAACGTAATCTACCAGTTTCCTTATATCAGAATCTGATAAATTCCCTTTCTGGAGCAGCTGGGATGCTGCAATGACGTTCAACGCCTGGATTTTCTTGAACTTGATGAATGGCAAGAGCTTCTCCAGCAGATTGCCCACCTGTTGGAATCCGTTTATTCGTAGTTCGGACATGCCGTCTTTTCTTTTAGAAAAGTAACCGATGCCCACTACCTTCCGAATCCATCTGAGTGGCTCTTCATGCCTTGAATTTTGGTAAAAACACACCGTCAGCATAAATCTTTTCCCGGATTTATTGCCATCCTTGCGTTTCTTCACCTGTATCATCAGGCTACCATCGCCATCAAGAAAGCCAGCTACATAAGCCAAATCTGTTTTAGATTGACTTCCCACGGTATTATCTTAGCACACTCTGGTCCTCAAGTAAATGTACCAGTTCGGATAGGACCGAATTTGAGAACTGGTTATCAACGAACCAAAGAAACTTAAGACTTCACCGTTATAAGCCGAATTGTCATCACGAATTTCTTCGTGAAGTAGCAAATATTCACTAGGGACGACTTCCCTCAAATACCCACGCCGACAGCAGATAGAGACTAACCTGTCTCACGCATGCTACCACTTATTGCTAAGTGCATTGGACTGTATCTTCACCCTTCGTAGCTTTACGCGAAGAAGGGGGCCAACATTCAGTCTCTACGGGTTTCCCTTTTCAGGAAATTCCCTCGGTATTATCCATGAGTGTGGACTCCACCGATATAAGTTGGCTGGTTTACGAGGATCGCTCCTCATAACCGCCGTGATGTGATTCATCTATCTGATCTTGTTGCAAAAACGAAAAGATTAAAACAATGCTCGATCTATTTGAGGATTCAAACCGTTAAAGAACCGAACGTTTGATGTTTCCGTTCCTTGACGGTTTGAACCCAGCTCACGTACCACTTTAAATGGCGAACAGCCATACCCTTGGGAGCTTCTCCACCCCCGGGATGTGGTGAGCCGACATCGAGGTGCCGAGCGTTTTCGTCGATAGGGACTCTCGGAAAACACCAGCCTGTTATCCCCGGAGTAACTTTTGTCCGATATCTCCCGCCTTTCTATAAAGAACGGTCGGGTCGCTAAGTTCTGCTTTCGCACCTGCGCGGCTTGTAGGCCTTGCAGTCAAGCCAGCTTGTGCCTTTACGCGTCCTGCGCGATTTCCATCCGCGCTAAGCTGACCTTAATAAACCCCTCCATTACTCTTTAGGAGGGTTCTGCCCCAGAAAAACTGCCCGTCAGACACTGTTCTCCCCTGTTTTTACCAGGGAAGTTAGACATTAATCTCTGAGCAATGAGTGTTTCATTGGCGGCTCCATCTCAGCCGAAACCGAGACTTCAAAGCCTCCTCACTACGCTACGTACCAAGAAATTAATATCAATATCAAACTACAGTAAAGCTTCCGGGGTCTTTTCGTCTTGCTGCCGGTAACCCGCGTCTTCACGGGTATCGCATTTTCATCGGGCTCCTCGTTGAGACAGTTCTCCGATCGTTACACCATTCATGCGCTCCGGAACTTACCCGGAAAGGAATTGCGCTCAATTTCGTTATCACCCTTTTGGGATCCTCTCTGTCGCCAGAGAGATCGGACTATATCTTTCCACCTTCACGGCGGATTCAGCGTATAGTCTCTGAGGATTCGAGAAACCGAGACTTTTTCTTTCGATTCATTTTTTCAGTCATGCGGGCTATTGTCCGCATACCGTTATCCGAACGATGAATTTGTTTAACCATAAGCTCTATCACTTTCGAGAAAATAAGAAAATCATTTTCTTTAGCCGTTTTCAATTTATGACTCTTGAAAAACGGCGTTATTTTCATCGAGAGATCGTTTAAGGAACGTACGCAATAACGGTACAAATATTCATTCTGGTTGTCATAGCGCTTATTCACAAAGATTTTTCCACACTTGAAATATTCTCGGAATATCTCAAGAGCTTTCTTGCTCTTTGCGCCTTGCGTTATCACAAACTCAGGGAATACTTGCCACCCAGATTTATTGGTAGCGTTTCTGATGAAGCTTACCGAAAAACAACCTTCGCCGTCGGTAAAACCGACGATCCATGACTCAATTTCCCGTCTTTCCTGCTGATTGGCTGCACTCATGCGATTTTCACTATGGAATAATTACACCATAGTACGCCGAGATGCTCAGCTATTCCAGCATATGGCTCTCTTCTCCGCATAAAGCTTCGAAGAGTCCTCCATAACTCCTTAAAGGAGTGAGGGAGGAGAATTTTACAAAGGCAGGCATTCCACCTTTGGACGGTTATAGTTACCGCCGACATTGACGAGGGCTTCGGGCAGTCAGCAATTCCGTATTGCTACGAAACCACCGCCACCGTTAACCTTCTCGCATCGGTCAGGTGTCACCCCCTATACGTCCTCTTACGAGTTTGCAGGGAGTTGTGTTTTTGGTAAACAGTCGCCAGAGAAACTTTAGCTGCGCCCGTCTTGCGACGGGAAGGCTTATCCCGAAGTTACGCCTAGCTTTTTTGCCGAGTTCCTTAACGAGGAATCACCCGTTCCCCTGAGGCTACTCGCCTCATCCACCTGTGGCGGTTTACGGTACGGAGCCTCTCAGGCGCACTTTAGAAGTTTTTCTCGAAAACGCGCTCGAAGAATTGGGAGCGGCAATAACCACTCCTGGTCTTTACCCTGGAGTCCGCCATTGAAGGCAGGAACCCGGATTTGCCTGGATTCCACTCTCGGTCAAGAATGCCAAACCATTAAGGCACTCCTTCTACTGCGCTTTGTCACTCCATCAGTATCTCCTGAAAGGCGGGCTGGAATATTAACCAGCTTGCCATCAGCTGCGGCTTTCGCCATCGCCTTAGGGCCGCCTAACCCTCCGTCGAATTACGTTGCGGAGGAAACCTTGGATTTGCGGGGAGCACGGTTTTGACGTGCTTTGCGATTACTCATGCCAACATTCTCTCTTCCCAACGCTCCAGAAGTCCTCGCGGATCTCCCTTCGCTGCGGTTGGGAATGCTCTCCTACCACTCATTGTTCCCGAAGGAACAATGAATTCGCGTCTTCGGTACCTTGCTTAGCCCCGGTAAATTTTTGGCGCCACTACCCTCGAATAGTGAGTTGTTACACACTCTTTAAAGGATGGCTACCTCTGAGCCAACCTCCTGTCTGTCATAGGATAATGACTTCCTTTCACACTGAGCAAGAATTTGGGGACCTTAGACGGCGATCTGGGCTCTTCCCCTCGCGGCCATGGAGCTTAGCCCCCACAGCCTGACTCCCGAGATAAATTGCAACGGTATTCGGAGTTTGATTGACGACCCGAGCTTTCGCCCTTTGATCATCATCCAGTGCTCTACCCCCATTACGAATAATTCTCGAGGCTAGTCCTAAAACTATTTCGGAGAGAACCAGCTATTACCAAACTCGATTAGCTTTTCACTCCTTACCTCAGCTCATCCAATAGTGTTGAACGGCTAACTGGTGCGGGCCTTCCTCCCGATTTCTCGGGAGTTCACCCTGGCCAAGGCAAGCTCGTCTGGTTTCGGGTCTTATACATGCTGCTAACGCTCTGTTAAAACTCGCTTTCGCTGCGCCTCCGTTTCGTTTTGGGAAACTTAGACTATGCAACACATATAAACTCGTTGGCTCATTCTTCAATAGGCACACCGTCAGGCGTCTGCCTTGCGGCAGATAACCCTCCGGTTCTTTGTAAGTAGATGGTTTCAGGTACTATTTCATCGCCCTAACCGGGCTGCTTTTCACCTTTCCCTCACGGTACTTGTTCACTATCGATCATCAAATGTATTTAGCCTTAGGAGATAGTTCTCCCGGATTCCTGCAAGGTTATCTTTTCTCGCAGTACTCAAGAATAAAAACAAAGAGATGACTCGCTTTCGTTTACCGGACTATCACCGTCTATGGTTGGGCTTTCCAGCCCATTCAACTAGCAAATCATTTTGTAACTCTTCCTTCAAGCTCAAAGCTTTTGAAGCTCAAAGATGTTTCGATCTTACAACCCCTATCTTTTGACATTGCTGCCAAAAAACAAGTTTAGGCTCTTCCCGTTTCGCTCGCCGCTACTCGGGGAATAAATTGTTATTCTTTGTTCCACCGGCTACTGAGATGTTTCACTTCGCCGGGTGCGCTTCTTTCCGATTGTTAACCGGAAAGACATAAGAGGTTTGCTCTTATAGGTTTTCCCATTCGGACATCCTCGGATCAAAGGTTGCTACACACCTCCCCGGGGCTTATCGCAGCTACGCTACGTCCTTCATCGCCATTTGATGTCAAGGCATTCTCCATCCACCCTTATTTGAACTGTCACCGAAGCGACAGTCGCTTCACTAATCGCAAAAGTGAAGCATTACGTATTTCTACCTCAAAAAACTTACTTGCTAACCCGATTAAGTTTTTTGAGTATTCAGTTTTCAAGATACATTCCGGACAACAAAAAATCCGCCTTCTTGGCGGACAGCACACATCCCTCAGTATTGCCTACTTTGAATTATGGCTACCGCCCAAGATATGTAATATGAATTCCATTCGTGGTTCTTATTGTAGCAGAGCCGGTTTATCTGTCAAGTCTCGAGTTATGCACCGATCAAGGGCACGAAATCGAAGCCAAAATACTGCCGAGGAGTGAATTCTTCCTTCGAAATCTTGTCCAAAACGATGATGCTGTCTTTGACGGGTGCCACAATTCTTCCCCCGATCTTGAGTTGCTCCTTCCAGGCCGTCGGAATTTTCTCCGCCGCTGCAGCAGCGATGATTTTGTCAAAGGGTGCCTCATCTGAAAAGCCGAACGAGCCATCGCCCAGTTCCAAACGAACGACTGGCTTGAGATCTGGGTAGCGGGAAATATTTTCCTCCGCGAACTTTTTCAATTCGGGGATTCTCTCTATGGCGACTATTTTCCCCGTTTTGATTTCTTCGTCCTTGACGAGAAATGCAAGAAGCGTCATTTGCCAGCCTGAACCGGAACCGATATCCAAAATTTTTTCCCCTCCCCTCGGCTCCAAAAGCTCCAGCATGAAAGCAACAGTTAACGGCTGCGAAATCGTCTGGCTATAGCCGATCAAGAGCGGAATATTCTCGTAGGCGGAATTTTTATCGGCTTCAGGAACGAAGTCTTTCCGGTCGACGGCGCGGAACGCCTCGATAACCCGCGGCGTTTTCAAATATCCGTCTTTGATTAAACCCGCAATAAGCGTTTCCTTGTCCATTCTGCGGTGTATTCTTAAAATAGCTCGAACCGAATTTTCTCGCCACGCTTTGCGCGGCTCGGATTGGGCGGACGAGCAAAAATGAGCGGCTCCGCCGCGAAAATTAACAATTTCAAGTTTTTCTTTGGCGGCATTCAATTATGACAAATCAAAAATTTCAATCAGCTTACGGCAAGTGCCGTAATCACCTAAGTAGAAAAAACCGATTTTGTCAGCATCAAATGAAAAATTTGATTTTTCAATTTTCGAAAGAGCGGGTTTATCAAATTTTTCTAATTTAGTGAAAGTAAGATGAGGAAAAAACTCTTTGCCAACACTTCGATAACCATAGCGCATAATGTTGCGCTGCTGTTCTTTGCCAAATTCGCTTTTCCGCGCTTCGTCTTTGGGTCGCAACAGGCCTTCGCGCAACGGATTCAAAAGAGAAATAATTTTCTTTTGAAGCTCCATAATCTCTTTAGATTTTCTGTAATTAACATCAATATAGCCGTCTTCGTTTTGCCTATATTTCAAAGACGTTGTGCGAAAAGATTTTGTTTTGGTGGCAAACCCACGAAGTATTTTGCGAATTTTCGGAATGTTTTTTACTGGAAATTCAGTCATGTAAATCGTGATGTGAGGAAAATATTTTTTGCCGTCCAAAACAAAAAGACCACCGTTCTTTTTCAAGTTTCTACTAATGGCTATCGCTCTCTTGGAGATGTTGCTAGGAGGATAGATAACAATGTTAAAAGATTTGGATTGCATAGCATGATTAAAAAATTTCTTTTGCCCTTCCAAAATATGGTTCGAGCCGATTTGTTTTCAGGTTCTTTGGCAGTTTGGAGTGTGCGCGGCGGAGCCGCTCATTTTTGCCTCGCCACACCCGAGCCGCGCAAAGCGCGGCGAGGGCAGAATTCCGTTCGAGCTATCTTTAAAATACACCGCCAGAAAGGATTTTGCAAATGCGAGTTGCCCGCCTCGCTTCGCTCGGCGGCTAATTTGTATGGGATTTTTGGCGAAAAAGAAATGCTTTTATCAAAAAGGGCAAAAGAAATTTTTTCATTTAATTCATAACACTATGCGATATGTAATATATGCTCGAAAATCGAGTGAAAGCGAGGAACGACAGATTTTGAGTATTGAAGCGCAGCTCGCAGAGCTTCAAGAGTATTCCGCCAAAGAAAAACGTGAAATTGTTGCTTCCTTTCAGGAAGCCCAAACTGCCAAAGAACCTGGGCGAACGAAGTTCGCCGAAATGTTGTCATTTCTGCAAGAAGGATATGCGGACGGGATAATTTCATGGCATCCTGATCGTCTCGCCCGAAATTCCATAGACGGCGGACAAATCGTGTATCTCTTGGACACAGGAAAAATTAAGGACCTAAAATTTCCTACGTTTTGGTTTGAAAACACTCCACAGGGAAAATTCATGCTGAACATTGCCTTTGGACAAAGCAAGTATTACATAGACAACTTGAGCGAGAATATTCGCCGAGGTCATTGCGCAAAACTTCGCAGGGGCGTATTCCCCGGCTTTGCCCCACTTGGCTATCTCAACAATCACCGCACTCGCGATATTGATATTGACCCCGAAAAATCTCCTTTAGTCCGAAAAGGTTTTGAGTTATACGCAACGAGTAAATACACTTTGAAGCAAATCGCGAGAGCGTTTAAAAACATGGGTTTGCGGAGCCAGAAAGGCAATGTTCTTTCCGTTTCCTGTGTCCAGCGACTTCTGCAAAATCATTTCTACTACGGAATTTTCAAATTCAAGGGCGAGGCGTATCAGGGAACGCACGAGCCGATTGTCTCAAAAAAACTTTTTGACCAGTGTCAAGACGTGATGAAGTCTCGCGGACATATCAAGACACGCAAAGCCGAGAAAACTTTTCCATTTCGCGGATTCCTAACTTGTGGAGAGTGTGGCTGTGCGATAACCGCAGAAACACAAAAAGGACATAACTATTATCGCTGTACGAAAAAGAAAAATTCGTGTTCGCAAAAATATGTCCGCGAAGAGGCACTAATGGAGCAAGTGAAAAGTTTTCTTCAAAAAGTTTCTTTGTCGAGCCAAGACACAGAAAAAGTTTTGCGCGAGCTAGACAAGGACGAGCAGAAAGCAAAATCGGGTAATCACGCTATCCTTGAGAATCTCAAAAGTGAGATAGCTGATATTGGTAGTAAATTGGACAAGTTGCTTTCTGCGTATCTCGACGAGATAGTTTCTGCCGAGGAATACGCCACGCAAAAAGAGAAATTGCTCGCACGAAAGGTCGAGTGTACAGAAGAAACCAACGAAATCAAGAACGGGAGTGTGTCTTGGCTCGAACCGGCTCGTGCGTTTGTAAAATCCTTAAATCACGCTACGGAATTGGTACGGACTGTGAATAAAGCAGAAATGACAACATTTCTAAAACAAATCGGCTCGAACCATATTTTGTTTGATAAAAGCATTTCTTTTTCGCCAAAAATCCCATACAAATTAGCCGCCGAGCGAAGCGAGGCGGCTTCCAATCGCTTGAAAATCCTGACTGGCGGGGGCAGTAGGAATCGAACCCACATTAGCGGTTTTGGAGACCGCGATTCTACCATTGAAATATGCCCCCTTAAAGAAATTATACAACAAAGAATCTACTTCTTTGATTCTTTATGAACAGTGGACTTCCTGCACCATTTGCAATACTTCTTGTATTCGATTTTCCTTTCCACCGCTTTCTTGTTCTTGTGCACGTTGTAGTTCACGTGCTTGCACACGCTACACCTCAGTCGTATTAAGTTTTCGCTGAACTTTCCTTGCGCCATTTTTTCGTTTCTCTTCCCGGTACTTCACTATGAAACCCAGTAGTACTACTTGTAACACGAAACCCAAGAAATTTGCAACCAGAACATATCCGTTCCCACTCTCGATTCCGTATGCCGTCCAGCTGAGCCACGTGATGACACCCAAGACAACCCAAACCACCGAAAACTGGCTGGCGGATTTACGCTTTGCGACTTTTACGATTTGTGCCGATATCCCTATGCCCGCAGCCGCGATTAAGGAGAGTGTAGCCGCCAGACCGAAATAATCTATCATTGTTCTTTCTTGATTTATTTTTATTTACCATCCCCCTGATTCATGCCGCAAACGGCGGGGATGCAGGGCGGTATCTCCGCCCCCTCCTATTCTGCTTCCGCTCTGGGAAGCCCCCGCGCTTCGGCGCGGAGAGCTTCATCGATCGACTGAGCCCGGGAAGAGAGTCGAACTCTTGTTTGATCCTTACCATGGATCCGTTCTGCCGTTGAACTACTCGGGCATGTGTGAGAGCGGCAAAGACAAAAACAATGCCGCTCTCTTTTTTGCTATCCGTCACCTTCTCCCGATTCCTTCCCTTGTGGGGAAGTCGGGATACGAATATTTTTGAACCCCCACACTCTTGTTTTCCTTCGATTTTAAAACCAAGAGTGTTTCAGCCGAGCAGCTGGCGAAAGCGACAAACGGTCCACTCCCCACCTCAATCACTTTGAGGGACTGTTCTGGTTTTTTCTCCGTGAACGGCGCATCGTCATCCGCGCCGTCCGTTGAAAAAAGATCGATGTCTTCTTCGACATCGGGTTCGGCAGCCGCCTCCGCCGGCAGTTTTTTCCTTCTGATGCCAAAATCATTTTTTCTCACTCTCTCCTCGTCGTCTATCCCAACGATGTCCTCTTGATTAAAATCGACATCATCAAGACTGTTTTCCCTTTTCCTTGGATTCAATACCTCGGAAAGGGCTTTTACGATCTGCAACTTTCTATTGCACATAAAAAATCCTTTTTTGGGGGTTGAAAATGTAAACATTGCACACCGGCAACGCTGGAATCAATTTTCCCGCGAAACGACCGCTCTGTCAATTTGCGCCGCAAAAGTTATCCACAGAAATTAGTAATTAAAAATAAGATCTCAACCCTTTATATATTTATTCATCCTCCATTTTCTACCCTTCCCTGTATTATTCTCCGCATTACCATCTCTTTATCCATAATTTTTGCTGAAAATCATATTGACATTTATTAGAACAGTATTTAATTTGAGAACGATCGAAAAGGACACGACTGCAGTTAGCGCATTTTCCCATTGGTTTAAGTACACCATAATACACCCCTCGTTTAGGTATGCAGTCAAAATAAGTTGATCATTGAGCCGCCCCCGGGATTTGAACCCAGAACCTTCATTTTACAAAAATGTTGCTCTGCCATTGAGCTAGGGCGGCGGCGAAATCAGTATAGCTTACTGTGTTTCGTTGTACAGATCTTGAATCTCTTGTGCGGAGAGCGCGCGGTTATACAATCTCACCTCATCTAGGGAACCACTCCAGAACTCTTGTAAAGCACCATTGTACTTCAGAGCACCTATTCGCAATGGCGCATTGTCTATGTAGTTTGTCGTTCCCAGGGACGAACTTGCAAACTGAATATTGTCTATGTACCCACGAAGAGAGTTCCCTTCTTGTACGGAAACAGCGACAAAGTGCCACCGACTATCGTCGTATCTCGTTCCCGCCGGAGTATAAAGATAATCAGGCGCGCCGGTACCCCTGACATCTACAAATATCTGGCCGGTGTTGCCGTTGGCATTTATCCCCGTCCAGACACCAACGAGATTATCGCCACCGCTACTATCATAATTGGAAAAAATTTCTTTCTTTACCGTAATAGTTCCGTTGGTTTTAAACCATGCGGAATAGCTCCACGCAGATGGGTTGGTACCTAAAATGTTCTGTAGATTGGAGGTGACAAGGACGTAATCATCCGCACCGTTGAAATTCCCTGCCATCCCGACCTTTCCCTGAGTATAGTGGGAATCGCTGACAAGACCGCCATTCCAAGCGCCATTCGTAGCGTATCCCGAGACATCATAGGCGGTTGTTCCCGTTCCCTCATCGAATGGCCAGTACCCAACGAGGCCTTGCCAGAATTTTCCCTCGACGCTTCCCAAACCATTCACTGCGACATCGTACACCAAACCGTCCTTTCTGCCGTCATTCAAAGAAACAATCTGACCTTGCGAGGGCTCGCCCGTTACGGGATTAAAAAGCACATCGATCGAGGTAGACGTCGGTGGATTGCCGAAGGATATCCCGTTTGTCAGGGTATAAGCGTTTTTGGAAGCGCTGGAAGCGTAACTTGCGCCGCCGAACATCGTGTACGTCTGGCCCGAGGAAGCATTCGAGAAACGCATTCCCCAGCGAGTCCCGTTTTGCTGGGTCAGAGAATTTTGGCGCGCCGCGGCGAGAGCCGCAACGACCGTCTCGCCGGTTCGCTGCAAGTCATTGCTTGCCCGCTGGCCGCCGATGCTCAGAAAGGAGACGGTAGCAATAGCCGCTCCGATGGCGAGAACAACCAGAAGTTCGATTAAAGTAAAACCAGAATGAGAATTTTTAATTTTTAATTTAAAATTTTTAATCAATTGAAAAAGGAATGACTCGGAAATTAATTAATTGAGAAATTGGATCTTGATTTCAAATTGAAAATTTCAAATTTAAAATTGAGTAGTGAGCTGATAAATCGGAATAATGATGGAAAGCGCGATAAGACCTACCACGATCCCGATCAACATGAGCATGACGGGCTCCAGAAACGATACGAGCGATTTCAGGGAGCTGTCGATCTCGGAAGAATAGAAATCAGCCAACGTTCCCAAAACATCTTCTATGTGGCCGGCTTTCTCCGATATGGCTATCAGATTCACGACGGTCTTGGGGAACACCGGTTCTTTCTTGAACGCCTCCCCGACGGTGAGGCCTTTCGCCAATCCTTCGCGGGAGATTCGCACCAGCGAATCCCGAAGCTCGACATTCCCCACCGCCTGGGCGGTTATCTCGAGTGCGTCAGTCAAAGGGATGCCCGCCTTGATGAGCGAAGAAAGCGTCGCGGCGAAACGCTGAAGAGCGATCTTATTGACCAAATCTTTCACCACCGGTATTTCTTTTACTAAGCCGGAAACCAATTTCCGGAAGGTCAGGGAATTTTTGTAAAAAAATGTTCCTGCGATCGAACCAGCCACGGCGAGGAATATGACGATGAAGCCGTACTGAGCGAAGAACAAGCCGACGGCGAAGACGATTCTCGAAAAGAGGGGTGGCGTGAATCCGCCTTGCTCGAAAACGTTCGCAATTTTCGGAAGCGCGTACATCACGAGAAATACGAGAATGACAATCGAAGCCGAGAGGAGAAGGATCGGGTAAACCAAGGCGCTTCTGATCTGATCTTTCAGCATTTTTTCCTTGGTCAAAGAGTTCGTCAAATTCTCGAAAACGGAGTCCAAATTTCCGGACGTCTCTCCCGCTCGTATCAGGTTCACGTATACCTGACTGAAAACTTTTGGATATCTGGCGAACGCCGTGAAAAATTGCTGCCCCTGCTCAAGGTTGCTCCGCACTTCCATGAGAAAGGAGCGCACTGCCCGCTTGTCAAAATCTTCGATCAAGATATTGATGGCCTGCAGGAGACCCGTGCCGAGTTTCAGCATCAGCGACAAATACTTGGAAATGAAAATTTGGTCAGTGATGGTTATCCTGCCTCTCGTGAGACTGCCGCCGGCCTCCGATCGGCCAACCGGCTTGATGCTGATGGGTTTCAAGCCGTGAGAAGACAGAAATTCCAGAACGCCGGCAACGTCTTTCGCTTCCATTTGACTTTCCACCACCTTGCCATCCGGCTGCGAAGCTAAGTAGTTAAATTTCATCCCCTGAGCAATAAAATGCCTTTTTCATAAGCGACTGCCTCTGGTGTGCGATGAACTCGACTGAGCAAGCGATAATATTCTTCATAAGTTTGCGGTTTCTCGCGGGATTCATGATTTTCCCCTCTATCTATTCTCGCATGACGCGCATGAGTTCCTCAAGAGTGGTTACGCCCAGTTCAATTTTCCGGAGACCGTCCTCGAACATAGTCACCATCCCTTCTGCGATGGCGAGCTTCCGCACGTTGTCCAAATTGAAATCCTTCCCGATGATCAGACTCCTCATTTTTTCGGTCACCGCCATCACCTCGAAAATGCCCAAGCGGCCCCGGTAGCCGGTGAAGTTGCACGCGGCGCATCCTTTTCCGCGGTAAAACGTTTTGGGAATTTCTATGTTCTTGCCGTCGCCGAATTCTCTGATCTGGGATTCCATGCTCTCATACACCTCCTTCGGAGGAGAATAAGATTCAATGCACTCCGTGTGGATTCTCCGTACCAGCCTTTGGGAACTTATCGCGTTTAAAACCGCCGCGACGAGAAACGGTGGCACGTTCATGTCAACCAGTCGCGGAATCGCGGCGGGCGAGTCGTTGGTGTGTAAGCTCGAGAGCACGAGGTGCCCCGTCAAAGACGATTGCACCGCGATGTCGGCGGTTTCCGCGTCCCTGATTTCGCCGACCATGATGATGTTGGGGTCTTGCCGCAGGATCGAACGAAGCCCCGAAGCGAACGTGATGCCGGCCGCGGTGTTTACCTGCGTCTGGTTCAAATAGCGCATATCGTACTCGATCGGATCCTCGATGGTCACGATGTTTACGTCTGGTCTGTTCAGGACGTTCAGGATCGAATACAGCGTCGTCGTTTTTCCGGATCCCGTCGGGCCGCAAACCAGAACCATGCCGTAGCTTTTCGAGATCGCTTCATTGACCAATTTCGCCGTATCCTCGAACATGCCGAGGTCCGGGAACGAGAGTGGTTTCTGCGAAGCGGAGAGCAGGCGCATTTCTATCTTCTCGCCGTAAAACGTGGGGATCACCGAAACGCGCACATCAACGATATCGCCGCTGGCCTTGTGCCTGAATCGGCCGTCTTGCGGATGCATATGCTCGTCGACGCGCAATTGGGAAAGTATTTTCACCCTTGCGACGATCGCCGGATGTATTTCCTTCGGCATCCGTATTATTTCATGGAGAATGCCGTCGATTCTGAATCTGACGAGAATGCCATCATCCAAGATCTCGAAGTGAACGTCGGAAGCTCGGGAAGAAATCGCGTACGATAACAGATTGTCGACGATGGCCACAATGGGGACATCGGCTCCGAGTTCCACCGCAGTACCTTCGGCTTTCATTCTCGTCCGGAGAGATTCCCGCACGCTGTCTTCGATGATCTGCTTGAAATCCTGCGTGAGTTGCCGCTGATACAGCATGAAACCGCGGTTCAGGTCGTCCTCCGTCGCCAAAAAAGGCTTCACCGGGCCCTGCAGTTTCAAGCTCAAGAAATCTATCGTCTCAAGGTCGGTCGGGTTTTCCATGGCGACCTCGAAGGATCCTCCTTGATCTTTCCCGAAAACAACGGCCTTCCTCGTTTTCCCGATTTCTTCCGGCAGCAGATGGAGAATTTTCTCGTCGATGGACACCGCCCCCAAGTTCACTCGTTCAACGCCGATTGCCTTGGAAACCAAAAGGTAAAAATAGTCCTTGTTGATGAGGCCGCTCGAAATGACGATGTCGGCGATGTTTTGCCGGTTTCGTTCCGCTTCCTTCGCGATGACATCGAACGTGTCGGCGTCAATGACGCCCGCTTTCACGAGTATATCCTTCAGCCTCGCGTTCGAAAGGTTTATCATTACTACCTATTATAGAACAATTTTTCTAACGGCGCTTCACTGCATCAGAGAGAGGTTGCTCCCCGTCTCATACCAGCCGTCGTTGTTGCCGTTATCGGCGCCGGCAGCGTCGGCCGTACCGATGTTACTGTATTTCAGGCTCTCCATTGCCGCGTCGATTTCATAAACGCCGACCGTAGAACTCGCGGCGAATATGTATTCGCAGGTCTCGGCGTTCGCCGCGCCGTTTACATCGCGGCACAGCTTATTGGCGCCCGATGTTTGAACGACAGGATCAAGGGGAAGTTTCGAAAGGGGCGATCCGCTCGAAAGTTTCGTGAAGTCTATCGGCACCCAGCCGGAACCGTTAACGGCCGTCGAGGTCGAGCTCGTCGCATAGGTTCCGCACGTTGGAGTGCTCGAAGCAAGGGTATTCGTGACGTTGGGATAGCAGTTTGCTGCCGGCCACGAAGGATTCCGTACATCGGCAACATAAATTGCAATCGCGCTGTTCAACGCCGCCAAGTCGGAGATTCTCGTGGAATCTCTGCCCTGCTTGATGAGCTCGGCAGGATTCAAAACAAGAACAACGGCTGTCGCAAGGACGGCCAAGATGGCGATGACGACCAAAAGCTCGATCAGGGTGAAACCCCTCTTCTCACCCATAAAAGTTTTCTATTTTATCAGTCCGAGGTTGCTGCCAACTTCGTACCAGTAATTATTACTTCCATTGTCAGTGGAAACCACATCAGCCGATCCTTGGTATGCATACTTGGCGCTTTCCATAGCAGCATCTATCTGGTAGACGCCTATGGCCGAACTCGCAGCGAATACATACTGGCAGACATAATTGGTAACGCCTGTCGTCCCTCGGCACCCAGCTACACCATTGTTGGGATCTATAGGTAATTTAGATAACGGTGATCCGCTTGAAATTAAGGTAAAGTTTAAAGGAACCCATCCTGTTCCAGAAACCGATACACTGGACGTAGCAAACCCTCCCGCCGTTACAAACGATGTACATCCAGCCGTAGTTGTCGCATTTGGAGCACCAGTACCGCCAACGCTCGGCGTGGAAGAAGTGTAACCGCCATAGCAGCCAGCACTGCTCCACAGGCCAGGATTAGCACCAGCAGCCCATGAATTGCTGGTTCCTGCGTTCCTCACATCAGCGACCCAAAGCGCAATGGCGCTATTC
>DAIDAY010000013.1 GCA_027310365.1 bacterium
ACACAGAATTATACCAAGTTAGAACCTATTTTCTGGGGAAAAGGATTCGCAAAAATTCATCCACTTTATAGATTTTGGAAATAGGTTCTAACTTGGTACAATAAAGACACACGAACGAAGTGAGTGTGCACGAGAGTACGCCAATTGTTTGGCGTACGGGCAGAATCGAACGCCGGAGTATGTGCCGCAGGCACGCGAGGCGATGCCCAGCCCGAGCGAAGCGGAGGCGGGCGACGGGGCGTCGTCAGATTCAGAAATTTTTGCTAAAATGAGTTCGAGCTTGGTTGTATAAATACACAGCTTGACTTCTAACTTAATGGTGTTGTACAACAGTATCAGCAAAAAAATAGGAGAAGTACAATGATCTGTTGTAAGGAAGCGTTTCTCGAAATCCTGAACACCGCCGCGGAAAAGAAGATGAACTCAATATCTTCCGGAGGAAGAGAGATGGACTGGATAGTTATTGGTCCGTGTTCTCTTGATTTATTTTCTCTGGGGAATGAAGAGCTGGTGAAATGCATCGCCGTCGATGTAAGAGGTAAGGAAGGGCTGATCCTCATCCTTCCCGGGTGTTGTGGCGATTACAGCGAGAATCAGCAGAGGGCGATACGTGCCGGTATGCCAAAGGAAGTTGAGATTTTTTTCACACCGGTGGAGAATCTTTTTGGTCAATTCCCGGCACAGGAAGTCTCGGTGAGGCGATGCATTGCGTCGCTCAAGCATCTCGTTTCTTAGAGGGCATAGGAAGGTCCGATTTCTCATCGGACTTTTCTCCTTTTCTACTCATCTGAGGTTTTTTATAAGCCTCATCACATCTGTAGCGCGTAGGTTTGCTTCTTCTTTGGTTTTCGCTTCGGCAATGACGCGCATGATCGGTTCAGTGTTTGATTTTCGGAGATGCACCCAGTAATCCGGCGTGTCCACTCGCAGTCCGTCCTCTGTATTGATTTTGCATTTTGCATACCGCTTTTTTACCGCGGTTATTATTTTCTCCGGATTCTTGCCGCCGATTTCTATCTTCTTCTTCGCGATTTCGAACGGTGGGAGAGACTTTTTGAGTTCCGAGAGCGTGCCGCCGAACTCAAGGAGGTTCTGCAGAGTGAGGGCAATTCCGACGAGTGCATCGCGGCCGTAATGGACTTCAGGGAGGATAACGCCCCCGCTTCCTTCACCGCCGACTACCGCTTTTACTCTCTTCATTTTTTTAACTACGTTGATTTCGCCGACGGGAGACCGGAAAAACTTCCCGCCATACTTCCGTGCCACTTCTTCAACTGCTCGCGTCGTCGAGAGATTCACAACGGCAATCCTTTTCCGCGCCGGGGTTTTTCGCAAAATAAAGTCAGTCGCCTGGACGATAGTATATTCCTCGCTGAAAGGTTCCCCCCTTTCGGTTATCAAGACCAGCCGGTCGACGTCTGGATCAACGACGATCCCGAGATCGGCTTTTTCTTTTTTAACGCGCGCCATGACGGTTGTGATGTTTTCCGGGAGCGGTTCGGGCTTCCGGGGGAATACACCGGTCGGCTCACAGTTCATTTTGACTACTCTGCACCCCAACTCTTCCAGGAATCGGGGGACAATGACAGAGCCCGCGGCATTCACGCAATCAAGGACGATTTTGAACTTCCTTTTCCTGATCGATCGAAGGTTTAACCCTTTAATCTGGAGAGTTTTTTTGAGATGTTCCTGGAGAAAGAAGCTTCCCGATTTTATCTTTCCGACTGATCCCGGGGGAACCAACACTAGTTTTCCTTTGACGAGTTTCTGAAGCTTTTCGTTTTCGGCGGCGTCGAGAAAAACGCCGTTTCCGTTTAAGAATTTCAAGCCATTCCACTCCATGGGGTTATGGCTCGCGGTTACGATAACCCCGCCCGCCGCATCGGAATGTTCGACAGCGAGCTGGACCGTTGGTGTCGGGCAGACGCCGATATCAATGACGTCGCAGCCGCTTGCGGCGAGGGTTCCTGCGAGGATTTCTGCAAGCATTGCGCCGTGGTATCTCCCGTCCCGGCCGATCACTACCTTCTTGCGGTTTATAAACCTCGCGAAGGCATTTGCGTATGTCACAACGGTTTCCGGCGTGAGGGTTTTCCCGACGATGCCGCGAAGTCCCGAGATGCTTACAATCAGTTTATTGTCCATAGGATTAGTATATACTAAGAGAAACCTCTTTATGAAAAGCCGGCAATTCACGCAGTTTGCCGTAAAAAAGAATGTTGCCTTGGCACCGCTCTCGACGTTTCGGATCGGCGGGCGGGCTCAGTATCTTTGCGTGGCTGAAACGCCCGAGGCATTCATCAGCATCTTCGAGTGGGCAAAGGCACATAAAATGAAAACGACGATTTTCGCCGGTGGCAGCAATGTTGTCTTTCCGGATGGGGGGCTGAGCGGTCTTACGCTCCGTTTCTTCGGAGGGAAGATTCGTTTCGACAGGGATGAATGCGTTGCGGACGGCGGCGTCCTCCTGGGAGAAGTTATCCGGAGGGCGATCGCGCGGGGCCTTGCCGGGTTGGAGACACTTTCCGGTATTCCAGGCACGGTTGGTGGTGCCACGGTCGGGAATGCCGGCGCCTATGGGCACTTCATTTCCGAAGTCATCTCGGCAGTTGAGATTTGGGACGGCAAGAAACGCCGGTGGATTCCCAGGAAACAATGTGCTTTTGCGTACCGCGAAAGTATCTTCAAGAGAAAGCCGCTCCTTGTCCTGCGGGTGAAATTGAAATTCAGGAAGGGAAACACGGCTGAACTGAGAAAGATTTCCCGGGAGATCATCGCGAAGCGCGAAAGGAAATATAAGCCAGGGATCAAATGTCCGGGTAGCTTCTTCAAAAACATCTTGGCCGCCGAGACTTCCGCAAAATCTCTTGCAAAAATCGATAAATCGAAGATCATAGCGGGGAAAATACCTGCCGGCTATCTCTTGGAATCTATTGGCTCGAAAGGCATGCGGGTCGGCGGCATTGAGATTGCCGCTTTTCACGGGAATCTCTTCGTGAACAAGGGGAAAGCGAAAGCATCCGACGTCAGAAAGTTGGCAGATATCCTTCGAAAGAAGGTGCATAAGAAGTTTAGTATCCTGCTTGAGGAGGAGGTGAGGTATATTGTATAGCTATCGCTGAACCACTTGTTGATCAAACCGTCTCGCAGGACGAGCGGCCATGGTGCCACAAGAGGATACATTCCCCTCGGAACCGGATGTTCTTTGCTCCAGCGGCAAAAGCCATCCTGCGCTCTCGACTCAAAAACCTTACGGGTACCGAGCTTTTTCGCCTCCGAGAGCTTCCTCGAAGAATGTATCCTCTTGTGGCGAGTGAGTCCGAGAGCGAGCGCAAATTCCTCGGTGGGGAATTTGATAGCGTGTTTGGGAGACAAGTGGTTCAGCGATAGCCCTGAGTTGGTTGTTGGGATTATAATAGGAACGATGGCACTGGTTTATTTGGGGGAGCGGTTCCTTTGGAGAATTGCCGACTTTTTGAGGCATTGGTATATACGGAGCGCCAAAGTGTATTCCAACTATGTTGTGGACCGGCTGGAGCATCTGGACAGGTTTTTCGCGTGGAAAATAACGCTCCAGAATCTCTTCTCTCCACTCTATAAGGATTACACGATTGTCGGCTATCTCTTGGGCTTTTTCCTGAGGAGTGCCCGGCTTATTGTTGCGTCCGTTTTTTACGTCCTTGTGATTCTTATCGCGGTTTTCCTCTACATTCTCTGGCTCCTTCTACCGCCTTTTCTCGTCGCTGTTTTCTTGGGCGTCGTGCGTTTCCACTGACATGCCCTGTAGGACAACTTCGAATGGCGTTTCAAGTCCTCATTCGAAGGTGGAAAATAAAAACATAACCAAGAAATGAAAGGTCTACAAAATAAACAAGCATAAAGTTCGAAGTTGTACTACGGGGTATGTCGCAGATTTACTTCAAAAGCCAGAGGATGATTTTGAGCCAACCCGGAGACTTCGTGATAAGGCTCATCGGCTATCTTTCTTATGTTTTTCTCGGGGCGGCGGCGATCATACTTGTCATGGCGGGAAATGCGCAGCTGGGCGCTCTCGGAGGGCTCATTGTTCTTTTCCTCGGCGATCGTATTATGCATGCGGGAAGGGGCGAACGGACGCTTGCGGAAATCATGAAAAGGGAAAAGGCAAATATCGCCCTTGCCCTCACGCCGGATTCTTTCAATGTCTTGGGGTATGCTTTTCGTAAATCGCGGGGGATCGACGTAAATTTCTACCTCGTTCTCCTTGAGGTACTCACGGAACGGAAGGATATCGGGGAGATATTGAGGCGGTTGGATATCGATGCAAAGGGATTGATGAAAAAAGCGGAGTCCGTTTTTGGCGGGCAGCGCGCCTTTGCCAAAGAGGAGAGCAGAGTCGTTTTGGAGAAACTGGTCTTGAAGGCCGCGGAGAACGCCCTGATGCACGGAGATGATTTCGTGAATCCCCGGAACGTCTTCGCCGCCGTTTTCAGTGTGGGGGATCAGAGACTCTCGAAACTTTTTTCTTCTTCGGGCGTCAGGGAGGAAGATTTCGAGTCGGCCGTTGTATTCGGCAAATGGAGGAAGATATTCGGTCGGTTCAGGTTTTTGCCGAGACTGATCGGGGGGTTTGCCCGCCGGCCGGGGGTTTTGCGGCATCGCGCGGTGAACCGCTCTTGGACTTCGCGTCCGACGCCGACTTTAGACCAGTTCTCGACCGATCTCACTGATTTGGCGCGCGGGGGGGCGGTGGGGTTCCTCATCGGCCATCAAAAAGAGTACGCAAACCTCCTTGAGGTTATTTCCCGCCCCGGCAAGCCGAATGCGATCCTCGTCGGGGAACCGGGCGCCGGCAAGTCGACCATTATCGACCACCTCGCGTACGCTATCTCAAAAGATGATGTTCCGTCGGTATTGTTCGACAAGCGGTTGGTTTCCCTCGAGATCGGTAATCTCGTTTCCAATGCTTCTCCGGAAGTATTGATTGGCCGCTTGAAGACGATCGTTGATGAAGTCATCACGGCGGGGAACATCGTTCTCGTGGTTCCCAATATTCATGATCTTTTCAGGACATCCGCCGAGTCGATCAATGCGATTGATGTCATCCTGCCGATTATCAAAAGCGCCGCCGTTCCCGTTGTCGGAGAAACATACCCGCGGGAGTTCAAGATGTACGTCGAACCGCGGAGCGACTTTCTGGAACAATTCGAGATTGTGGAGGTTAACGAGGTGAGCGAAAGCGAGGCAACGGCATTCGCCATCTACCAAAGCCTGCTCTTGGAGCGGGAGTACCGAGTATTCATCCCGTTGAGCGCGATCAAGGAATCGGTGTACCTCGCGAAACGCTATTTTCACGCGAAACTCCTGCCGGGCAGCGCCGTCGATCTCCTGAAACAGGTTCTTTCCGCCGCGCTCGGCAACAAGGAGAAGTCCTTGGACGCGGCCGCCGTCGATGCGATTGCGGAAAAGATGTCTAAAATACCCATCCAAAAAGTGACGGGGGAAGAAGCCTCGGCGCTTTTGGATCTTGAAAATATCATCCACAAGAAACTCATCAACCAGGATGCGGCGGTCTCGGCGGTCTCACGGGCGCTCCGCGAGTACCGGAGCGGCCTTGCGAGGAAGGGGGGTCCCATTGCAGCCTTCTTGTTCGTGGGGCCTACCGGTGTCGGGAAAACGGAACTTTCCAAAATACTTGCGGAGGTCCAATTCGGTTCCCAATCGGCCATGCAGCGGTTCGACATGTCGGAATATCAGGATAACACAAGCACCTTCCGCTTAATCGGAAACCCCGACGGGTCGCGGAGCGGCACGTTGACTGATGCCGTTGCCGAAAATCCGTACACTTTGGTTCTCCTCGACGAATTTGAAAAAGCGTACCCTGACGTTTTGAATCTCTTCCTCCAAGTATTTGACGACGGGAGGCTGACCGATAGTCTCGGAAAAACCGTCGATTTTCAGAACGCTATTATCATCGCGACGTCGAATGCCAATTCCGATTTCATCAAGTCGGAGATCGAGGGCGGCAAGACCATTGAGGACATCTCCGCCGAGTTGAAGAAGAAGCTTTCGAGATACTTCAGGCCCGAACTCTTGAACCGCTTCTCGGATATCATCATCTTCAGAGATTTGAATCGGAGTGAAATCAAGCAGGTCGCGGGGCTTTCCCTCAAAGAGCTTGCGGACACGCTCGGCGAAGAAAAGGGGATCAGTGTGGCCTACGACGATAAGGTTTTGGAAAAATTGGGTATCATGGGATACGACCCCGTTTTCGGTGCGCGGCCCTTGAGAAAAGTGATTGCTGACAACATCAGGAGCGTCCTCGCCGAGAAGATATTGAGGGGAGAACTCGAACGGGGGGATGCCGTTGTCATATCGGTTTCCGGCGATGCCTTCAATTTCAACATTTCCTAGATTTATTTAAAATGAATTTGATGAATCCCGCGAGAAACAAAACGCCTTTTGCGCGAAAGAGCCTACGATGTGTGATTGCCCCAACTCCTTTGGTGATTTTTTTCGTCATAAGTTTATGGTTTCTCACGGGATGAAAATTCCCAGCATAAAAATGGATTTCAAGATGAACCTCGGGGAAATGCACATGAATCGAGTTGCAAAGTTTTTTATCCTTTCCGACTACGTTTTTTGGGGTGGTTGGGGGCTCCTGAACCCGGTCTTTGCCGTTTTTGTTCTACAAAGGATCGGTCAGGCGAACGTTTTTATCGTCGGCGTTGCTGCAGCATTTTACTATCTGGTGAAGGCCATCGCGGAGGTGCCGATATCCCTTTATTTGGACAAACACGAGGGTGAGAAAGACGATTTTTACGCCCTCGTGTTTGGCTTATTTCTCGGAGGACTGACACCGCTCCTGTTCATTGTCATGAACAGCGTCGCCGAGCTCCTGTTGGTTATGGCGGTCCAAGGGCTCACCTTCGCTCTCTATTCGTCTTCTTGGCCGGCGATATTCTCGAGGCATTTGGACAAAAATCACTTTTCGCTCGAATGGACGGCGGATCATTTTGGTGTTGATTTAATATCCGCCATCATGGCATCCATCGGCGGCGGTATCGCGCTCCTTCTAGGTTTTAACTTCATCCTTATCCTGACCGCCGCCTTCTCGTTCATTGCCGCCATATTTCTCTTTTTCGTGCCGAACCTCATTATTCCCCAAGAGACGGTGAAAGAGCCTGTATTGCGCGACCATGGCAACCCCACTATCGGACAATAACAAGAAAGAAGGCGAGCTTTCCGTTTCGGCGGGCGTCATCATTTTCCGGCGCACGATCGAAGGGATTAAGTTTCTCCTTCTGTATCACGGAGGCCCATACTGGAACTTCCCGAAAGGAAAACTTGCGGAAGGCGAGCGGAGCTTCAAGGCTGCGCTCCGGGAAGCGGAGGAAGAAACGGGCATTAAGTCGCGCGATCTCCAGTTCATCAACTGGTTCAAGGTTTCCGACCGGTTCGTTTTTTATACGAAGGACAAAAAGCGGATTCCGCGTCTCGTCATCTATTATCTTGCCGAGACGAAAACCGAGGAAATAAAAATCATACCGCGGGAACACCAAGGCTACGGCTGGTTCCTCTACGGTGATGCGCTCCGGATGCTCAAGGCCCCCAACCTCAAGACAAACCTCAAGAAGGCAAACTATATCATAAGAAAGCCCCCACACCTACATAGGTAGGTGTGGGGGTAGGGGGGTTGCTATTGAGCCACCTCGACTATCTTTTTAAAGATTTCCGGATTGTTTTCGGCGAGGTCTGCCAATACTTTCCGGTCGAGTTTGATTCCTTTCTTCTTCAAATTTCCGATAAAGGTACTGTAGTTCAGTCCGTTCATTCTGGCCCCGGCGTTGATTTTTACTTCCCAGAGCGTCCGGTATTCCCGTTTCTTTTCCTTCCTCCCCTTGAATTTCCGGGAGAGACCGTGGAGGAGCGCTTCCTTTGCCGCCCGTTCCTTGGATTTCCGGCTCCAGCGGTATCCCTTCGATTTCTTGAGCAGTTTTTCCCTTTTTTTGTGTGCCAATACACCCCGTTTGACTCTCGGCATGTTAGTTGTTTTTAATCTTGTTTATGTGAATGACGAGCGACCGCTGACCTTTCTTCCGCTTCATCTGCGTCGTGCTCTTATTGCTCCGCGAGTGTCCCAACGCCATGGCCCGCCGAAGAATCTTCCCGGATTTCGTTATCCTGATTCTTTTTGATATGCTTTTTTTCATTTATTTCTTCGTTATTTGCATGATATACCCCCTTCCTCCCGGCTTCGGCGGCATCGTTACTTGATAGGGAACGGCGATTTTATCGGTGAACTCTTTGATTTTCCCGAATGCCCAGTCCTTATTCGCTTTCTCCCTTCCCCGGAGCCGCAGGCTGATTTCAACTTTGTGGCCTTCGGAAAGGAATTTTTCGGCCCACTTCGCTTTCATTGCTATGTCGTTCGCCGCAATTCTCGCCGAAATCTGCACTTGTTTCAGCTCTTTCGGTTTCTGGGCCTGCTTGGCTTTCTTTTCTTCTTTTCCTTTCTGGTATCTGAACTTATCGAAGCTCATGATCTTCGCGACGGGGGGCGTGGCTTGCGGCGCTATCTCGATGAGATCGAGCCCCGTATTCATGGCTTTCGCCAAAGCTTCTTCCTTCTTCAGGACGCCGATATTTTCACCCTTCTCGTCGATAACCCGGAGTTCGGGGGCGGTGATTTCGCCGTTCACCCTTTCCTGGGGCCGCGTCGGTATTGGTCTGTATGATCTTTGATAAGCGATAGGAAAATACTAATAAAAAACGCGCCAAAATGCAACTATCGGCCGTTTAAACTACTTCTGCTTGATAACACTGCTCGCAATAGATGGTTTCTTTGCTTTCGGGCAAATAGCTTGCTTCAAATTCATTGGGGCAATGATTCGTGCCATGCTGGTGCGCCACGGTGTTGTGGTAAATGTTGTTTTCCGATTGCTTCCCATTGCACATGCATTTCCTATGCCACAGTTTGAAGGGATTCCTTTGCAAGCGTCCGTAGTGACGGCAATTGGGGCATAGCCTGGGGAGAGGTACATTCTTCTTTTGTAGAGATCCAACTCCTCCCTGATGATTCTGAAGGCTTTTGTGCACCGCTCGGAGCATTTCCCCTCATGTTCGCAGCCTATGGTTTCGTTGGACAAGGAATCGTCGGCATCTGAAATATCGTCTGGCAGACTGCCGCTGATTTTTGTGATTTTGTAGTCACGGTCGTCCGGTTCCTTCCAGCCATAACCCTGCTTATTTACCTCTTCTTTGGTGAGTGGAAAGTATTCTTGAGCCATCGTTTCGTTATAAGCAAAAGGAGAAATTTCTGCTGGGAAGAATTCGCCGTATTTATATACCCTGCCGTTTTTGTCAACGTAGGGCATGTCGTCCATTTGCTTTATTATTTTGGGTACTAATTCTTCGTATTCTTCCTTGGAGTACTGCTTGTCGAGGATGCAGTATTCATTCTCTTTCAATCCAGTGCACCCGAAAGAATTTCTTGAGCCTATGCAGGTGTAGCAGTATTGGAGGTCGGAAGCTCCGCCGTAGAGTGTTACACCGAACCTACTGCCCCGGTTGTCTCTTCCTCCGGCTGCTACTTCGTAACACAATTCCAAATTCTCCATCGACAGCCATACGTCGTAGCAGTCCTTGAAGTTTTTCTCCATGAGCATGCAATGGGCATTATCTTCGCCTTCGCTTGATAGGAAGCAATTTTTGCAGTTCCTGCAATTCTTGAGAAGATCGCCTGAAGAATTGGTTGTATTCCTCCATGTATAAGCCGGTTTTATGAGTTTTCCTTCTAAATCTTTAAATTGGGAATGTACTTCTTGATAATTTTTGTGCGATCCGAGGTTCAATGGCTGTATCTTCTTCGCGTATTCCTCCTTGGAATATGGCTGGTTGAAGATGTGGTAGGATTTGCTTCTGAGACCCGTGCAACCGAAGCAATTGCTGCAGTCCCGGCAATGTGTAAGGAATGCCGAATCAATACATCCGTGAGCATCGAAAGAAGATTTTAGCCGCGCACACAAACCCCCGAGCGTAAGCTCGGGGAGTTTCAAATTTTCACTGAAGCCAACGTATAGTTTTTTACTGCTCTCACTTTGGATGATGTATACGTAGAACATGAAAATATTATAGCCCTTCTCCGCCAAGGCTTCGAAGGACACTTCTTCGCTAAAGCAAAAACCGCCCTTTACGGCGGTTTTTGCTCACTTTGGCTACTACGTGCGTGCACTGCGTAGCTTTAGCGAAGCAGTGGAGGCGGAGGGATTGAACCCTCGTCCAAGAGGTTATCTAAAAATAATCTACAAGTTTAGTTCTCTAAAGAGAGCAGAATGTTTCCGATGGTTTAGCTTGCCCGTAGCGGAAACGAGTTCTGGGTAAGCGATCCCGCGGTATGACACCGGTGAATCCTTAGCGGAAGTCGGGAACCGATGCCCGATTCATAATGAACCGGGACCGGCATTAAGCAAACGCCAATGCCGGGGCTGCAACTTTATTGTTGGCAGTTCTTGGTTTGCGACAGTTTTGCGAGTGTATCGCTCCTCGGCTTGCTATTTTTAAACAACATTCCTGTCGAAGCTTGCGCCCCCATAGAACTCACTCTATCTATTTAAACTTTCTTATCTCCCGTTCTGTTTCACGCCTTTTAATGACTTCACGCTTGTCCTTCTTCCTCCGCGGTTTTCCAAGACCGATTTCCACCTTAATCTTTCCGTGCTTACTATACATCTTCATTGGTACTAATGTCAACCCTTTGTCTTTTCCGATGAGCGCGGCGATTTCTGATTTCTTGATGAGAAGCTTTCGACTCCGCTTCGGGTCGTAGCCGGGCGGCGTGTTTTGGGGCTGGTACGGGGGAATGTCTACGTTCACAATCCAAAACTCTCCTTTGGCAACCGCCGCGTGAGCACCCGCGATGTTGACGCGTCCGGAAGTGATCGCCTTCGCTTCGAAACCCCTGAGTTCGATGCCGGCCTCAAAAGCCCCGAGAATTTCGTAGTCAAAGCGCGCCCTTTTATTTTCAGCGAAAACTTTCATAATAGTATTGTATACTAAAACCGTTTAAGAGATGAGCATCAAAGAAAAAATAGAGGAACGGCTGGCTAAAAAACTGGGAAGGAGGGGCGAGTTTGTTGTTGATGTGCCCGACAGGCGTGTGACCGACGCCGATTATTTCACGAATGTCGTTTTTTCTTTGGCGAAAAGCGAAGGCAAGCCGCCGAAGGAGCTTGCGCCTCTCGTGGCGAATGAAATCAAAGAAGCCCTGGACGGTTTGGTTTACAAAGTTGAAGCGGCTGGCGGGTTTATCAATTTATGGGTTGCCGACGATGTTTACCGGAAGGAACTGAAGCTTGTGGCGAAAAAACGCGCCCGCTATGGCTCATCCAAGATGTCCAAAGGCAAGGTACAGCTGGAATTCATATCGGCGAACCCGACGGGGCCACTGACCCTCGCGAACGGGCGCGGCGGCTTCTACGGCGACGTTCTGGCGAATATTCTGAAATTCACGGGCGCCAAAGTCGAGCGCGAGTACTATGTTAATGACACCGGAAATCAAGTTTTGACGCTCGGGAGATCCATCCTCGCCGCCCTCGGCTTCCATCCTCACGCCGACGAGTTTTATAAAGGAGACTACGTAAAGCGGTGGGCTGAAGCCAACCGGACGTTTGTCGAAAAAAACAAGGCCCTGCCGGCAGTTGTCGGCGAGCATGCCGCCGACGATCTTATGGCATCGATACGGAAAGTCATTGAAGAAAAAGCCGGCATCACATTCAACCGGTATACCTCCGAAAGGTCTTTGCACAAAAAGGGTCTCGTGAAAGAGGTCTTGAAGAGGATCGAATCTTCCGGCTATACGTATCACTCCGAAGGCGCCCAATGGCTCAAGACAACTGCATTCGGCGACGACAAAGACCGGGTTCTCGTCACGAGCGACGGTTTTTCGACATACCTCTTGGCCGATGCGGGCCACTACCTCGAAACGCTGCAACGGGGATTCAAAAATAAGATCAATATCCTGGGGCCGGATCACTACGGCTACGTAAAGAGGATTCAGGCGGTGGCGCGCATTTTGGGCTTCCAAAAATCGGAAGTTTTGATAACGCAGGCAATCCTCATCAAGAAAGGCGATGAATTTGTGAAGATGTCCAAGCGGCGGGGAGAATTCGTGACGTTCGAGGACCTCGTCGACGAGGTGGGCGTCGACGTGGCGCGGTTCTTCTTTGTGATGGTTGCCACGAACTCGCATATCGATTTTGATCTCGACTTGGCGAAAGAAAAATCATCGAAGAACCCCGTGTATTACGCCGAATATGCACACGTACGGGCGAAAAAGATTCTTGCAAAAGCCGGCGTCCGCAGGGTAAGGGCGAAGAAAAAGCACTTGGCGGGCCTCCGGTCGGTCCCCGAAAAACAGTTGATGGCTCTCCTTGCCCAATTTCCGGACGTGGTTCGCAGGTCCGCCGCAAGCTACGAGGTGCACCACCTCGCGAAGTATGCGCTCGACCTTGCGCGCTCGTTCCACAATTTTTATGAAAAAGAAAAAGTTGTCGGCGAGCCGGACGAGCAATCGAAGCTGGTTTTGATTGCGGCGTTTCTTGTCGTCTTGGGAAATACGTTCAGACTGCTCGGCATCACGCCGCCGGAGGAAATGTAGGGGACTCGGCAAGTGTCATCTCTCAGGTTGTCTCCGGGGCGACGTCCGAGTCTTAACCTTCGGAACGACATCTGCCTCGTCTTTGAGGTGGATTTTTCGGCCAATTGAAAGTAAAATGTTCTTTAATGCTTGATGGTTTGGAGAAATTTTCCCTGCCGGAGATAGAAAAAAAAGTCCTGAAATTCTGGGAGGAAAATAAGACTTTCGAAAAAAGCCTTAGTAAAACCAAAAAAGGAAAGCCCTTCACTTTTTATGACGGTCCGCCTTTTGCAACGGGCCTTCCGCACTACGGCCATATTTTAGCTTCGACGATAAAAGACGTAATACCGCGCTATCAAACGATGCGCGGGCGATTTGTGAGAAGAAGATGGGGCTGGGATTGCCACGGTTTGCCGGTTGAGGAAATTGTGGAGCGCAAACTCGGCATTTCCGGTAAAAAACAGATAGAGACCGTCGGAATAAAAAAATTCAACGAAACGTGCAGAAGCGTGGTTTTGGAATACGCCAATGAATGGGGGAAAGTGGTCAATCGCATCGCCCGGTGGGTTGAATTCGACAACTCCTACAAGACTATGGATGCGGATTATATGGAGTCGGTTTGGTGGGCATTCAGCAATATTTATAAAAAGAAATTGGTTTATGAAGGGAGGAAGGTGCTCTTGTATTGTCCGCGCTGCGAAACGCCGATCTCTAATTTTGAGGTGGCGATGGACAACAGCTATAGGGATGTTACGGAGGAATCGGTGTATGTAAAATTTAAGATAAGAAATCCGGGAAAATTTGGGTTTCCGGAGAATGCTTACGTCCTCGCTTGGACGACAACAGCCTGGACGCTTCCGGGGAATGTTGCCTTGGCTGTCGGCGAGAAGATTGAGTATGTTTCTTGGAATGAAGAAAGCGGAGGTAGGATGGAAACCTACATTGCCGCCAAGGATTATTTCAGGCGTACTCGGGCGGATAAAAATATTGTTGCCAATAGCGTTATGCTCGCCGGGAAAAGTTTGGTGGGTATTGAATACGAACCGCTCTTCAATGTTCCTCGGTTAAAAACAAAGGAGTCTTACCAGATCTATTCCGCTGACTTCGTGACGACCGAAGAAGGAACTGGCGTTGTGCATACCGCCGTTGTTTATGGAGAGGATGATTATAACCTGGGTGTACGCGAAGGCTTGCCCGTTGTGCCGCTTCTTGATGAAAGGGGAATATTTAACGGGGAAGCGCCGGAATCATTGCGCGGTATGTATTTCAAGGATTCGGAGAAGTTTATTAAAGACGATCTTGAAAAACGCGGGCTCCTTTTGAAGCGACTCCAATATACGCATTCCTATCCGCATTGTTGGCGTTGCGGCAACGCCCTTTTTTACAACGCCATTCCGGCCTGGTTCGTGAATATCCAGAGGATAAGGCCGGAACTCTTGAAATCCAATCGCCGAGGTATTCATTGGTTCCCGGAACACTTGAAGCTCGGCCGCTACGAAAAAAGCGTGGAAGCGGCTCCGGACTGGAACATTTCGCGCAACAGGTATTGGGGAAATCCTATCCCGGTTTGGAAGTGTTCTGCTTGCGACAAAAGAGAGGTGGTGGAAAGCATAGAGGAATTAAGCGATCGCGCCGGCAAGCCGAGAAACAATTACTGGGTTATGCGCCACGGCGAGGCGGAAAGCAATGTCCTGGATATAGTCGACGACGGAAAAAGAAAATTCCATTTGACGCCTCTCGGGCGTATTCAGGCGGAGAAGTCCATAGAAAAATTAAAGGGGAAGCTTGCTAAAAAACATTCCAAGATTGATCTCATCATTGCATCCGATGTGATGCGGACGAAAGAAACGAGCGAGATCGATGCGGAGGTCTTGGGCGGAGAAAAACTTGTGATTGATAAAAGGCTCGAGGAAATTCATCTGGGGCCAGATATCGTGGGTTGTCACGACGACAAATACCACGAACGTTTCCCGACGTACGCGTCGAAGTTCGAAGAGCGGCCCGAGAAAGGCGAATCGCTCCGGGATTTAAGAACCCGCTTATGGAGTTTCTTGTCGGAATGCGAATCGAAGTACGAGGGCAAGAATATTCTCGTCGTGAGCCATGAATATCCGATCTGGATGCTTGTCCAGGTTGCGGAAGGGTGGACGGAGAAGCGGGCGATTTCCGAGAAAGAAAAAAGAGGAGATGCATTCATAAAATTCGCCGGGATCGAAAAACTCGACGTTAAAAAAATTCCCCGGAACGACACCGGCGAGGTTGATCTCCATCGCCCTTATATCGATGAGGTAAGTTTTTCCTGCGCTTCCTGCGGCAAGACGATGAAACGGACGCCGGAGATTTTTGATTCTTGGACGGAAGCTGGCTCCATGCCGTTTTCCGAATACCATTATCCATTCGAAAACAAAAAAATTTTTGAAAGCAGATTGCCGGCGCAGTTCGTGGCCGAATACATCGCTCAAACGCGAGCCTGGTTCTACGTTATGCACGTGATCTCCATCATCCTCTTCAAGAAAATACCGTTCGAAAACGTCGTCACCACCGGCACCATTTTAGCTGAAGACGGCTCTAAAATGAGCAAATCGAAAGGCAATTTTCCCGATCCCTGGCTTGTTATAGAAAAATATGGGGCGGATAGTTTGCGTTTCTATCTTATGAATTCGGTCGTTATGCAGGCAGATAACCTGAATTTTTCTGAAAAAGGGGTGGAAAATTCCTACCGAAAAGTAATGATGCTCCTTTGGAACGTCTATCGTTATCTTGAAACGTATGTTGGCATGTCCGCATCCGGCGGCGGAACCAAGAAGGAGGAACCCGGAAATATTCTCGATGCGTGGATCGACATTCGTGCCGCGGAACTTGTTCGGGGAGTTACCAAGAATCTTGATGCGTATGATACGGTCCACGCAACCAGATTGATCCAGGATTATGTCAACGATCTCTCCACGTGGTATTTGCGCCGCAGCCGCAAGCGTAAAGATAAGGACTTTTTTGCCACTCTGGAAAGAAACCTGGTTACGGTGAGCAAGATTATGGCTCCGTTTACGCCGCTCTTCGCCGAAGCCTTGTATACATCAATCGTCAAAGGCGAAAAGTCTTCTTCCGTTCATCTTGAGGATTGGCCTGACGCGGGTCTAAGGATCCAAAAACAGGATTTGAAACTTCTGGCCGATATGAAAGTGGTGCGGGATTTGGCGAGCGCCGCTTTGGCCAAGCGTGCGGAGTTTGGTATCAAAGTTCGGCAGCCGCTCCAATCATTGAAGGTCAAGAACGCCAGGCTGAAAATAGGCAAGGAACTTTTGGCTATTTTAAAAGACGAAATAAACGTGAAGGAAATCATTTTCGATGCGAAGCTGAAGGAGGATTTCGTTTTGGACACGGCGATCACCCCCGCGCTGAAGGAGGAGGGGACGCTCCGCGAGCTCATCCGCATGGTTCAGGATCTCCGCCAGGACGGGGGGCTAACGCCCAAAGACAAGATTACGCTCATGCTTGAGGTAGCGCCGGAGGTGAGCGGCATTGCGGAACGCAATAAAAGCTTGTTTATGAAAGAAGTAAATGCCACGGAAATTCTCTTGAAGCGTTCGGATAAGTTCGACGTGGAGCTTGAGACGAAATTCGATTCTCTGCCGATGTGGATCGGCATGAAAAAGAAATAGGAGCGGTTTGGGAAGAGAGCGCTTCTTTTTCTTGCGGCTATCGGCGGGTTGTGATGTGCTTGAGTTCCCCTATGATTCTTTGGTGAGACATGTGGAGCTGGGACCGTATGCGGGTCATCTCCTTCTCGGCACTATCCTTTGTACTGTTGCTCACTCCGCTTTTTTTCTGAAACGACCAGTCTCAAGTATTTGAAAACCAAGCCGTTTTTCTCAGATTCGTTGAGTTTCCTCGTTTTCATATCCATTTCTCCTTTTGAAGGTCTCTAAAGTCCTACTCCCGGCGCGGTAATTTTGTTAGCTGTATTAAAAAGGATAGGGCATTTCTTATTCAGAAATACCCCTTTGTAAACTACACCTATCTCATCGTTTTTTTTTGGGCTTCCTGTATGATCTCGTCATGACTCATGCCGAGCTTTTGGCGTAAGTCCTCGAGTGTTTTTTTGACATCTCCGTTTTCGCCTCGCTTCCTACGAATAGCTAGCTGTACATACCGAAAGACCAAGCTGTTCTTCTCCCCGTCAATGTCAATCATTTTCTCGCTTTTCTTCATTTTGAAACTCCTTTCTCATCCGCATGAGGGATTTGTAGGTAGTGAGTAGAGCCAACTTTCCATAATCGGCTCTGGAGCGAAAGTTTTTTATCCAGCTCGCATCTTTTCCGAATTTTGTAAGAGCTTTGAAAAGAATGTTTATTTGATCTATTGTCGCGTTATGGATCAATCTTTGCGTTTGATCCAATTCTTTTATATCAGCCTTATCTTTTGAGGGGTTTATTAGTAACTCTTGATAGGCAGCGACACTTTCCGTATAACGTTCGCAGTATTCTATGGTCTTTTCGACCATTTTTTTCAAAACGTCGTTATCGGCAACTTCCTCGGCTAATTTTTCCAAGTCGACAACCGGCTTGATCAATTCCGGATTCCCCAGGTTTTGTTCCATTTCTTCGATGGCTGCTGGGTGTTTGACGCTGAAATTTTCTATGCTCATATATTCATCTCCGATCTACTTTTTAAACAATAACATTATATGGAGATTTAGTCAATGGAAAGGCCCAATTGCTCTTTTACCTCCTCAATTTTCTGCCCGGCTACCATGCCGGCTTTTCTGTTTCCGGCGGCGAGGACTTTTTTAACTGCGGCCGATTTTTTGATCAGTTCTTTCTTCTTTTTCTGGAACGGCGTGAGCGATCGAATGATTGTTTCGGCTAAATCTTTTTTAAAATCTCCGTAGCCCTTGTTCTTGAATTTTTTCTCGACGATTTCCGTGGTTTCATTCATGAAACCGGCGTAAATTCGGATGAGATTCGATATTGCCGGTTTGCTTTCCGGATCGCACTTCACTTCGTGGCCTGAGTCGGTCACTGCCCGCTTGATCTTTTCCCTGATCGTCTCCGGTTCATCGTCGAGGAACAAACATCCGGCCGGGCTCGATTTGGACATCTTTTTTTCCGGGTTATCCAGGCTCATAATCCGCTTTGCTTCGGTGAGAAACGGCTTCGGCTCCATGAACGTTTTGCCGAATTTATTATTGAATCTCCTCGCGAGTGTCCGCGCGAGTTCGAGGTGTTGAACTTGGTCTTCGCCAACCGGAACAACGGCGGCATCGTAGAGAAAGACGTCGGATGCCATGAGAACCGGGTAATCGAAGAGACCCATGTTGACGTTCTCGGCTTGCCTTTCCGACTTATCTTTGAATTGGGTCATTCGTTTCAATTCTCCGGTGGGAGAGAAATTGTTCAGAATTATCGCGAGTTCGCTGTGTGCCGGAATTTTCGATTGCACGAAAACGATTGACTTCTTCGGATCGATGCCCGCCGAGAGGTAATCGAGCGCCACAGTGAGAATTTGTCCCGGTTTTTCTTTGGGATCAAAATCCTCGGTGAGAGAATGGAGGTCGGCGATGAAAAAATAGCACCGGTATTTCTCGGAGTTTTGGAGTTCGACGAAATTCTTGAGGGAGCCCAAATAATTCCCGATATGCAGCTTTCCCGTCGGTTGTATGCCCGATATCAATGCTGGTTTCATTACCATTCATTATTAAATATTTAACCCCCGGGAGTCCATAGGATTTCCGGGGGTATTCCTTAGCAAACAACTGCGAGACACATACCCTCGCGAAGGCTAAGACTTGGGCGTCGCCCCGGAGACAGCCTGAACGAGGATGTGTGGCGAGTCCTCTATATCTCTATTATCACTGGCAGGATCATGGGCCGCCGCTTGGTCTTGTTGTAGAGGAATTGGCCGATCTGGTCCCGAATGAGCGTCTTCAGGTAATCCGCGTCTATCTGCTGATAGCGGGGGATTCTGCTCAGGATGCCCCGGATTTTCTTCCGGATCTCGTCGAGCAGTTCCTGGTTTTCCTTGATGTAGATGAAGCCGCGCGAAATAATGTCGGGATTTTTAAGAACCCTCCCGGTTGCGCGGTCAACTGTCGTGATGATGACGAACATGCCTTCCTGGGAAAGCATCCGCCGGTCGCGAAGGACGACGTCAGAAACGTCGCCGACGCCCAAACCGTCGACTAAGACGTATGAATTTGGGACGCGATCCTTCAGCACTTCAACTTTGTCTTTGTGGAGCAGGCCGATATCGCCGTTGTCGAGGATTACGACGCGTTCCCGCGGGATGCCGATTTCGGCTGCAAGTTTCACGAGCGCTTTCCGCATGAAATAGTAGGCGTGGATCGGGAAAACGAACTGCGGGCGCATAAGCTTCATGACGAGCTTCAGATCTTCACTGTGGGCGTGTCCGCTCGAGTGGATGTCGAGGAGTTTCGTGTTGTACACCTCGTCCACTTGGCGCGAGATGTTGTCTTGAAGCGCCTGGACGCTCCTCTCGTTTCCGGGGACAACCGATGACGAGAAAATGACCGTATCATCGGACTTCAGCCGTACGATGCGGTGTTCGCCGTTCACGATTCTCATGAGGCCGGCGTTCGGCTCGCCCTGTGCGCCGGTTGTCAGGATCATCACTTTGTCGTTCTTGAACTTGTTGAGATCCTCGAGGGGAATCATCGTCCCGCTCTTCGGCTTGAAGTACCCGAGCTGTTCGGCGATCGCCATGTTATCGCGCATCGAGCGGCCGTTTAGGGCAATTTTCCTGCCATATTTCTCCGCTATGGTGATTATTTCGAAGATGCGGGTGAGCAGCGACGCAAATGTCGCGAGGATCACCCGGCCCTTCGCGTGGGCGATCAAGGTATCGAGATTGTCTTCTACCGTCATTTCCGAGAAGGAAAACCCGGGCCGGAGGGAATTGGTGCTGTCGAGGAATATGCTGTGAACGCCCTCGTCGCCGATCCTCTTATACACCTCAGTGTCGGTCGGTTTCCCGTCCTTGGTAGTCTTCAAACGGAAGTCGCCGAGGTTTACCATGTTACCCGCAGGCGTCTTCAGCAAAAAACCCAAAGCGTCCGGGATGGTGTGGTCGACGTTGAAAAACTCAACCGAGAAATGTTCGCTGATCTTCCTCTTGTCGCCGTGCTTCACGACGTCGAACCGCAATTTCGGCACATTCACGAATTCCTGGTGACGCTTTTCCACGACGGCCTTTGTGAAATCGGCCGTGTAGATCAGGGGGTTGCCGATCTTGCCGATGATGTAGTGGATCGCGGCGATGTGGTCGTAATGGCCGTGCGTCAGGAAGACCGCTTTGACCTTTTCTTTATGCTCTTCGAGATAGGTTATATTCGGGATGATGTAATCGACTCCCGGCGTCGTTTCTTCGGGGAACTGGATTCCCACATCGACCACGATGATTTCGTTTCCATACTCAAAAAATGAGCAGTTGCGGCCGACTTCTTCGAGGCCGCCGAGAGGGACGAAACGAACGACATCCGCCTCTTGTCTTTCAGACGGTTTTCTTCTGATTGTGCTGGGAGCTCGTCCGGCATACGTGCGCGGCCGGCTCGCCGCTGATTGTTTTAACATAAAACAAATATCTTTTATTCGACTTTGGAGAATGCTGAATCGCGCGCCCCACACCCCTCCTTGGAGATCGGGACTGCTTCTGATTTCAGTATTCTGGTGCCGGGGGCGGGATTCGAACCCGCAAGCCCTTGCGAGCACAGCGTCCTGAACGCTGCGTGTCTGCCAGTTCCACCACCTCGGCTTACTCTCTATGATACTTCATGAAAGGTGCGGGATAAATCTGCCAACTTGTCCTGCACCAACGCGTTAGCTTTGATGCGGGATTCCGCAATCTCCGCAGATGTTAGATTTTTTTGAGTTTGGTGATGGTGTCTACTTCCGTCGGGTTATCCCCGTGTTTCTCCGCGAGGGCGAGGCATGTAAGGTGGGATATCACGAGCCCGTTCCACGTTTGATTGAGAATGCTCTTTCCGGGGATTGTGAAGCGGACTATCCGCACGCCTTTTCTGTCCATCATGGTTCCTAGGAATTTTATTCTCTTTTCCTCCGGTCCGAAATTGCCCATGAAAATTGCAGCCCATTTCCCGGACATGCGCCGGAACCCTTCGACTTCATTGTGGTTAATCTCCGGGTAGAGATTGGTGAAGGAAGCATTCTTCGCCGTCTCGTTGAAATTATTTTTCCAGATGCGGGCGAGATGGGAAAGTTCTTCCGGTGCATAAACGAGAATGTTTTTTCCGTCGAGTTCCGAGGCAAGTTTTCGGGCGGTTCTCATGAGCGCTGAAAATGCCGAGAGGGTGGCTTGGGGTACTTTGGCAGAATGGACGGCGTTTAAGATATTGGAGACTCCATAGTACATTATCCCGGATGCTTCACGCGGAGTCAAGTCGCCCTTGCTGAACGAGGCAAGAGCGAGGCGGTTTTGGATTGCGAAATCCTTCATTTTCCCTCCGCCTGCGACGACGGCAACATTCTTTTTCCCGAAGGTTTTCAGTCCTTCCTTAAGCGCCGAAAAGGTTTCCGCGGTATTGCCGGAGAATGAGACAAAAATGAGAAGCGGCTTTTTGGTCAAGAGAGGAAGTGTCCGGTTTTTTACGGTTATGACCGGCAGCGTGAGCCCGATTTCTTTTGCGGTATTTTTGATCATTTCCCCGATGGCGCCGGACCCGCCCATGCCCACAATCACCACGAGATCAAAGCCGCTGCCAAGCGCGCCGAGATTCAAACTGGTGATATTTTGAGGGGAAAGCTGTTTCCCGAATTCCGCGATGTTTTTGAGGTATCGTTCCATACGGAGCTCATTACTTTATCACGCGGACCTTTGCGATGGACCATTGGCTGACGTTGTTGTATAGGTCGGCGGGCGTCGTTATGGTTCCCGATGCGAAGCCCCGGAGTTCGGACGAATGGACATAGTAATAGGGAAGCGAGAAAAGAAATACGGCCGGGTTGTCGTTCACGATGGTATTTTCAAGATTCATGAGAAGCGGCAGCCGGCTCGCATCATCGGTAGTCGCCCGTATCTTTTCCATAAGCTTGTCCGCTGCGGTCGACGCATAGAGCGATAGGTTGAGGCCGGGGTAGGCCGCCTGCGACGAGTGCCAAAAGGGGAATAAGTCCCCTTCGTTTTTCAGGACGTTTCCGAAGAGAAAAACATCGTAATTTCTCGTTTTGAGGGGTGAGTTCAAGGGATCGTTCACGTCGACGGTTTGGATGCTTACGTTATCGATACCCACGCCGCGCCATTCGTTTTGAATCGTTGTGGCGACTTTCTGGAGGAAATCGACGTTAGGCGCCGAGAGGGTGACGCTCGTTGACGCTATTTTATTTTTTTCCTTGTACTTGGCGATGAGACTTGCGGCGGAAGCGGCATTGAAGGTTGACGTTCGGTTCCGGAGGCTCGCGAGGAGCGCCGGCCCCGTGATTCCTTTAGGATCGCTTCCCGGCAGGTTTCCAAGGATGGTGCTCTGGTCCACCGCAGAAACTAATGCTTGTCGCACGTTCTGGTCTTTGAGCATCGCGTTGTTGTTTTGATTGAAAAACGCCGCGTAGTAGTTGCTCCCGGGAAGTTTGTCGATCGTAAACCCCTTGAGAGACGAAGAATCGAATCCGAGCGGCCAGAAGGAAGCGAAGCCGTTCACTTGATGAAATGCGAGGGCTTGCGCGACGTCTGCGATTGTCTCGAAGAACTGGAAGGAAAAATTAGGTATGAGAGGCGCTGCCCCGTTCCAATACGGATTAGGGACGAGGCGGTATTCCGTTATGAAACCATCGCTCCGTTTTGAAAAATCCTTGACTTTATACGGTCCGCTGCCGACGGGTTTGAGTTTGTACACCGAGAGATCGAGGTTTTCTACCGGTATCGGGCCGTAGATGTGCCGCGGAACGACGGGAAGGGACTGTATCGCGTCGGCGAAAAAGACGTTCCGACTCGGGATGGTCAGCTTGACCTGGACCCGGCTCACTTTCTCGACCGAGATTCCCTTCCAGCTTTGATAGAGAGGAGAATGAGCGTTGTAGTCCTGGATCGTTTGAATGGTGAAAACGACGTCGTCGCTTGTAAGATTCTTCCCGTCGCTCCACTTGAGATCGTCTTTCAGTTCGAGAGTGTAGATTTTTCCATCGGAGGTCGTGCTGGAAGCGGCGAGGAGTTTACCGAGCGGCGCATAGAGCAGGGCAGAAAGTTCCTGATCCGCGCCGTTTGCGGAAAGAATGGGGTTGAGCGTTATCGGTTGGCCGACTACCCCTTCGGTATACGACCCGCCCGCGATGGGGATGAACTCGCTCTGGTCTTTGATGATGAAAGAGACAAGTGCGACGAGGGCGAACACAAGAACCCCGAGAACGCCGAGAAACACCTTTTTCTCTTTGGCGGAGAATTTCCTGAAAATGATATTGATCAGCTCCATTACGGATGCGTACGTGAAGAACTACTTGATAAGTAAGTTCGCTATCGCGAGCGCGGCGAAAATAACCGCGAAGACGATCGTTGCGGAGAAAATACTTTTCTCCAGCCCCCTCCTTGTTTGATAAGGGGTCGCGCCTTGTCCGCCGAAAACCCCCGAAATGCCGCTCGCCCGTTCCTGAATGATGATGAGAGCGATGAGAATGACAGAGACGATTATTTGCAGTGCGAGAATCATTTTTTGTATCCCAGCTTTGCCGATGCCCCGACTAAGAAATTTATCGCGCTGATAATGATCGTGGCGATCGCAAGTTCCTGTATTCCTTGAATTGTAATCGCCTGACTTGCGATGTCAAGAATGTAAAGGGAGGCCGCGTTGATAATGAGAACGAAAAGCCCGAAAGTGAGAAGAATAAGCGGTCCCGTGAGAAGCTTCAGGATGGGTTTCACGACGGTGTTGATGATGGTGAGGATCAGGGCCGCGACGCCAAGGCTTTTCAGCCCGCCGGCGAAGAAGCCTGGGACAAAGTAGTTGGCGATCAGGATAGCGACGCCGTTGACGAAAATATGGAAAATGAACCTGCCGATGAATCTCATCTCGTTAGAAATCAACCAACAGATCCGACCTCCGGAATGCCGTGGTTCTGATATCCATGCTCTCAACCTTGTCGTTGTGGGTGTGTTTATTTCTCACAGGACTCGCGAAATTATTGGCTCAACGATTTATCGAAGTCGCTGATTTGTTTGATGAACGTTTGATTCAGCTGGTTGATGGAGTCAACTTTCCGGTTGATGGCCGTAAGGCTTTCTTTGATGTTGTTTTCGACCGCCGGAGCGTCGTCCGCGACGGAGGTCGTCAAGAGATCAAAGAAATTTCCGAGAAGCCGGGTATAGGCGGTGAACTCGTTGGTGAGCGTCAGTTCCGTGTCGATGGCCGCGGAGGCCAACGCCTGGCTCGTCGTCGAAGTGAAGCCGACGAGCGACTGTTGCATTTTTGCGAGGCCGGAAGATAAGGTTTGCGCTTTCTGATAAATATCGCTGTTCGTTTTCTTCGCTTCGTCGATAAGCGAGAGCGTTTTATTCTTGTCGCCGGCCTTCTTCGCGCTCTGGATGTCGATGATTTCTCGGGAAAGAGTCTGGTTCAATCCCGCAATGCCCCTACTGGTCTCCGCGAGGCTCTGTCGTGATATCACGAAATCTCGAGGTAAATCGCCTGAATTCCTGCTGGCCGCGGCATAAACAGCAAGACCGACCAGAACGAGAACGGGAATAATGAGTGTGAGTATTTTTCTCCTCAGGCGGAGGTTTTCTTCCGGCTGTTCTCTGAATTTCATCCCGCACGTTTAAAGGATCATAGCCTCATCGGCATATGAACCCTCACTTCGCTTATGACCTTGATGGTTTTTCATGTGACGCATTACGTGAATCTTCGGTTGGTGGTTCCCGCAGCCCCTGAAAGGTGCGGGGT
>DAIDAY010000014.1 GCA_027310365.1 bacterium
GTGTTTGAATCCCGAACTCGCCTCAAAATTCAGTACCTACTGATTTTTGAGGCGACGGAGTGAAGCTCCGCATATTCCGCTGCGGATGACGATGAGCGAGGATGCATGATGGTGAAGGGAGGTCTACGAGAGAGGGGGTGTTGAGGATTCGAGAAAAACGTAACCCCGGGAAAAATCCTGGAGTTATAAGAAAAAGAGGGGGTTGTGGCCCCTTTAGACCCTTGAGACCCGGCCACGGGGTTTCTTTTCTCAAGGGGCGTTTCATTGTACACTCTTCTTCTCCAAGATGTAATAGGTGTCAACCAATTCTCAAAAGTTCGTTGAATTTGAATATCCGCTCCCTCGCCGGAGCACCGATTTTCACACCGTAGACTCCGGCAGCCTTGGCTAAATGAATAATAAAAACATCATCGGTTTCTCCCGACCGATGGGAAACAATCGCTTTCATTTTCCCCCGGGAAGCGGCATGGAGAGCTTCCGCCGCTTCGGTTACCGTTCCCGCCTGGTTTGGCTTGATAATGACTCCGTTTATCAATCCTTCCGAAGAACATTCTTCGATAGCAGTCCGATTCGTGACCGTGAGATCATCTCCTACGATGATTTTGCCTTCTAATTTCTCCGCAAGAAGCGCAAACCCCCCCTTATCATCTTCCGAAAAAGGATCTTCCAAGGAAAGAAGGGCGGGCAATTTATTGAAATACGACCGATAAATCGCGGCAAGTTTTTCCGTCGTCACTTTCCTGCCCTCAAACCGGTAGCCGCCGTCTGAGAAAAAACTGTTTGCCGCCGCATCCATTCCCAGCGAGAAGGATGCTGACAAATTTCTCCGGCGAATGAGATCGGCAAGGATGACGAGGGGTTCTTTGTTGTCTTTGAAATCCGTGGCGTATCCCCCTTCGTCACCGATGGGTACGACGGCAACATGTTTCTCTTCCACCAGCTCTTTCCCCAACGCCTCATAGAAGGAAATAACTTCTTGAACGGCTCTATGGATGCTGCGATCCGTCTGGACCAAAACCATATATTCCTGGATATCGAGATTATTGCGAGCGTGCTCACCGCCGTTAATGAGATTGGAAAAAATGAACGGTTTCCAAATTTTCTTCGATGATCCGCCGAAGAATTCTTTCTGCAGAGATTCCCAAATCTCCATTTTCCGTTCGGCAGCCATCCCTCTTGCAAACGACATCGAGCAGCCGAGCATCACGTTCCCGCCAATCACTTTTCTCTCTTTGGTGCCATCGAGCCGGATGAGAAACTCGTCGAACGACCGCTGACTTTGGAATTCTTTCCCCTCGATCGCTCCGAGTTTCCGTACATGTTTCGCGTCAGATACTTCCTTGAAATTCAAAACTCGGACTTCGCGGGAACTTTTGCTCCTGCCGGAAGGCAACGACGAACGGAAGACGGTATTTTTTTCATTCACGAGAACGACCTCCACCGTGGCGTCGCCCCGCGAATCGAAGATTTGATTGATGGTGAAGTTTTTGATCTTCATCCCATTAGAAGCGGAACACGAACGCGGCAGGCGCTTTATATCCGCTGGAGCTCTGTGTTAGTAACCTTGTTTTCCGCATCATTGTTTTGGCATGCGTTCGTGGCCTCTAACGGGGTTCATTCCTTCACCACGTTGATCGACTGACCGGCTTGAAATGCTTTGATGTTCGCTATCGTCGTATCCAAAATACGCTTCAAGGCCTCCGTGGTATTAAAGGCATTGTGCGGCGTTATCAAGACGTTCGGATGCTTCATGAGAACGTGGTTTTCGAGGACCGTCCGCAAATCCTCGGCCTTGCCGCTTTCCTTGCGCAAAAATGCAACCTCATCCTTCGTATCCCCTTCTTCCTCCAGAACGTCCAACCCCACGCCGGCCAAAATTTTTTCTTCCAAACCTTTTACCAGCGCTTCCGTTTCTACCACCCCGCCCCGCGAGGTATTCACCAAGTACGCGCCTTTTTTCAAATTTCCGATGTTTTTCTTGTTGATCAGGTGCTTTGTCTCGTCAGTCAGGGGGCAATGAATGGAAATGACGTCGGCATTGGCCAAAAGCTCCTCGAGCGGTACATACTTGACGCCGAAAGCTTGAGCGAAATTGTAGTCCGGAAACGGATCATAGGCATACACCACCATACCGAAGCCTTTGGCGATCTTCGTCGCTTCCTTGCCGATTCTCCCCGTGCCGATGATACCCATGATTTTTCCTTTCACATCAATGCCCTCCAGCCCCTCAAGCGAAAAAGATTCCGATTCTTTTATCTGATCTATCGCCTTATATATTTTTCTCGTGAGGTTCAAGATCAAGCCGAAGGCATATTCGGCGACGGTATTGTCGCCGTATCCCGGTACGTAAGCCGCCGTGATTCCCCGTTCCGCGCAGGCCTTGAGATCGATGTGGTCATACCCCGTCGTGCGGGTTGCAACCATCTTCAAATGGGGGAATTTATCGAGAATCCCCTTTCCGACCGGTGATCCGACGAAAACAGAGACAACGTCAAAGTCCTTTTCAGCAGGAGCCAACTCGAGGGTTAATTTTCCCTTTGACAAATAAACTTCATCGTCGGGAAACGAGGTTTTGATTATTTCATCCTCCCATCCCTCAAGGTCAAAAAATCCTATACGCATTACGTATTATTATAATATAATTGAACCATGGCGTCACATAATATAAAACTGCTGAGAAAAGAGGGGGTGGCAAAAGGGACGATGGCCTTTCATTTCGAAAAACCGGAAGGGTTCCTGTTTCTCCCCGGCCAGTATGCCGACCTCACGCTCATTGACCCGACGGAAACCGACAGCGAAGGAAATATCAGGACGTTTTCCATCGCAAGCGCACCTTGCGAAGAATTCCTTACCTTCGCAACTCGCATGCGCGATACGGCGTTCAAGCGCGAACTCGGCAAAATGCCCGAAGGCCGCGAGATCCAAATCGACGGTCCGTTCGGTTCATTTACTCTCCATACCAAGAAAGAAAAACCGGCTGTTTTCATCGCGGGAGGCATCGGCATAACACCTTTCCTGAGCATCTTGAAGAATGCTGCGAGGGAAAAGCCGAACAGGAAGTTTTATCTGTTTTATTCCAACCGGACGGCAGCAGATGCCCCGTTTACGAAAGAGCTGGATGATTTGACGCATGAGATCCCCGACTTCATCTTTGTCCCCCTCCTCACCGATACCGAAGGATACCTGAACGGAGAGGTGATAAAAAAACACGTCAAAAACATCGACGGCCCGATTTACTATCTTGCGGGACCGCCGGCATTGGTTGCCGCCATGAGAAAAATGCTTGCGGAAATGGGAATATCCGAAGACGACATCCGCTTCGAAGACTTCGCCGGCTACTAGCCACATGGACCACAACAAACGCAAGGAGCGTAAAATCCGAGGCGGGAAAATTGTTGCCGCCCTATATAAGCTTTTCCCGGAAGCGAAAATCGCACTCCACTACCGGAGCAACTGGGAGCTCCTGGTCGCGGTCGTCCTTTCCGCCCAATGCACCGACAAGAAAGTGAATGAAGTAACCGAAAAGCTTTTCAAGAAATACCGGAAGTTCGATGATTACGTGAAAGCGAAACCGGGCGAATTCGAACAAGACATCAAGTCAACCGGCTTTTACCACAACAAAGCGAAAAATATCCTTGCGGCCGCGAAGATCGTAAAGAAAAAATTCCACGGCAAAATCCCGCGCACCATGAAGGAAATCCTCACAATCCCCGGCGTCGCCCGGAAGACGGCAAATGTGGTTTTGGGAAACGCGTACGGCATCGTGGAAGGAATCGCCGTTGATACGCACGTGAGACGCCTTGCCATAAAATTGGGACTGACGGACCATGACAACCCGGTAAAAATAGAAAAAGATCTCATGGAGATTTTTCCCCGGAAAGATTGGTTTTCCCTCACCTATAAACTCATCGAATACGGCAGAAAAATCTGTCCGGCCCGGCCGCACGACTGCAAAAATCATCCCTTAACGAAAATTTATCCCCCGGCCGCCTACCGGTGGCCGAAACATTAGGTTTGTTTCAGTTTGATGTTCAGGAAGTAAATCTGGAAAACATTAAAAACCGGCAGGAAGTCGGTCAGGAAATTGTAAGCGGCTGCGCCGGTCGGCCCCAAAATCCCCCAAAAGACCAAAACGAGGCCGGCGGCGTTCGTTATCCCCCAAATCCAGAAATTGTTCTTGATGATCCGCATGGATTTCCTGCTCAAGAGCATGAGTTCCGGGATTTTTTTCACGCTGTCGTGCATCAAGGCGATGTCGGCCGCTTCGATGGCCGCATCCGATCCGATAGCTCCCATGGCGATCGAAACATCCGCAAGCGCAAGGCCGGCTGCGTCGTTCACGCCGTCGCCCATCATGGCCAAGTCGCCTTCATATTTCTTTTTAAAATCTTTGACGTACGTGAGCTTGTCTTCCGGCTTCAAGTTCGCGTGATATTCATCCAACCCGACTTCTTCGGAAACCTTCTTGGCTACTTTCTCGTTATCGCCCGTGAGCATGATCCACCGCTTCGCACCAAGTTTTCTCGTTTCGGCGACACTCAATTTCGCAAGCGGCCGCACTTCGTCTTCCAGAACCATGAGGCCTAAGAGCTTCCCTTCGGATCCGATAGCCGTCAAGCTGTATCCTTGATTTTCCAACCCTTCTATCTTTTTTTTCTCTTCCCCCGTAGGACGGATTTTCTTGGCTTCGAGAAAGGATAGTTTGCCGGCGATGAATTCCTTCCCGCCTCTTGTGACCGCAATCCCATCTCCCGGCGTCTCGTTGAATTCGTCGGGCGCGGGATAAGAAATGCTCTTTTCTTTCAGGAATTTCAGTATTGCAAGACTCACCGGGTGACGCGAATTCATTTGGCACGTGCCGACGATCTTTAAAAACTCCTCCTTGCTCATGTCATTGAATCGCACCGCTTCGACGATTTTTGCCATCCCTCGCGTGAGCGTTCCGGTCTTGTCGGTCACGAATGTCCGTAACCGCTTGATCCTTTCGAATATAGCGGCTCCTTTGACGGCGATCCCTTCTTGTCCTGCTTTCGCGATCGCTATCGTAAAACCCAAAGGCACGGCGACGGCGATATCGTCCGCGGCCGTGACAAGGAGAGTGCTCAAAACAACGTTTAAGTCTCGAGAAAAGAAATAAATGGCGGCGGAACCGGCGAGCGTCAAAAGCACGTACCAGGAACTGAAGTGGTCGGCGAACCGCTCGATCGACGTTTTCGCTCGTGACGCTTCATCGACGAGCATAATCATCTTTGAGAGCGTCGTGTCGACTCCCACCTTCTCGGCCCTTACGATGAGGGATCCCGAATCGTTTAAGGTCGAACTGTACACTGTATCTCCTTCTTTTTTCGTGATGTATTCACTCTCGCCCGTCAGGGTCGACTGATCGATGCTTGCTTGTCCCTGAACAACAACACCATCAACCGGAATCCGTTCGCCGGATTCGATAATCACCCAATCGCCGACTTTCACGCGGTCGATGTGGACTTTCTCGAATTTCTCCCCCACCTTAATCTTCACCCGTTCCGGCCGAAGTTTCATGAGACGCTCGATCACGTGCTTGGTTCTGAGTTCGGTGAATTTATCAAGAAGCCGCGCAGACGCGAGCATGAGGTTGATAAAAGCGGCTGAAAGCCACTCGCCCTTCATGAAGGTGAAAGCGAGGGCGATTGAAGCAAGAAGATCAATGGTGATTTTCCGCCGCCCAATCGCCTGTACGGCGCTCCAGACGACCGGCAGAACGCCGATCACGGAGACGATGATCAAAACGCCGTCCCGAAACGCAAGTGATCCTGTTTTGAGCCACGATAAAACGAGAGCCGAGGCCAAAACGGCTATCAACGCTTCATTGAAGGCAATGTTGAAGGTACCATTGCCACCTCTCTTCTCAGCACCCATTTCGATAATACCTGTCGCGGACGAATGTAGTATTGAAATGGGTTCTCTTGTCCGCCGCCATGAAGCTATTTGCTAAGTTTTAAAATGGTCTTGATGACCGTATCGGGATTCAAAGAAATGCTGTCGATTCCCTCCTTCATGAGAAAGGCGGCGAATTCGGGGTAATCCGACGGCGCTTGGCCGCAGATGCCGATGTATTTCCTGCGCTTCTTCGCAGTTCGAATGACGTTCCGTATCATGGTTTTGACCGCTTCGTCGTTCTCGTTTGTGATGCCGCGGATCAATTCGTTCCCATCGCGATCGATGCCGACCGTGAGCTGCGTCAAGTCGTTCGAGCCGATCGACATGCCGTCGAAAACATCCAGGAATTCGTCGGCAAGGATGACGTTCGAAGGTATTTCACACATAACATAAATCCGTAACGGATTGAGGTTACCCTGAGCTTGTCGAAGGGTCATCTTCTCTCTTTTCAATCCGTTTTTAGCCATGATATCTACTACGTTCTTCCCCTCTTCGGTCGTCCGGCAGAACGGGATCATGGGAACAACGTTCGTGAGTCCCATTTCTTCGCGCACTTTCTTAATAGCTTTTACCTCCAGGATAAACGCCGGTGCGAACTTCGGATTGTAGTACCGCGAAGCTCCCCGCCATCCGATCATGGGGTTTTCTTCATGCGGTTCGTAGAGTTCTCCGCCGATGAGCGTTTTGTACTCGTTCGTTTTGAAATCGGAGAAGCGTACGATCACGTCTTTCGGATAAAACGCGGCGGCGATTTTCGCGATACCGTACGCGAGTTTATCGACATAAAATTGTTCTTTATCTTTCCATCCGCGTGTCTTCTCATCGATCATATGGGCAAATTTCTTGTTCTTCTTCGCAATTTTCGCGTAATCAATGAAAGCCATCGGGTGGATGCCGATATCGCCGGCGATAATGAATTCCTCTCGCGCGAGTCCGACGCCCGAGGTCGGCAAAAACGATTTTTCGAAAGCCGAATCGGGCGTTGCGATATTCACCATGATTTTTATTTTGGGCCGCGGAAGCTTCCGGACATCCCGCTCCTCAACCCTGAACTTCAAAGCACCCGCAAGGATCAGTCCGTCGGTCTCCGTCGTATCGACGGTGATGATGTCTCCCGTCTTCACAACGCGCGTCGCGTTTTCCGTTCCCACAACACAAGGAATCCCCAGTTCACGGGAAACAATCGCCGCATGGCTTGTCCGCCCGCCTTTGTCGGTCACGATCGCCGATGCGATCTTCATGATCGGTTCCCAATCCGGATCGGTCATATCGGTCACCAGTATTTCCCCGGCCTTGAAGGTTCCGATGTCTTTGGCGTTTAAAATAACCCGCGCTTTCCCGTTCGCGATCTTCGAACCAACGGAAAATCCTTGAGCAATCGCCTTCCCATTCCCCATTCTTTGGTATTCTTTTATCTTTGAAAAATCCCTCATCGCCTGGACGGTTTCCGGACGGGATTGAACGATGGAAAGCTCGCGTGTTTTCCCGTCTTTCGCCCATTCGATGTCCATCGGCGTCCATTTCCGATTCTTCGCGGAATAGTGCTTTTCGATGAGCGCACCCCACGTGGCGAGTTCCAAAACTTCTTTTTCGGAGAGGACGAAATTGTCCCGTTCCCGTTCGTTCGTCGGAACAATCTTGGTCGTTTTGATGCCGCGGCCGACGGAATAAACCATCTTTCGTTCTTTGACACCGAGTTTCCTATCGATGATCGCTTTCTTCCCACCGCCAAGTTTCGGCTTGAAAACCAAAAATTCATCGGGCGTCACTTCCCCCTGAACGATCATTTCCCCGAGTCCCCACGAACCGTTTATCAGAACGACATCCTTGAAACCCGATTCGGTATCCACGGTGAACATGACGCCGGAGCATCCAAGATCCGACCGGACCATTTTTTGGACGCCGGCGGAAAGCGCGACCTTCATGTGGTCGAATCCTTTGTCGACGCGGTATGAAATCGCTCTATCGGTGAAGAGCGACGCAAAGTCCGCCTGCACCGCTTTCAAAAGCTCGTCCACGCCCCTAATGTTCAAATACGTTTCGTGTTCCCCCGCAAAGCTTGCACCCGGTAAATCTTCAGCCGTCGCAGACGACCGGACAGCGACGTCGGGATGCTTGCCGTATCTTTTTTCCATTTGGGCATACGCTTTCACGATCGGCTGCTTCAAATCGTAGGGGAATTTCGCCGCCTTTATGGCTTCCCGGACCTCCGCGCCGCGTTTTGCAAGATTGTTCAAATCCGTAGTGTCCAATCCTTTGAGCGTCTTCCGGATGAATTTATCCAAACCGGTTTTCTTGAGGAAATACCGGTAAGCGCTCGCTGTGATGACGAAACCGTTTGGCACCCGCACGCCCTGCGGCTCGAGGTATTTGATCATCTCCCCCAGGGAAGCGTTTTTCCCTCCGACGAGCGGTACATCCTTGATCGTGATATCCCGGTACCACAGGATGAATTTTTTGTTTTTGTTCATGGGTGTTTTATGGCAACGATAAGGTCGGAAACATTCGATCCCGTATCGCCTGTCTCGATGTAATCTTCGACTTTTTCGAAAAATCCGGCTGAATTGTTCTCGCCTAAAAAGTTTTCGGGAGACAAACCGAGCTTCCCGGTTTTTTTCTTCGTCATTATATCACAAAGAGCGCCGGCATATCCTCCTTGGTTGTCGTGACCGTCCGAATCGATGGATAACACAAGCGTATCATCGCCGATATCCTGGAGTGCTCTCAAGACAAGCTCCTCGTTGCGGCCCCCTTTCCCCTTTCCTGTTATGGTGACTGTTGTTTCTCCACCGTAGAGGCGCACGGTTTTGTCCGGCAGACGGGACACATCCATCGCTATGGTTCGCCCCACTTCCCGTGCTTCGCCGGAGAGCGTTTTGGTAACTATCGCTGCATGCAAGCCCAATGATTCCGCTTTAGCCTTCATCGCGGCGAGCGCCGTTCCGTTCGACATAAAAAGAATGTTCCTCATCTTTTCGAAATACTTGTCCTCCTTCGGTGTTTTGAGCAGTTCTATCTTCAAGCCAGTTGATTTCTCGAGATCGTACTTTTTGATGACTCCCTTCGCTTCATCCACGGTCGTCACGTCTTTTACCGTCGGCCCCGAAGCGATGAATTCCATATCATCTCCGGGGACATCGGAGAAAATCAGGGCCACAGACGCCGCAGGATAAGCATATTCAGCCAAATACCCCCCGCGGGCGAGGGATGAGTGTTTTCGGATGGTATTGAGCTCTTGTATCGTCCCCCCTTTCTCAAAGAGCACCCTTAACATCATGCTCTCCCGTTCCCACTCCGGAAGCGAGTTTTCCGGAACATACTTGACACCCGAAGCCTCAACGAAAGGAGCATCGGCGGAAGGTTGGCAGAGGAGCGTCGAGCCGCCGCCGGAAATGACGAAAATCACGAAATCTTTTTTCGTAAGCGACAAGAGCAAGCGGATGATTTCGCTTGTTGCGTCGACGTTGATTTTTGTCGGAAACGGATGCGTGCCAAAACGAATTTCTAATTTCGAATTTCTCATTTCGAATGACGGATTATTTGGCGTCAGAATGATTCCGCCGCTCAACCGATCGCCGAGTATTCTTTCCAAACCCTTGCCGGCTTCGAGCGCGCACTTGCCGACGCCGACGACGAAAATTCTCTCAAAGATCGCAAGATTAAACAACTCCTTGCCTACTTGCAAAACGCCCTTTTTCAACGAGACGCGCGACAAAATCGATTTTTCCGTATCGATCGCTTCAAGTCCCGCCTCCGCAATTTCCAAAGCAAATTTCCTCGCCGGCGTCGCCGCGAGTTTTTCGAAATTTTTAATCTTCCCTCCCATCTCAATAATTATAAATCCCAAGCGCAAAACTCCAAAACCCCAATCTCTCGCTGGTTTCTTTAAAGAAACCAGGCTAAATGATGCTCCGCGCTCCTTTGTAATGGCCGAGAAGGGGTTTTGATTTTATCTTCCTTCCCCTGTTGTCGTAAGCCGGGTTGTGATAACTTGTTTTGATTCTTTTTCTTTGAGGATTCCGGCCGTATCCTCTTTCCTTGATAATATCTTTGACCCTACTGATGGTTATTTTGGAGATTTCGAGCTTCCGCTCTATTTCCCGATATTGCATACCGTCATTGAGCATTTTAACGACAAGCATTCTTCTTAAAATCATCTCTTTTTCGCTTTCCGTGAAAACCGTGTCAAGAAGTTTATTGAGATCAGCAGTCGTTTCGACTTTCTTGACACTCGGCAATAAAATCGACAACGCTTTATTTTCCAAATCAGCAGTCAGTTTTTTCTTGGAAACCCTCACATCTCTATTTTACCACAAGTCGGTTTCTTTAAAGAAACCAGGCTTTTTTATTCTTGTTTTAGGAGGGGGCAACAAAGCAAAAATCGAAAGGTCATCCGCGGTTTCTTTAAAGAAACCGCGGATGGTTTAAAGTCTTCTTGCTTTTGGAACTTGAAAATTGACGGGAAATGAAAAATTGCAAATTAAAAATTCCTCAATTCATCTCCTTCTGGTAGCACTCTTCGCAGTAAACGATTTCGGGACGACCGGGGGCATAAGAGGTCTGTATCGGTTTTTTGCATTTATCACACGTCCGGTCGAAAACTCCCATGGGGCCGCGCCGGCGCAAACGATCTGCATGCCGGCAATAGAAGCACTTTCGCGGAACCGGAACCGCCATTCTCCGGTAAAAGCCGAGCTCAGCACCGATCAAGCGATAGTTCCTGTCGCAACTGACACACGTCAGCACTTCATTCAGAATTCCGTCAGAGACATCTTGAATACGATCAGGAATACCCGCCGGCGGCAATGTCCCCTTTCCTTTCGTTATTTGCAATTCATCTTCCCATCGGAGTCCCCGCTTCAGGGCTTCCTCCTTGGTCAAGGGGAAGTAATCCTGACCGATACCCTCATTGTACGCAAAGAACGCGAACGACAAAGGCAGGTACATACCGTAGATTCCTTCCCGCGTAAGCTCGTCCACTATCTGCCTTCTCAACTCTCGATATTCATCCTCGGGATATTCTTCATTGAGAATCGCGTACCTCGCACCTCTCATCGCAACACAGCCGAGACAGTATTCACTTTCGCGCGTCATGAACGAATACTCTACATCATGTGAGGTATCCACCCACCACGAACCCAGTACCCTGGAACCCACGCCGGCCCCGACATTCTCCAGGAGAAGTTCTCCCTTCCTGCCGTGACCGATGAGGTCATAACCGTCTTTAGTGTACTTGGTAGCAAACGAATACTTCAAATTTTCTCCGAATGACACCTCGAAACAATCCTTACAGTTTTTCGAGTCCAAGATATAGTCACCGGTACAATCGACCGACTTCAATATCTGGTTTTCCCTGTGAGGAAACGACATCGAGAACTTTTCAAATTCATTCCGTACTTTATCGATTTCGCGATAGCTTCCCGCTATGGCATCAACGCGGGTATGCCATTCTTCTTTGCTCAGGGGCTTGTTGAAGAAGTAATACGATTTGTTCCGAAGGTTAACGCATCCGAAACAGTTTTGGCAGCCGGAACAATCCAAGAGAAACGAAGAATCCACACATCCGGAGATATTCTGCCCCCATACGACGCCAGAATTCTTGGGAGCATTTACGCATTCATAGAGACTTTCCGAGCCGTCTATATAGTAACTGTCGAAAATGTCTTTTGAATTGGCGAGGCCGCGTGAATAAGCGGCATTTTCGACATTGGGACTAGAATTAAAAACGAGATAACAGTCCTTGAGGCTGCCCGCAAAATTCGTGTAATCGCTGTTGATACTCGGCCCCTGGTCCACGCCTACGTAGGTGGCTGGCTTCGGAACAACCCGAAGTAATTCCTGCAATTGATCCAGAAAGCGCCGGCTTGGATCGTATTTCCTACCGTATGACTTGGGATCCCAGTTATCGGAATGCCAGCAGCTATTACAATAAACGATGTGCGCCGGCGACGGACGGAACATCGTCACAACCGAATTTTTACACCGTGCACAATTGTCCTTGTAGAGGTTGTACTCATTGCGGAAAACGCTCCGGCGAATAAACCTACATTCCGGGCACCACGTGGGAGGTGGAACCTGCATTTTTTCATAGAAGGTAAAGTCGTCGTCCTCTACGACAAATTCCTTCTTGCAGTTCTGACAAACCCTCTTTTCTGAAGTCATAGATAAATTATACCTCACCGAAACATCAAGGACTAGAGAGGAATTTCTCTCCCTGCGAAGAGGCCTTTTTTGAGTTTAAGAATGAATTACCAAACGAAGACGTATGAAATAGGAATGCGTCGCTGTCTGAATCCCGCTGGTTTCTTTAAAGAAACCGAGGTTGAGTTTGATGCATTCCGTTCATTTCACAGGATGAGTGAGGATAATTCATTTGGACGAAAAATCGGCTGATGAGAGGAAAAGAAATCACCTCGGTAATGTGCAGCCGCTGACGCTCGAAAGTGTTTGCAAAGACTGCTCCCCCTCCAGCTTTTGGCCGTCTGGGGTGATCCACATCGGGAAGCCCTGAATGCCGGCGGCGCTACACTTCGCCGTTTCTTCCGTGCACTCAACATAATTGACGTACTTGAACGAACTGCCGAACATCGCCTTTTGGTTCTGGCAGTGCGGGCACCAGTAGGCCCCGTACATCGCAAAACCTTTTCGAGAAAGACATTGAGCAAACGAATCTAAAGCAGCGCCCCCGGATGTGGGCCGATAGAGGAGATAAACTCCCAGCGCCACCACCAACACGATTACTGCGACAAGAATAATGGAATAAATCTTCGATTTCATCTTATTCCTCACAGCAGTTGATAAGCTCAGTCATGATACTCTCGAAATCAAGCGATTTTCCTTCTTCTTTGGCTTTTTTGATATGAGAAACATCGATGAGTTTCAAACGCAATGCCCAGAAAAGAGAATAAAGCTTGAAAGCCGAATCGTATGACTGCTTCGCCTCTTCCCTCCTCCCCGCCGAATCGAGCTTGGTTCCCACCTCTATCAAGCGCATGGTCGAAGCCAGGAGGTGTTTGGAGATGCACCAGCTTTCGCCCTCATTGAAGGGCATGAGCTTGGCGAGCACGTTTTTCCGGACGTTTCGCACTTCCTCCAAGAGGTCAAAATACTCGTCTTTCTTGGTTTTTTCCGCCGTGAAAAAGAAATGTTCTTCCAGGCTCACCAGATTCATGATGGCGATCGATAAATCCTCGTCCGTCGAAAGGTCAAGCTTGTGTTCCAGATGGGCTTTTTTGATTTTCTCCAAAAGCTCCTTCCACTTTTTTTCGTTTGCTCCCTCCATGTTTTATGAAAAGAAAATAATGACCCCCGCCAACAAAACCATTATAACTCCTGTCGCAAGTTTTGTAATCTTACCGTTTTCTTTCTTCAATCCTTCCATTTTCGCGAAGAGTTCGCGGTTACTCGCAATGATCAGCACGACCACAAGCGGCAAAATGAAAATCACATTGTAAAGGACGAGATAGAGGAACCCGTTCAGATACGTCGCCTTATCGTGGAGCAGCCCCAAAACAAAAAGATAGGGGCCGCCGGTGCACGGGAATTCGAAAAGGCCGACGGCAACGCCCAAGAGGAACGAAGCCGGCACGGAACTCTTTTCTATAAGGTGTGCAATTGCCGGATGCGTCGCCCGCGGAATCTTGAGCTTGATGGGAAAATGCGGAATAAGCGCATCCAGGATTTCGATGATGCCGAAGATCGCCAAAATGAAGGCGACGATCTTCGAAATGAATCCCGGAATGCCGAAAAGCGTGAGCGCTCCAAGAATCCCGAGGCCTATCAGGACGTACGTCAAGAATATGCCGAAGATGTACGAAGCGCCGGCACCTAAAATTTGCGGCCGTTTCTTACCCACGCTGAAAAGGAGGGTGATGGTGAGGATAAGAACCGAGAAGGCGCACGGGTTTACGCTGTCGACAAGCGCCGATCCCAAAAGGATCGGCAGGAAATGACCCGTCGTTAAAAATACCCCGATCAAGATCAGGGCAAGTATGCAAACGGCGATGATAATTTTCTTCTTCATGTTTCCCCTTTCCCCCTCAAGTTTTTAACAAACCCCCACGCCTCAACTGTATGGGTATGCGAAACGCAAACCAGAGATTTCATCTTCGCGTCTGTTGTCCATGAGCGGTAAAACCTCTCACCGGAGTTGTGCATGCAATAGCTTCGTAATATAGCTGAGGCAGGGAGGCAAACAAAAATCCCGTTCTTGGAATACTCCCGGTTTATGCCAGGTGGGTCTTCTCAATCCGATTCTTAAGAAGATCCTCACAAAACTTTCTCTTTTTCCCGAGCAAATCTTGTGAGGATCCTCTGTTGAAACGGATATTGTGTGAAGTCCCTGAGAAATGAAGTAATCCGGAATTCACATTGAACGGGATGCTCTTATTATACCACCCGGAAGCAATGTTTCACCTTGACACAAACTTGATTTTTCAGCGGGGGAATCGGCGAGTGTCGGGTGGGCAAGGCGAAAAAGCGCGTGCTCCGGTCCGCTAGGCCGAGTCTTACCCACTTTTTCTCCTCGCCACCCTCCTTTTACGTTATAAATCCAGCGCTTTAACTACTTGATGTAAAAATGAGACCACCACCGGCGCCGGCAACAAGCTGATCGACGGCTTTCCGTTATCATCACTCACGACCCACGGTTCCTCGATAACATTCGTTTTTTTGGCCGCCGCATTCCATCCATAGCGGTATCCCGGGGTTATTTCATAATCGTCGACGTATTCTTTCGCCACGTCCGCGGGGATGGAATTCCGGAGGTAAACCTTCGAAACGCCTTCCAGGTCCAAAAGCGTCCGCATGACGGCGTCGTCCACCTCGATCCTATCGCGGATCGCCTCGATGCCGAGTTCATCGCCTTCTTTCGGCACCATGCGCTTCCCCCCGCAAGCCGGGTTGTCGCAGATGAGGCGGAATTTTTTCTCGGCTTCATCATATTCAATTTTTTTCGTCCTCAAGAGCCGCAGATTACGGGGGGTATGGCACAGAGGACAGACGACGCGGTACTTCATCCGTTCGTCGATGATCGGTTCCGGCAAGTCTATGAAGACGAGGAAATCAGGATCGTCGCGGTATCCCATGAGTTCGCGGAAGTACAAGGAATAGGAAACCTGGTCCAGACTCCGCGGGAACCCGTCTACGAAGACCGCCTGGTGTTCGCTCTTTGAAATTTCCCTCTCGACTAAAGCCAAGATGAATTCGGTCGGTAAAAGCGACGAGGTTGACCGTCCCGACAAAGCGTTGAACGCCTCCTCGAGCGGCATCGTCCCTCGGTATTTTTTCTTGAGGTAATTCGCCAGGTCTTCTTTCTTCGCCGGGTCTTCCCTGCTCTCGTGGGCGGCACGCACAATGTCGCCGACCGATACGTGGCGCAAATGTTCCGACCCGACGGCCTCCATGAACAGTTTCGAATAGGTTCCTTTGCCCGAGTTTTTCTTTCCCAAAAGGATTCCCATGAAGGAATTCCCTCCGTCGAGGTATTCTTTTATCTTTTCGATTTGCGGCCCAGCCTTCAGCGCGAAATATTTCTTCCGCTCGACCGGATCGTCCAGCGCGAATGTTTGGTTTACTCCCTCGACCTTCGTTTTGAATAACGGAAATTCGAAACCCTTCATGGTTTTTTGCTTTTATTATTTGTTTTTTTATTTTCCTTCGACTTTCAAATGCAACTCTTTCAACTGTTCCTTGGAAACTTCGCTCGGTGCATCCATCATCAAGTCTTTCCCATCTCCCGTCTTCGGGAATGCGATGACTTCGCGGATGTTCGGCTCATTTTCCAAGATCATCATAAATCGGTCAATACCCGGCGCGATCCCGCCGTGCGGTGGCACACCGTATTCAAAGGCTTCGAGCATGTGACCGAACTTTTCCTGGATATCCTTCGGATCGTTTCCCATCGCCTCGAAGACGGCCGCCAAAAGCTTCGGGTCGTGGATCCTGATGGATCCCCCGCCGATCTCGTAGCCGTTCAAGACGAAATCGTACTGGAAAGCGGGAATGGAGGCCGGGTCTTTTTTGAATTTTGCCCAGAAATCGTCGGTGTCTTTAACCTGCGGCAGAGTGAACGGGTGATGGACGGCGTCCCAGCGTCCCTTTCCCCGCCCCGAGCTTGTGGAAGGATCGTTCTCTTTCCACTCGAACATCGGGAAATTGACAATAAAGGCAAAAGCCAACTCGTTCGGATCCTTTTTGCCTGCCTGCGCAGGCAGGTCATCCCTTAAATCCGGTTTGTCTGAATGATACCTTGCCATCACGTCCGCATAGTTCAGGCGCGGGAACGGAGACCACTTAATCTTTTTTTCCGGATATAGTTCTTTCACCATCTTCGTATAGAGCTCCTCAATGAGCGCGAGGACCTCTTCCTGGGAAGTAAAGCTCATTTCAAGATCGAGCTGCGTAAATTCGGGCTGCCGGTCGCCCCGGGTATCCTCGTCCCGGAAGCACCGCACGATTTGGAAATATTTTTCCACGCCAGCAACCATCAGGAGCTGCTTGTACTGCTGGGGCGATTGCGGGAGCGCGTAGAATTTCCCCGGAGAGAGCCGGCTCGGAATCAGGTAGTCGCGCGCGCCTTCGGGCGTCGATTTCCCGATGTCCGGCGTTTCTACTTCCACGAAATCCCTTTCAGTCAAGAAGTCGCGGATACATTTGTTGACTTTCGCGCGCATCCGCAAATTCTTCTGCATCCGCGGCCGACGCAAATCCAAATACCGGTATTTCATCCGAATCTCTTCCCCTATCTCACGGCCGTCTCCGGTAACATCGATCGGCGGCGTTTTCGCTTCCGTTATGATTTCGAGCCCTGTCGCTTGAAGTTCATGGTACCCGCTCGGTATTTTGGGATTTTCCATGCCGGCTGGCCGCTTGCCGATCGTTCCTTTGATTTTTACCACCCACTCCGGCCGCAACTTCTCGGCAAGAGCATGAAGTTCCTTGTCTTTCGGAATGAAAACAACCTGCGTGACACCCGTGCGGTCCCGCACGTCGATGAAAATCAATTTTCCGTGGTCGCGACGCGTATCAACCCAGCCGGCAAGTTCGGCTTCTTTCCCCTCCCACCCCGCGACATCCCGCGATACAACCCTCGCCATTACCAGAGATTGTACTATTTCAAGCGCATGACTTCAAGTTGACCGTCTCCGTTCCTGAATACTTTGAGCAAACCCTCCTCATCCGTCCTGAAAACCCGTGATCCAACGTTCTTCAACCGCTCAACGATGTCCGGCGAAGGGTGGCCATACGAGTTTTTTCCGACCTCTATAATCGACACCATGGGGAGAACCGCAGCAAGAAACTTCTCGGATGAGGAATATCGCGAACCGTGGTGAGCGACTTTCAACACATTCATCGGGCCCGCGATAAAGTTCGCCACTTTCATCTCGGCAGCGGCAGTCATATCACTCGTAAAAATCGATTTCATCTCCTGCGATTCAACCTCGAGAACGATGGCTGATTCATTCGGGTCACTCGAAGCAGGAGCGTCCGGTTCCGGCGAAAGGACGGTGATCGCGGAATCTCCCATGCGTATCTTGTCTCCTGCGTGCACCGCGACCGCCCGTATTTTTTTCTCGTCAATCGCACCCGCCAAGGAATCATACGACTTAACCGCGCTCATCGAGCCGTTCGAGATGAAAACGCCAACACGGTAATCCCTGAGAACATCAATCAATCCGCCGAAATGGTCTTCCTGGGGGTGGGTGAGAAGCACCACATCGATATATTTATCGTACGGCGGGAGTATTTTCCCCAAATTCTCGAGCACCGGCGATCCCAACGGTCCGCCGTCTATCAGAACCTTTGCGCCGGAAGAGGTCACGATCAGTTCACTGTCTCCTTCCCCGACCGGCAAAAAATACTCGGCGAATTTCCCTCCGCTCCCAAGAACAATCCTGCTCCACAAGACCAGATCGAAGAAAAAGAGAACAATCAGGATGGGCGCATATTTCTTGATCTTTTCTTCCATAAGAGTATCACCAGGAAAGCGTAATAAACTGCGGTAAACATCCACCCGACACCGGACGACAGCGGTGCGTTAAAACTTCCCAAGAATCCTATGACGAACGTCTCAAATGTCAGGAACGGCAAAGCAAGCCAGCCGGCGATGAATGCCAATTGCGACCAGAGGAGCCCGAGAAGAGCCGTGAGAAATCCCAAACCCATGGTGAATGGGATAAGACCGAGAATCAAGGTATTCGATACCAACGAAATCGGTGAAAAATAACCGAAGTTCGTAAGGAGTATCGGGAGGACCGCGGTTTGAGCGGAAACGGTCGTTGCCAGTCCGTCTTTCCACCCTCCGAAACCCGGCTTCTCAAGAAATTTCATGCGTGAGACGAGAGCCGGCTTCAAATAAACAATGCCGATCAGCGCAAGGAAGGAAAGTTCAAACCCAACGTCGAAAATCAGAATTCTCGGATTCACGAGCACCATTGCGGTGCCAGCCAAAAGGATAATATTCCTCACGTTGTAGAGGCGGCCGCTTTCGTCGGCAAGAAGCATGATAAACCCCATGATGGCAGCCCGCACCACCGAAGCTTCGGCTCCTGTCATGGCAACGAATAAAAACAAGATAAGCGACGTTATTCCGAACGACCACCATCGGGGCAAAAGGAATGACAAGGCAACCATCGCTCCGGACGCAATCACCGAAATGTTGTAACCGGAAAGAGCGACGAGATGCGTTGTGCCGCTCATCTTCATATCGTTCTTGAAGTCATCCGAAAAACCGCTCGTGCCGCCCAGAAGAATTCCCGACATAAACGTTCCTTCCTTCTGCGGCAGCGCTTTCGAGAAGACTTCGGATACCTCATTCCTGAAATCGAACAGGTAACTTCGGTAATCCGTTCTCTTCCCCCCTATTGCTTCAACAACCGGAAACTTTGAAATGCCAACGATGCCTTCCTTGAGGAGATAATCTCCGTAAGAAGCGCTTGCCGGTTTTTCAATCTTGCCCCTGAATCGGACAATATCTCCGTATGCCACCTCGGGATAGCGGGGGAATAGCGCAAGAATTTTTTCTCCCGAAGTCAGTTCGAGGGTAATGGACAAGGAGTTCCCGTTCGGCAGCACATTCTCCGCAATGCGGCCCGTCCAAGTTTTTTCTCTGCCATAGTCTAACTCATTGTTTTTCAAGTGAAGATCGGCGGACGTGTAGTAAAATGCTCCCATAAAAATCAGAGGAATGAGGAGAAGCATGGTTCGATATTTTCTCTCCCGTTTCCAGCAAAAAAGCCCGACGACCGCAGCGGTTGAGAAAAGGGTGACAACGATGATAAGCCAACCCGCACGAAAACTCGCAAGCAGTATCCCCAAGAGGAAAAACGAAGCGCCATAAAAGAAAATATCGTATCCCGGCATCTGCCCCCATTATAAAAGGCGGCTATTCTGCCGCCTTTTCAATTTATCCCCTGGACACTTGTTCTCCCGTTTCCCTTTAAATTGGTGGATAACTTTTTGAGATGATGCCGCCTCCCCACATCTCGCCTTTTGGCGAATAAATCACCGCTGACTGGCCGAGAGCAACGAACTTCACGGGCTCCCGGAACTCAAGCGTCGCCTTGCCGTTATCCTCCACGCAGAGCGTTGCATCAAAAAGCGGCTGTCGGTACCGCACGCGAGCGCGAACTTGGAACGTGTAGCTGGTAGCGCGTAGCAGATTGACTTTCCTCAACTCAACACCAGCCGAGAAAAGCGCTTGGTTATTTCCCCCTTCCGCGACAATGAGTTCGTTCTTCGCCAAATCCTTCGCGGCGACGTAATACGGCTTATGATCCGGACTCTTTACTTTCAAGTTCACCCCAAGATGGCGCTGGCCGATCGTGTAGAAATAAACCCCTTCGTGCTGGCCCACCACTTTCCCATCCGTCGTTATGATGTCACCCGGCTTCTCCGGCAAGTATTGTTTCAAGAAATCCATTAAATCCACCTGGCCCAGAAAACAAATGCCCTGCGAATCTTTTTTCTCCGCCGTCGGCAGCCCCGCCTTTCGCGCGATTTCCCGCACTTGCGGTTTCGTGTAGCCTCCTATCGGGAACACGCAATGCTTCAATTGCTCCGGCGTCAGCGTCCAGAGAAAATACGATTGATCTTTATTCTTGTCCTTCGCTTCAAACAATCCCAGCGAACGGGGAGCGAGGCGCACATAGTGGCCAGTCGCAATGGAGTCCACGCCCATCTTGAGCGCCCTCTTGAGAAAGAGGCCAAATTTTATCTCCTTGTTGCACATCACGTCCGGATTCGGCGTGCTACCCTCGCGATACGCTTCTACCATATAATCCACGACGCTTTCCTTATATTCCTTCTCGAAATCGAAAACATAGAACGGAATGCCGATATGTTCCGCCACTCGCCGAGCGTCTTCCGCGTCGCGTTCGGCGCATCCGTCAACGTTGTATGAGCGCATGAAAACGCCGGTTACATCGTAACCTTGTTTTTTCAGAAGATACGCCGCGACGGACGAATCCACGCCGCCGCTCATGCCTACGAAGACTTTAGGTTTAAGAGGGGTATTTCCCCGGTGTTTATTCCAGATTCTTGCCATATTGGTTTCGTTCACCGGCCCGAGGGTGGCTCCGGCGTTGAAAGTACCTTAACCGGCTATTTCTTCATAATTTTCTTCATCACCAATAACCCGGATGTAATCCTCGCATCCATCAACGGCAATGGACCGGCATTTGCAATCAACTACTTTTTTCGGGCATTACCAAAAATCTCGTCACCGCATTTCTTGCATTTGATGTAGGTTTCTTTTTTTTATTTTGTTGGCGATTTCCTTTTGTTACTACTTCTCGCTTTCGAGCCAGGCTTTTAATAAAAAGATTGTCTCGGTTCGAAGCTTGGCTCGAGCCCAATCTTTTTGCGGTTCAGTAAGCATCTCGCCGAGTCCGTCGAGAATGTGCCTGTTGTCCATATTCTCCAAAAGCTCTACGCATTTGGCCAAGACTTCCCTGAACGGCATTTTGGCACGATCTTCGACCAACGTCCGGTTTATCGGCCAATTGTTCTTCCTGAAAAAATAAACATCATAAACATCCCGACTCGTCTTGCCGATGCGCTCATACATTGCCATAAGCTTATTGGCGAACATATCTTCCCGAACCATCACCTGCATCGAAATGCCAAGCAACGTCTTTAATTCATATTTAGAACCGAATTGCCGGCGGTTGACTTCGATTTTGATGTTTTGGGACTTCTCGTTATAGGAAATAATCGTGACAAGGTTAAATCTCTTTATTCTTGAATCCACGATCTTTCCGTATCTGGCCGCTATCTTTTGGATTTTTTTGAAGATTTCCTGCTCTTTGCTCTCGTCCAAAAGATCGAGATCGATGTCGACTGAATTACGACTCAAATCATAAAACATCAACGCCGCCGTGCCACCTTTAAAACCGAGATACGGAGCGAGAGACGTATCGGAAAAAATATCCTTCAAGATTTGCAACAGGAGATTTTTATGCTTTGGGTAATCTAAGGTCATGTGGTTTTATCGTTATCTGATTTATTTTCTTGATAATGTTTAAAGTATTCGTCGACTTTCTTGTTCATCCGTTTATTGCGGTAGATCGGCACGATCTCAAATACTTTATCCCAATCCAAAACATCCAAATGGTCGAAATGATAATCCTTGCTCACATAGATGCGATCCAAGAAAGCCCGCTCTTTTGTGGCAGTAGCAACGTCGTTTGGATGCTCGATCCCGATCGTGTTGCTCAAAACGTAATCTTTCATTTTTACGAAAGAAATTCTTTGTCCGTCCGCTTCGATCTCGCGGGTCACGTAAGAAGCGACAAATATGTTGCCATAGTACTGGAAATTTATTCCCGCCCGGGTCAATACCGTTTCGAAGCTGATATACGACGGCGTGTAGATTCTGGTGGCCAACTCGAACCGGTTATAGTTTTTGTCCTTGGCATAGATGCCATGGCGGATCCTGATCAATTTTCCGTTTTTCACATACTGGCTCAACCTGACACGAACTGCCGTTTCCGCTTTTTCTCCCCACAACAAAGCAATGTCTTTAGTCGAAAAGACAGTCTTGGGAGATCTCAACAAAATCTCGACATATTCACCTTTGGTGGGTTTGTTATCCATATTTTTACTGATAGTAAATATAAAACTTACTTCCCGTAGTATTATAAGGCATTATCATGCCAAAAACAAGCAATAATCGTGAAATATGGCAAAAATTCTTGATTTTTCACGATTATCCAAGGAAACCTGCCCATTTCGACCAGTAAATTAACTGCACTGGTCAAAAAGTCCCCTTTTTGTCCATTACAGTGATTCAACTGGACAAAATAGGGACTTTTTAAGGATCGAGGGTTTAAATGTAAACAAACTGCCCTAGTTTGTTTACATTGGCCGACGAGATGTGAACAAACTGATTTCATCCAATCCAAAGATCTTAAAACGGCGCATTTCGTTTTGCGCCGCTTCCATGTCTTTGAAAATTTTTTCGTAGATCGCTTTGGTCTTTTCCGGATTATCCTCGGCCGCGATCAGTTCGTCGTCGTCAACAAATCCGGCAAGTGCAATGTAAGCGCCGGCCAGAAGCTTGATCCGATCCTTGATGGCGGCTTTTAGTTTCGCTTTCGGCTCGGGAAGCGAAGAAATTGGGTTGGCCGTCCAGCTGTGGTATTTCGGCCGCACGTCTTTGGCGGCTCGGATTACCGCTTGGATATCGTCGTGATCAAAATCGAGCATGGCAAGCAAGAACATATGCTTGCCCTCGGAACAAGTCCAGTGGTATTTAATCGGAATGATGGCAAGTCATATTTGCTTAACTTTTCGGAAGTTAAGCAAATCGCACCCCGCCTTCGCTAAAGCTTCGGACGGGCAGGCATTCTCACAAAAATCGTTTACGTTCGTTTCGGGTCTTCAATCGGTGCAAATCTCTTGCTCTGGCAAAACCGCTCGCCACAGGGGCAAACAGCTGGCAAGAACGGGGTACAAAAAAACCGCCGAGCGGCTTCGCCGCAAAAAAGAGTCAAAGAGTCCAAGACTCAAAGCGTCAGAAGTTAAAAAGTTGCAAAGTTTCTAAGATTCAGACTTGCGGAGACGGAACGCGAACTCGACGCCCGGATACCACGCGCGGCCCGGACGCGCCCAAGAACCGCGCAGCCACAGGCCGCCAGTGTAGCGCGCGAGGCGCCAGACGCGCAGGTAGCCGCCGGAGCCAGTAATTGGCTTCATACCACAACGGAACCATTCTCCTAAAGGCTGATTACGATACTTCAAACGCCAGTTAGGGCCGGCATCCGGCGGGCAAAGCTTGAGACCAAGAGCTTGGGCTCGCTCATAAATTTGGGCTGTGGTCGCACTTGTCCTAAACCCCAGATCACCTACCGTAAGGCGGACGAATGTCATTTCTTCGGCATCGGCAGTCGGAATGAATTCGGCTTTATTAAGAAGCATGCTCCGGGCATTCGGTGAGATATTGATACCCGCGACTTCCAATTCGGCGATGAGCTGTTCTGCGGACTTGCCGCCGACTTCGACATTTTCCCTTCTGATTTTCTTTTCTGGAAACGAAGTATACACATGCTCGAGCGTCGCCGGAATCTTTTGGAAAATGCCAGGTTCGAGCTGACCGACATATGCTTTCGTATTTTCCGTGATCTCGCTCGGCACGTGAGCAATCTCTTCTTTGGTACATTCGAAAATCGTAAGCAGATCCGCTTCGGTGTTGCGATCCTTGCGAAGTTCCTCTATGCGGGGATCCCGTTCGTAACCGAAACCCTCGATGGTTGAATTGATTTCATCCAGAAATACGATATCGTCTTTGGTGAACGGCTCGCCTTTTTCGTGTTTGCGTTCAAGCGCGGTGAGGAGGCGCATATCATCACTTTTCTTGTGGTACGCTTCGGCTTCCGTGCCGAATTCTTTGAGTTTTTCGTCGAGCACTCCCTGCATAACCGGTTCGACGTTCTGGTGCGGCAATATGCCGCGCACTTCTCCAATCCGATCTTTACCGTCCATACGAATCGCGAGGCGGGGTTGGGTCGGATTGCCTTGCGCGTCGTTCGTATAATACACATAAAAGTCGCCTGATTCGATCTGCGTTTCAGCGGTCGAACGTCCGGCCGTGCACCAACCGGTGCCTCTGCCTTTGAGGGATTCGAAAAGCCGCTCCGCCTCGCTTGCATCTCCTTGCTCGAACTTCACCCACGATCCGCGAACTTCTTCGCGGTTCTCCATCGATGCGGCGAAGGATTTGGCGATGAGTTCGGCGTAGAGAGTCGGAAATTTTTTATCGAATTCCCGGCGAGCTTCAGAA
>DAIDAY010000015.1 GCA_027310365.1 bacterium
GTCGCGAGATAGTCAGTGAGCACAACACAGCAAGTGTAGACCGTTAACGAACCTAACGGTCTTTTTATTCCGCCGCCCGCGCGAGAGCGCGGAGCCGAGCAGAAAATTTTGACTTTCCTTATCAGAAAATTATTGGGGGCGCGCGATTAAGAAATGTAAGGCAAAATTTTCTGCGAGGCAGGCCGTCCCGCCTCGGCGGGACGGCTGGCGGCGGGGTGACTTTCGTTTTTCAGAATTTTTCGGTAAAGTAAGTTCGAGCGGACTCAAAAAGATACACCAGACAAGAAATTGAGACCATGGAAGCCCGAATCGGTCTGCAACCATCACGTTTTCTTCGGGTTCTAATCTTTCTTTTTTGGAAGACGGGGGACGTTCAATGCGTTTTCAATGAGAACGAACGATTCCAGCATATTAATGCTGAGTTTTTGTCGTTCAACAAAAAGTTCGAACCGATCTCGTGGACGATGTTTTTTGGTCTCCGGTGTATCCCCTTTGCATTTTATCAAAGCCTCGTGAGCGAACCGGAACACCTTAGCAGTCAGGTTGTCAGGGTTGTTGGTGTCATTGATAAAACCCTTGAGGCTTTCCTCAAGTCTGATCTTTTCATCAAGGAGTTTCCGGAGGGTCAAGGGAATCATTTCCAGCGCCAACAACTCATTTAAGCTCCATGACCCATAGTGCGCTTCTACTACCTTCGTTTGCATAAAACAGATGTCGATGGAGGTTTCTTTTTCTGTGATATAATAAACACAATGAAAAAAATGCTCTGGGTTGTCGGATTGCTTATCCTCGCGGCTATCGCTGCCTGGATTATAGTGTTTTTCCCTCTGGCGCAGCCGTCATCGGGCGGGGTTGCAGGGTCGCAGGACAAGAAACCGGTACTCATCGGTTTCGCTCTCGGCGCATTGCGTGAGGAACGGTGGCTAACTGACGAAAATCTCTTTACGGCGCGCGCCGAAGAACTCGGCGCTGTCGTTATTCAAGAGAATTCCAACTACGACGTGCCAACGCAGATTTCGCAAATCGAAAACCTTATCAGCCAAGGCGTGAAAGTGATCGTCGTCGTAGCGGCAGATTCGAAAGCGATTGCACCCGCAATTGAGGAGGCGCAGAATGCCGGTGTGAGGGTCATCGCGTACGACCGGCTTATTGAAAACAGCACTATTGACGGCTACGTTTCTTTCGATAATGTCAAGGTAGGCGAACTGCAAGCCGAAGGGGTGCTTGCCGTTGTCCAGAAGGGGAATTTTGCTTACATCGGTGGCGCGCCGACCGATAACAACGCCTTTCTCGTAAAACGGGGTTCGATGGCGGTGCTCGATCCGAAAATCAAGAGCGGCGACATCACGCTCGTCTTGGACCAATTCACTCCCAACTGGGATCCGGCGGAAGCGTATAAGACGATGAAAAGTTATTTGGATACGGGAAAGACTGTCGATGCGGTTATCGCGGCGAACGACGGGACGGCATTTGGCGTCATTCAGGCGCTCGCGGAAAAAAGGCTTGCCGGAAAAGTGCCCGTTTCCGGGCAAGACGCAGAACTTTCCGCCTCCCAGCGAATCGTGTGGGGCACACAAACCATGACGGTCTATAAGCCGATCAAAGCCGAGGCGGTTGCGGCGGCGGATCTCGCCGTGGCAATGGCCGGAGGACGAACGCCGCCGGCGACGGTTACCACCAACAATGGTAAGATGGATGTTCCTTCGTATCTTCTTGCGCCGACGGCCGTCACCAAGGCGAACATGGCGGGCACGGTGGTGAAAGATGGCTTCCACACCTACGCGGAAGTTTATCAGATTTCCTCAACGCCATCGCGGTAGCCCCACGGATTCATGCGGAGCATACGAACTAAGCTTTCCATCTCATTCCTTGTCATCATCGGAATCCTGCTCGCCTTGGGATTCCTCTTCGCGATCATGCATCTTACGCTGATCAAGCAGTACCGCGACGTCACCACGAACATGATAGGCGAGCACCGTTTGACGGAGGTAAGCACCGAACTGGTTAATCTCTTCATCCCCTTCGCAAAATCGGTCAATGACAAAACGCTCCAGACTCAATACGATACTCTTCGCGCTCAAATCGCAGCGCTGTTCTCGAACCTCGACGTGGCCACCATGAACAAGGCGAGTCGTGTCGCATACCTCGGCTTGAAAAGCACCATCAACGCCCTCCTCGCTGAGATCGATGCCGGCATTACAGCGGTGAAGAAGGGAGATGTTTCGGGCATCGGCGCGACGTACGACGCGGCGCTCCGCCAAAGTTATTTCGCGACGGCAAATACAGGAACGCTGATTCTCAGTGATCTTCAATACACCGAACAATTACAGGAAATCATCGCGAAAAACGAACTGGTTGGCGAAGTGATAGGCGGCGCGCTTTTTCTGCTCGCGGCGGCCGGCGCCGCGATTTATTCCTTGTCTTTCTCCCGCCAGCTTGTAGCTCCGCTCGGCAAGCTCACGAAACTCGCCAAAGACGTCGCCGGCGGAAACCTCGATCTCTCGGTCGACCGAGATCTCCTCGACGAAAAAGACGAGGTGGGCAGTCTTGCTCAATCATTCGACGTCATGATGCAATCTCTCCGATCAACGATCCGCGCACTCGATACCGAGAAGAAAGGGGTGGAGAAAAAAATCATCCAGCGCACGCGGGAGCTTCAGGAAGAACAAGCCCAGCTCATAGCTTCCATCAACAGCTTGCCCTTGGGATTCTTCCTCATAAATCCGCAAGGCGCCGTCATCCTCTCAAATCAAGCCGCAGCGCAGATTATTCCTCAAAATGCGAAATCCCTCGATGTCATCGGCTCCATTTTTTCACCTGCTTTTGACAGCGAGACGATCACGGGCAGCATCAAAAAAGAGGGGGCTTTCAAGCTTGCCGAAGCGAAACTGAGAAATGAATTTTTCTCCATCATTGCGACTCCCGTTTTCCTCTCGCGCCCCAGCGGCGGGAATGAAATCATAGGAATGGTTCTCCTGATCGAGGACATTACGGCGAAAAAGCGCCTCGAAGAATCGAAGGATTCATTCCTCGCCATTGCGGCTCATGAAATGCGGACACCGCTTACCATCATTCGGGGAAACACCGAACTGATTCTTGAAAACAGAACCATACGAGACGGCGGCATCCGTTCTCAGCTCGAGAGCGTTTTGAGGAGTGCGGTGCGTCTCCTGGGAATCGTGAATGATTTTCTCGACGTGCAAAACATGGAAGCTGGGAGAGTTGCCTTGAGTTTCGAGCCGGTTGACATAAGGGAAGTTCTGCAAAAAACCATCAACGATCTTCTCCCGCTGGCGAACCAAAAGGGCCTTTCCATCACCCTTGATGTTCCGCTATCATTTTCTCTCCCCAAACTACGGCTCGATCAGTTCCGCCTCCAGCAGATTTACGTGAATATCATCAGCAATGCGATCCACTATACCGACCGCGGCGGCATAACCGTCTCAATTGGGGAGGAAAACAAAACGGTGAACGTCCGTTTCTCCGACACTGGCATTGGCATAAGCGCGGACGAGCAAACCAGACTTTTCAATAAATTTGAGACGGGGCAGGTATTCGTGCGGAGCCAGGAATACGGAAGCGGCCTCGGTCTTTATATCTCACGCTTCCTGGCGCGACTTATGGGAGGCGATCTCGTCCTTGAACGGAGTGAAATCGGAAAGGGAAGTACGTTCCGCCTCACTTTTTCCATTTTGTGATATACTGAATTTCATGACAACAAATCATACGCCGCCTCTCATCCTTCTCGTCGATGACGAGCTGGATGTCCTCTCGATTTACAAGACGAAGCTCGAAAACTCGGGATTTAAAGTTGTCGCCGCCGCGAACGGCGAAGAAGGGTTGAGGGTTGCAACAGCCAACCATCCGGACCTCGTTCTGATGGACGTGAAGATGCCGGTCATGGACGGTGTCACCGCCCAGCAGAAACTCCACGAAAATTCCGCGACGAAAGACATCAAGGTGGTTTTTCTGACCGCATTCAGCGATCCACTCCGCCCGGAAATAGACGTCCGGCTTGCCAAAGAAAACGGAGCGCTCGACTTCATAAAAAAGGGGATCGGCTTGGATGATTTGGTTGAGCGGGTAAAAAATTATCTGATTCTGTAGAGGGGGATGAAGCGAATCATCCCTGTATCGAAAAATCCCGTGAAAATGAACGCCGCCCTGAGCGGCTTTCAAACCGGGGCCGGACGTAAGCCGGACGTACGTCATCCCGCCGGGACGCGAAAACTTCACGCAAAAAGCATACAAGCAATCTTTGTGGTATAATCGGTACTCATGGCAGACAACTTGGTACCCAAACGGATGTTCTTCACGAAAGGCGTCGGGCGCCACAAGGAACATCTGCAGTCGTTTGAAATGGCTTTGAGAGATGCGGGGATTGCCGAATACAACCTCGTGCAGGTGAGTTCGATTTTCCCGCCGAACTGCAAACGGGTACCAAGAGACGAAGGAAAGAAACTCCTCCCTCCTGGCCAAGTGGTTTTTTGCGTCATGGCAAGAAATGAAACCAACGAACCGAACCGGCTCATCGTTTCTTCCGTCGGGCTGGCCCAGCCTTCTGATCCGAATCAGTACGGCTATCTTTCCGAACATCACGCCTTCGGCGAAACGGAAGAGAAAGCGGGGGAGTATGCCGAGGATTTGGCTGCAACGATGCTCGCTTCAACTTTGGGATTGGAATTCGATTCGAACGCCGCGTGGGACGAACGGGAACAGGTGTATAAATCATCGGGGAAGATTTTCAAAACAACCAATATCACGCAATCGGCGGAAGGACACAAGGATGGCCTTTGGACGACCGTCGTGGCCGCCGCCGTTCTCATTTTTGAGTAAATATTGTGGTATAATTCAACCATGGAAAAAATGTCGCCGGAAATGCTCAGCGATGAAGTCTTCAATGAATCGCCGGAAACGAAGGCGGGAGAAAACCGGTTGAAGTCGGCGGCAGAGATTGCTGCCGAAGGCAGAATTGCTTGGGAAAAAAAGAGAAAACTCCGTCATTAGCGCCACCGGCCGTAGAGAAACAGCAACCGGAAACGCTCCGGCTGGCCACGCCGGGAAAGCCGGACTATGACGCGGATCTCGAAAAGCGTATCAATGACTTGATCGCCGCAACGGAAAAAGGCGGCATACCCATGTTCGTTTCAAAAAGATTGGAAGAAACGGCGCGATACGCGGGAATCTCCGACGAGGAGATCGAAAAAAGTAACCCGGAAGAACTGATCGCAAAAATGAAGATGAGACAGGAAGAAGGGTTCAAACAATCCCCGGAGATGGCGGAGATAAAAAAAGAAATTAACGCGATGTCCCGCGAGGAAAAGATGGGGTTGATGCGTGGAATTGCCAGCGCCGGTTTTTACGCCCAAAAAGGCAAAAGCGCTTTTTTCGCCGGTCTTTTTGAAAAACTCGGCGGGAAATCCGAGTCGCAAAAAAAGATGGCGCGTTTCATGTCCGGACTGGCGGAAACATACCGCCACGACGAGAAAATCGCAGATAAGCGTCTCAATGATGTGCGCAAGAGAAAAATACAAGGCTGGAGCAAATGGCTGCACGGTGGCGCCAGCGCCGGTTATCTGGCCGGCAACCTGGCCAAATACGGCCGCACGATCGGCGATCTCGTCGGCTGGACGGCTGCAATGCCGGTACGTTACGCCATGATGATCAGCATGGGCGTCGCGCGACTCGCCGAAGCGGGTAAAGAAGCTCACTTCAAAAGCGAAATAGTCATGGACAAAACCCGCATTCAGGATGCCAAAATCGCGGCAGAGGAAGCGTGGAATATCTACAGTAAAGCGAAGGAACAAAATGGCGATAAGGAGGTCTTGTACGAGGACCTTGAAATAGCTTACGCGACTAACTTGCCTCAAGATATTTTGAACCGTCTCCAAAAAGAGACTTTTGCGGAAAAGGTAAATTTGGCAAGCGCAATGATTAGGAGAGTCGCACAACTTAACATTGAGCATTCCGCAAGCAAAATACGGGAAAAGTTTGCGGCGATCAGTGCGGAGAAATCCTTGAACAAATCGGAAAAAGCGGCTGCGGAGAAAAAAATCGTCGCCAAATACGAGAAGGGGTTAAGGGACTGGGATCGCTCCGTCGGCCAATACGGTACGGTAGACGCCTTTGCAATGGGCGCACGATATTTGGAATTAGCCGGTAAAAGCGTGGTTGCGATTGCGGCCGTAGATACCATCATTGAAAATACAATCCATAACATTGCCCATCTATTAAGCCATTCCGATTTAAGTCATACCGCTGAAATTTCGGCTGCTGCGCACTCAAGCGATCAACCGACGGAAGCTCCGCAGGAAATCCCGCGCGGTTTAACGGTGCCGATACCGGGAGCGGCCGTCAACCCGGAATCTGCAGCGGTCATACCCGAACATGGTTCGGTTTGGGGAGCGGCCAGATCGCTTGGTTTAAACGAAAAGGAATTCAGCGCGGCTTGGGTAAACCCCGAATCTGTTGCGCACACTCCATCCGGCGCCATGAAGATCGCTGATGCCGGACTGGTACATAAAGGCGACGTCGTAAATTACATTCCCGGCAAAAACGGCGGCACGGGACGCTTTGAGGTTATTCCGAAAAGCGGTCAGCCAATCGGCGCGAGCATTTTCCCGGAACACGTTAGTCCCGCGCCGCCGCAACCGCTCGAGATGAGCGCGCCGAAGAATGATCCCGAGCAGCAATTTGTGCAAGACGTCTTCGGTCAGCCGATCACTGGCCACGAAAACATCATGGGTTATCCCGATCACCCGCCAAAAATACCGACAACGCCGCTTCACCCCGCCGGAAACCCGATCATCGAAGTGGGCAACGCGCCGCTGGAACCGATGCATCCGGCCATGCTTCATGAAGTGGCCGGTTCAATCACGATGCATCCCGGCGGTACGGAGATTAATTTTGATGTCCGCGGATACAATGGCACCGAGTATGTGTCCAAAAATTACCGCAATGATATTTTAGCATATGCATTGTCTCATCGCCGTGATCAGCAAAATGAGCTGGATAAATTCCAAAACCTCGGTCTCAAACTCACCAGCAGCATCAAGTATTATGAGAAAATAAGCGCCGATCCGGCGCGCGCCGATCAAACCAAAGCCGCGCTATCGTTCATCAAAAAAATTATCGACCAGATCGAGAAGACGTACGGAGATGGTTTTATCGACAAGACTAAACTGGCAGAATTCTTGAAATAGCGACATCGAACAGATCGGGTAGCCGGACCTCCCATGGAAAGTCCGGCTTTCCTTTTTTGACGTCCCGCAACGCAAACGCTTAACATATAAAGGAATATGAACAAAGTATTTAAAATCGAATCCAACTATAGGCCTGCCGGCTCCCAGCCGCAGGCGATTGAAAAACTGGTTTCCGGCATCGAAAAAGGATACAAAAATCAAACCCTCCTTGGCGTCACAGGAAGCGGCAAAACTTTTTCAATTGCCTGCGTAATTCAAGAAATCCAAAAACCAACACTCGTCATCGCCCACAATAAGACGCTCGCCGCCCAGCTCACCAACGAATTCCGCGGACTTTTTCCGCATAACAGCGTAAACTATTTCGTTTCCTACTACGACTATTACCAGCCGGAGGCGTATCTCCCGACATCCGATACGTACATCGGTAAGGAAGCGATGATCAACGACGAAATCGACAAGCTCCGCCACGCGGCGACTGCGGCGATTTTGACAAGGAGGGACGTCATTATCATTGCGTCGGTTTCCTGCATTTATGGCTTGGGCGCTCCTGAGATTTATGCCGAAAATATCATGAAGCTCACGCCCGGCACGCAGATCAACCGCCACGATCTCATGAAAAAACTTGTTGAACTCCAGTTCACGAGAACGATGGCCGACTTGAAACGAGGCACCTTCCGCGTGAAAGGGGATAATTGGGACATCATGCCGCCGGGCATCGAAAACATTTATAATCTCGAACTCAAGGACGGCGTCATCCAAAAAATATACGAAATAAACCCGGTCGAAGGATTCAAGCCGGGACAAACCAAAACCGTCGACGAAGCGTACATTGCCCCCGCGAAGCACTTCATAACGCCGCCGGAAAGCCGTGAACGGGCGTTGAAAGCCATCGAAACGGAGTTGAACGAACAACTCAAAAAATTCGAGAAGGGGAGAAAATTCCTGGAAGCTGAGCGCCTCGAGCGAAGAACGAAAGCGGACATGGCGATGATCCGCGAAATCGGCTACTGCAACGGCATTGAAAACTATTCGCGCCACCTCTCGGGAAGGAAAACGGGGGAGCCGCCGGAAACGCTTCTGGATTATTTCGATCTCGGAGGATCGGATTTCCTGACCGTGATAGACGAATCACATGTCACTATTCCGCAGCTTGAAGGTATGTACTACGGCGACGCATCGCGGAAGAAAATACTTATCGAGTACGGTTTCCGCCTGCCCTCCGCAGCCGACAACCGGCCATTGCGATTTGAGGAATTCAAGAAAAAAATCGGTCAATCAATTTTCATGTCGGCAACGCCCGGACCGTACGAAAGGGAAAAGAGTTCCCAAATCGTCGAGCAAATCATACGGCCGACCGGTCTCGTCGACCCAAAAATAACCATCCGGCCTGCGCAAGGGCAAATACAGGATTTGATACCGCGTATAGAAGAACGGGTGAAAAAGAAAGAGCGAGTGCTTGTGACAACTCTCACCAAACGCATGGCCGAAGATTTAAGTGCTTATCTCGAGGAAAAGAAAATAAAAGTGACGTACCTCCACAGCGACGTGGATACCTTGGAGAGGATAAAAATACTAACCAATCTCCGGAAAGGCAATATCGATGTTTTGGTCGGCGTGAACCTCCTTCGCGAAGGACTGGACTTGCCGGAGGTTTCGCTCGTCGCGATACTCGATGCCGACAAGGAAGGATTTTTGAGGAGCGAAACGTCGCTTATCCAAACCATCGGACGCGCGGCCAGGAACATTGAAGGCGAAGTTTTGATGTATGCCGACAACATCACCGGATCCATCAGCCGTGCGGTCAAGGAAACGGAACGAAGGCGAAAACTTCAAATGGCGTACAACGAGGAGCATAACATCACGCCGAGAACGATAACCAAGGAAATCAAGGATATCCTCCCGACCGAAGAAATATTGAGTTTGGAAACGACGCCTTTGCCGAAATCGAAGAAGGCCTTGGAGGCTCTCATCAAAGAGAAGCAGAAGGATATGAAAGAAGCTGCCGAGAAGCTGGATTTTGAGCTTGCGGCGATACTGCGGGATGAAATAAAACTACTGATGAAGAAAATCAAAAAATAGGGGGTGTCTGGCTTGCCACAACTTGTTATAATTGATCCATGAAAATAAACATCGAGAGCACAGGGTTGGACTTAACGCCGTCGATCAAAACGTACATCGAGACGAAACTCAACCCTTTGGGAAAGTTCATCAAGAGATTTGAGGCAAGGGGGGAGATAACCACTTTTATTGAGGTAGGGCGCACGACGAAACACCATAAGCACGGCGACGTATTCCGGGCTGCGATAAGGATAGACCTACCCCAAAAGAGGTTCTTCGCCGAGGATTTGGACGCGAATCTTCGGACGGCCGTGGATAAAATCAAGAATAGAATCAAGGACGATCTCCAGAAATACAAAGAGAAATCAGTCAGACATCACTAAGATTTGATAAAAAACATAGGGCTTTGATGCAATGAAACACATGCGTCAATTGCTGAAACTTTTACAACTGAATAAAAAGGAGACGCACGCCAAAGTGCTGACGCGTGAAGATTTGGAGAAGAAGGCTGTTGAGGGCGCAAAAAGGGCAGTAAGGGACTACCGCGATGTTTTTGGGCGCTTGGCCGATGATGACAGAACCTAAGCCTATACATTACATAGACATGGAGCTGATGGAGAAAATGTGCCACCCTATTGCGGTGGCGCTTTTTGACTTACAGAAAGAGCCTATATGACGAAATTCATGGATCATGCCGCTCAAAACTGGAATCCGCGTTGGCAGCACCAAGACAAACATTTGGCGGTGAGCTCTACCCAACATTCTCAAAGAAAGCGGCTGTCCGTTACTATGGACTCGTCAAGGATCACCCTGAAAGCACAAAAGATTATCTCGTATCCCTTGCAAAACGAGTCGCTGATTCAAAGGGAAACGAACAGAGAATGAATTCTTACAAGAGATAGAATCCTGGCTTAACGATAATATTATAAAAGATGAGGCTCTTTTGACTTCGGGCAAACTCGGGAATAAACTTGGCTTATATACTCCTAGGGGACAAACCGAGGGTTCTTGGCATTATGACCAATAAAATCATCATCAAGGGAGCTAGAGAGCACAACCTGAAGAATATTAATTTGGAGATACCGCGCGACAAGATGATCGTCATGACGGGACTTTCCGGTTCCGGGAAATCGTCCCTGGCCTTCGATACCTTATTCGCCGAAGGCCAGAGGCGGTATATCGAATCGCTTTCGGCATACGCCCGGCAGTTCTTGGGTCATTTGGACAAACCCGACGTGGATGAAATCGAGGGGCTCTCGCCCGCCATTTCCATCGATCAAAAGCATCACAGCGCGAACCCGCGTTCCACGGTCGCGACCATCACGGAAATCTACGATTATCTCCGCGTTCTCTTCGCGCGCGTCGGCGTTCCGCACTGTCCGTTGTGCGGCCGAGAAATCAAAAAGATGACCCAGGAAGAAATTGTGGACATCGCCGTCCAGATCTCGCGCGCATCGAAAGAAAAAAGAAATCTCGTCATTCTTTCGCCAGTCGTCCGCGGCAGGAAAGGGGAATACTACCAGATGCTCTACGATTTCCTGAACGCCGGGTTTTCGGAAGTGCGGATCGACGGCAAGTATGCGAGCTTGCGGGAGCGCATCGATCTTTCGCGGTACCAGCAGCACTCAATCGATCTCGTCGTCGACCGGGTTCCCGCGAACCTCGATTATCGCGTCAAAGAAAACCGGATGCGCCTCGCGGAAAGCATCGAAAACGCACTGAAATATGGCAAGGACGTCGTGACCATCATCACCGACAAGGAAGTTTCGCTTTCGGCGAAATACACCTGCCCCAACGACGGCTTTTCGTTCCCGGAAATAGAGCCGCGGCTCTTTTCCTTCAACAGTCCGTTCGGCGCTTGCGAGACATGCCACGGCTTGGGGGTGGAAAATCCTTGGTCGGAAAAAATATGCCCGATCTGTCTCGGCAAGCGGCTCAAGAGGGAAAGTTTGAACGTTTTGATAGACGAGAAAAACATCACCGAAGTCACGGCATTTTCCATCAGCGACTCATACAACTTCTTCGTCAAGCTCGAAACCACACTCAAGAAATCCGAGAACTTGAGTGCCATCGCAGAAATACCTTTGAAGGAGATTAAGAGCCGCTTGAAATTCATGATCGATGTTGGCCTCGAATATCTGACGCTCGACCGGAAGGCGGGGACTCTTTCGGGCGGCGAATCCCAACGCATCCGCTTAGCCTCCCAGATCGGCTCGCGTCTCGTGGGAGCGCTCTATATCCTCGACGAGCCGACCATCGGTCTTCACCAGCGGGACAACGCGAAACTCATTCAAACGCTCAAGAATCTCCGCGATCTCGGCAATACCATCATCGTCGTCGAGCACGACGAGGAGACGATTCGGGAATCGGATTACCTCGTTGATATCGGCCCCGGAGCGGGTATCCACGGCGGAAAAATCGTGGCACAAGGGTCCATTCCGAACGTGCTGGAAGACAAGAGGCAGCGTTCGCTTACGCTTGACTACCTCCGGGGCGAAGCATTCATTGAAATTCCCAAAATAAGACGATCCGTGCCGAGAACTCACGAGTATTTGAGAGTGCAAGGCGCTACCGAAAATAATCTTCAGAATCTCAATGTCGAGATCCCACTTCGAAGGTTCTCGGTTGTGACCGGCGTCTCTGGGTCTGGCAAATCGACCCTCGTCTACGACGTGCTCTTCAAAAACTTGTCCAACAAGTTTAACAAATCCCACTGCAAGGCAGGTCAATGCAAAGGAATGACGGGAACAGAGTACATCAATCGCGTCATCAACATCGACCAATCGCCGATCGGCCGCACGCCGCGGTCGAATCCGGCGACCTATGTCGGTGCCTGGGGACCGATCCGCGATCTTTTCGCCTCGACGCCGGATGCGCGAGTCCGCGGATACAAGCCCGGGCGGTTCAGCTTCAACGTGCGGGGCGGGCGGTGCGAGAACTGCGAAGGCCATGGTGTCATCGCGATCGAAATGCACTTTCTTCCGACCGTCTACGTGACCTGTGATGTCTGCAAGGGCAAGCGCTTCGACCGGGAAACCTTGGAAGTGCAATACGGATCCTCTTCCGCTAAAGTTTCAGAAGGGGGCGGTAAAAACATCTATGAGGTTCTCGAGATGACGATTGAGGAAGCGGTGAAATTCTTCGACGACATTCCGTGGATATACGATAAATTGAAAATTCTCAACGAAGTCGGCTTGGGATATTTGAAACTCGGTCAGTCGGCGACGACGCTCTCAGGCGGCGAAGCGCAAAGAATCAAGCTCGGGGCGGAACTCGGGAAGCGCGATACGAGAAAAACGCTCTACCTCTTGGACGAACCGACAACCGGTCTCCACTTCGCCGATGTCAAAAAGCTCATTGAGGTTCTCCAGAAGCTCGTCGAGCGGGGGAACACCGTCGTTGTCATCGAGCACAATCTCGATGTCATCAAGACGGCTGACTGGATTATCGATCTCGGCCCCGAGGGAGGCGCAAAAGGAGGAAAAATTGTCGGTGTGGGAACGCCGGAAGCAATCGCGAAGAAAGCGGGAAGCTTCACTGGAGAATACTTGAAGAAAATTTTAAAATAGAAACCATGAAACAAAAGCAAAGCATCGGCTTGGCTTTGGGGAGTGGATCGGCGCAGGGGCTCGCGCATATCGGCGTTATCAAAACGCTCTTGAATGCCGGGTTCGCAATAAGCTGCATCGCTGGCACGAGCATCGGCGCCGTGGTGGGAGGGCTCTACGCCGCGACGCTTGATATCGAATATGTGGAGAATGTTTTCCTGGAGATAGCCGACAAGCACGCCGTATGGTCCGCCGTGCCCCATAAGACGAAACATTTCCTTTTCAAAGATCCAGACCGCGTCGAGGAAATACTCACGGAAAAAATAAGGGGACTGAACATCAAAGAAACGAAAATACCCTTCCGGGCCGTTGCGACGGACATCAAGACGGGAGAAGAGGTCGTTCTTTCGAGCGGCAGCCTCGAAAGAGCCATACACGCCAGCGCAGCGATCCCTTTCGTTTTCAAGGCCATTCAAATTGATGGGCACGTTTTGATCGATGGCGGATTCGTCGATCCGGTTCCCGTTGACGCCGCAAAGTCAATGCACCCCGACTTCGTTTTAGGAGTCAACATTTCCAATGAATGGCCGAGTCTCGAAAAAGAAAACCTGTCACTCATGGGAATAGAATCCGCCATCATCGACGCCTTTTCAGCCCTTGAATTCCAGGTTGCCAAGGAAAAAATGAGGGGGGCTGACATGGTACTTCATCCGCCGGTCTTGAATTATCACTGGAATGATTTCCGTCTCGCGCGAGAAATCATAGAAAGGGGGGAAAATGAAACGAGAAACAACATTGGAAAGATTCGGAAACTGGCGCACTGGCCGAAACCACGAAGGACGCCTCTGCAAAAATTCATCGATCTCATCTCTGGAAACGATTACTAACGAGATGACAAGTAACCAGCGACGAGCAACAAACAATCAGGGATTTTTATTATAGTTACTCGTCGCTGATTGCTCATCACTTTTTGATCACCATGAATCTCTATCCAAAACTCCCCGAGACGCCGGGTGTCTATATCATGAAAGATGCCGCAGGAAAGATACTGTATGTTGGCAAGGCGGTAAACCTGAAACGCCGGGTTTCCAGTTATTTTACGCCTGCCCGCCGAAACCTTGGCGAAGGCAGGCGGGCATCCACTTCCGCTAAAGCCCCGGAGGACAAGCATGATCCGCGCATCAAGGAACTGATAGACCGCATCAGAAAAATCAATTTCAAAGAAACCGACACCGCGATCAGGGCGCTCGTTCTGGAATCAGCGTTGATTAAAAAATACCAGCCGCCGTTCAACGTCAAAGAAAAAGACGACAAAAGCTTCCTTTTCGCCGGTATTACCAACGAGAAATTCCCTCAGGTATTGTTAGCGAGAGAAAAAGACATCCGGGGAAAAGGACTTGCCCCGTCACTAACTAAACGCCCCGCAAAACGTTCCCTGCGGAAGCGCGAAGGGCGTAGCGTTCAGTTCAGTGCGGGGTACGGCCCTTTCACTTCGGCATCAAGCATCCGCGAAGCCCTGCGCATTCTCCGCAGGATATTTCCGTATGCAATTCACCCAACACCGAGAACGCCGCTTGAAAGAGCTTGTTTTGACCATCAGATAGGTCTCTGCCCCGGCACGTGCATTGGTGCCATATCCCGCAAGGACTATCTTAAAAACATCGAGAACTTGAAACTGGTGTTCGAGGGAAAAACGAAACGCATCACGCGGAACTTGGAGCGCGACATGAAAGCGGCAAGCGAAGCGCTGAATTTTGAAAGAGCAAAGGAGTTGAAACGCCAGCTTTTCGCTCTCCAGCACATCCAAGACGTCGCAATCGCCTCCGAGAATAAAGTGCGGAACCCAGATGACGAATCTCAAAAGACGACACGGATAGAAGGATACGATATTTCGAATATCAGCGGCGCGTCAGCCGTCGGATCGATGGTCGTATTCTCCGATAACAGACCGGATAACAATGAATATCGGAAATTCAAAATAAAGACGGTTCTTCAGCCGAATGACTTCGGGATGCTCGAAGAAGTGTTGGAAAGACGCCTGAAAAACAACTGGCCGCTGCCCGATTTATTTTTAATCGACGGCGGGAAAGGACAAGTGAATGCGGTGAAAAAGACCCTTCAGAAAGCGGGGATTGCAGTCTCGGTTGTCGGAATCGCCAAGGGGCCCGATCGGAAGAGAAACGATGTCGTCGGCAAAATTCCGGATTTCACGAACCTCGAGACGCTCATAAAAGTAAGAGACGAAGCTCATCGCTTCGCCATTGCTTACCACAAGAAAGTAAGGGGTCGCGAGTTCATGAGCTGAGATATTTCTCAAGAGACCTGATCACAGCCTCTTTTATCGCGTCGCTTTCCTCTTTTGTGATCTTCTCATTTCCGCCTTTTTCGCCTCTCAGGGTCGTGGAATTTAACAGAAAAAGGACATGCCGCGCCAAGAGCTCTGCGTCTCCTCTCCTGCTCTCCTCCTCAAGACTTTGCAGTTTCGTCATTATGCGAGACTCTAAATCAGCTCCCCATATTCCCACATTCCCCGGATCTATATTCTTTTCGCTCTCTTCTTTCACAAAATGAACAACGAGATCCCGAGCCACTTCGTCCGGAGAAAACATTTCTCCGCCCCCTTTGAATTTAATTTTTTCCGCCATGTTTTGTATGGTATGGCATTTATAACATTTTGACAAGAGGCGATTTTTCTGCTTGAATAAAGAACAATGAGCGGCCCGTGAGAGCGGGTCCTTTCATTCAAGGGGTAATATGAACGAGAAAAATATCAGAAACATAGCGATTATCGCTCATGTCGACCATGGAAAAACGACCTTGGTGGATTCGCTCTTGAAGCAGTCCGAAGGGTTCAAGATGAAAAGCGACGCGCCGCAGGACTTGATTATGGATTCCAATGAACTGGAACGCGAGCGCGGCATTACCATATTCTCGAAAAATGCTTCTGTCCATTATAAGGGCGTGAAAATCAATATCGTGGATACGCCCGGCCACGCCGATTTCGGCGGGGAAGTGGAGCGCATCATGCGGATGGTCGATGGCGTTCTCCTTTTAGTCGATGCGAAGGAGGGGCCGATGCCCCAAACGAAATTCGTTCTCCGGAAAGCCATCCAGGCAGACCATAAAGTGATCCTCATCATCAATAAGATCGACAAATCTGACGCTCGCCCGGCATGGGTCCTGAACGCGACCTACGATCTCTTCATTGAACTCGGTGCAACTGAAGAACAGATAGAGTTTCCGATTATCTACGCTTCGGCCATTCAAGGGAAAGCGGGACTGAAACCCAACCTCTCTGAAATGAAGAACGTCGCACCCATTTTCGATAAGATAATAGAGTATATACCCCCGCCGACGGTAGGAATCGTGAGGCCGATTCATTCCCTCAGAAACAGTTCGCCCATAGATCCCTCAGGTGCGCAAAGTGCGGGTAAGTCTCACGGGGTGCAGATGCTCACCGTGAACCTCGTCTACGACAGCTATAAAGGCAAGGTCGCCATCGGCCGTCTGTATTCCGGCAAACTCAAAAAGGGAATGACGGTGGCGCACATCACGAGGAGCGGCGAAATCAAGAAGGAACAACTGAGCGCCGTCATGCTTTTCGACGGATTGAATCGCACCGACGTGAACGAAGCCGAAGCGGGGGATATCGTTGCCGTCGCGGGCATCCCTGATATTTCGATCGGTGAAACCATCGCCGACGTGGAGAACCCCCTTGCGCTTCCGACCATTTCCATCGATGAACCGACGATCAAGATGACATTCGGCGTGAATACGTCGCCTTTCGCCGGACAGGACGGAACGTACACGACTTCCCGAAATATCAAAGAACGTTTGGAACATGAGCTCGAAACCGACGTGGCGCTCTCCGTCACGCCGACTGATTCCTTCGACCGCTGGATCGTCGCTGGAAGAGGCGAACTCCACCTTTCGATACTCATCGAAAAGATGCGGCGGGAGGGATTCGAGCTCGAAGTCTCGAAGCCGCAGGTTATTTTCAAGGAAGAAAACGGCAAAAAACTGGAGCCTATCGAATTGGTTTCCATCGAAGTGCCGGAAGCCTATTCGGGCGTCGTGATCGAAATCATGGGTAAACGCTTGGGCGCCATGAAAGATATGCGCGTCGATAATCTGTCTGCGCGGGCAGGCGGCACTGCATTCATGGACTTCGCCGTCCCGACGCGGGGACTTATCGGCATACGGAACTTGTTTTTGACTTCGACCAAGGGAACAGGAATTATGAACAGCTTGTTTTTGGGGTACGAACCGTATAGGGGTGAATTGGGAAACGATGAACATGGATCGATCGTCAATACCGAAAACGGCATAACGAACAACTATGGCCTCGTCGCGGCGCAGGGGCGGGGAAAACTGTTTGTCACATCCGGAACACCCGCCTACGAGGGAATGGTCGTCGGCATCAACGCCAAATCCGGAGACGTTCTTGTAAATGCCTGCCGAACAAGACAGCTCACGAACTTCCGGGCGAAAAACGAAGGTCTCCAAGACCAGTTGGAAGTCCCCCGGGAACTCACGCTCGAAGACGCCTTGAACTACATCGGTGGCGACGAACTCGTCGAAATAACGCCGAAGAACATACGCATCCGGAAGATGTTCCTGACCGAAGCCGAACGCAGGAAAGCGCGGCGGGAGGAGAAGAATGGGTAATGGTATAATACGGACGGAAGCACATCACAACCAACAGAGGAGGGCAGCAAATGGCCATATCATTTGAAATCCAGCTGGGGGAATTGAGAAAAATACTGGAGATGGAGGGGCAAAAACTAAACAAATCGAATCTGAAAAAGCTCGTCAATAAGAAGATCGCCGCGGACACGGAACTCAACGTGTATTTTCTCCAATCGATCGACTTCGAAAATACTGGCATAGCGCTGCACGAAGATCGGGTTGAAATAACCCTGGAGAACGAGCAAGGAACATCCCTCATACTCTTTGAGGCAGCTCTCACAAGGGTCAAGAAAATATTTTTTCCCTCCCACCGGTCTCAAGCAGAAGGCTTGTCCTAACCAGACAAGCCTTCTAAAATAGAGGGGATGTCCATTTATTACACGGCCCAAAGGAAAACAAAGCTTTTCGATCCGAAATCGAATGATCCATTCGAAATTTCCCGGAGCGGCATCGAGCTCTTTATGGAGTGCTCCCGTTGCTTTTACTTGGATAAGCGGATCGGCACGGCACGGCCCAACGGATTCCCCTTCAGCTTGAACAATGCCGTCGACGCGCTCCTCAAAAAAGAATTTGACATCCACCGGGCAAACGGATCGAAGCATCCGCTCATGAAAGAATACGGCTTGGATGTCGTCCCGTACCCCAATGAACGACTTGAGGAATGGCGCGATTCGCGGAGGAGGGGAATACGGTTTTTCCACAAACTCACGAACCTTGAAGTCCACGGCGGCATCGATGATATCTGGGTAAATCCGAAGGGGGAACTCCACATCGTCGATTACAAAGCGACGTCCAAAACCGGGGAAGTAAATTTGGATGCCGATTGGCAAATCTCATACAAGCGGCAGGTGGAAGTATATCAGTGGCTCTTCCGCCACAACGGTTTCAAGGTTTCCGAGATCGCTTATTTCGTCTATTGCAACGGCGATGTCGACAAGAAGGCGTTCGATAAAAAACTCGAATTCACTGTAAAGGTAATTCCTTACAAAGGCAGCGACGAGTGGATCGAGAACTCCCTCGGTGAAATAAAAATATGCCTCGCTTCCGATGAAATGCCAGACCCGGACCCTGACTGCGATTACTGCAAGTACCGCTACGCCGTCCGAAAACACGAGAGTTGACAAAGGAAGCATTCCGTACTATCGTGTCTTCAAGGTTTATTTAACATAAAAAGTTTTGAGGCTGTCGCATTGACGACATTTTCCGATTTCCCCACTACACAAAGATGCTCGTGCGGCAGCCTCATGTTTTTCCTATCTCCTCCTGACACCTCCCCTTATCAATGATTTTTGTGATTTGTGGGAGGTGCTTTTTTATTGTAAAATGGGGATATCTTTGCCGGAGCCGCTCGTCTGTAGAGGCGGGTCCCGTAGTGAAATATCGGGGTTATGCGGTACGTTTACGTACTGAAAAGCGCACAGATCGGAAAAAGAGGCAAGAAACTACGAAAAAAGGTTGAGGGACAAAAGAGTAGAAAAGGAAGTAATAATAAGAGAATAGAAAGTAATAATTGCCGGGTCGTCTAACGGTAGGACCGCAGACTCTGGATCTGTGTATCTTGGTTCGAATCCAGGCCCGGCAGCACGAGTCAGCGCAGTATCGAGGCCGACCGAGAAGCCTCGTCGAACTGCGGACCCGACCTCCGTCCCGTCATGGCATACCGGCTGAGTGCCGTATTCAAGAAAGAAAAACCATCGATTTGTTTCGGTGGTTTTTCTTTTCAAAAACATGACTATTTATGAAATTGGTGGCAAAATAAAAACATGAAAAAGGGAGTTAAGGAAAAATCGGTGTGTGTTTTTGCATAGCAAACCAGACGAAAATGCCTGATACCATCGGACTTTTTCGTCTGGTTTGACTTTCAAACAGACAAACGTTTGTCTGTTTGCATGAGAAAACA
>DAIDAY010000016.1 GCA_027310365.1 bacterium
GCGAGCTAACACATTGAAGTTCGACATTTTTTGTAAACGGTCAGCAAACGCTAAAACGCCTGCAAACTTTTGAAATTATTTTGCCGAATTTAATTCACAAATCAAAGAAACGAAACCTGACCTGACAAGCTGCCCGCCGCCGCAGGCGACGGGATTCGCTCGGACGGCTCGGTATTCCTCCCCCTCACCATCTCCTGCCGAGCCGTCCTCGCTCAAAAATTGAGTTGCGACGCTAAAAATGCGTTATTATCAAATCACTATGAATAAATCACAAAAAAGTTTCATTATTCCGGCGCGAAAGTGCCGAACGACGTGAGGATAAGGCCCGTATAAATCGGGTGGCGCACATAAACATAAGGGCCACCCGTCACGAGTTCGCGATCTTCTTTCACCGCCGGCCTGGGACTCCAGTTCCGTCCGAGATGGAAGCGCGCCCATATGGCGATGCCGATCCCGGCTGCGGAAAGAACGGCTGCAATCCACCCCAAAAACAGCGATGGTACAAAAAGAGCATGAGAAAATACCGGTCCCGAAACAACGTAATGTCCTCCATCCAATCTGGTTCGAATGACTGCAAATGCAAGAAATACGATGACGACGATGCGGAACAGCCAATACAGCCGCCATAAGTCCGAATGGCCCCCGCGGATATCGCGTTTTACATGCAAAGCCGAAACGCTCCACACGAGAAGAAACGCGATCCAGCTGCCAATAATGATGCCCTCATAGGTAATCATTGTCCTTATTTTACAACTTATTGCCGCCCACCTCGACCCATCCGGGACCCGGACTGGAATCAAAATAAAAAGAATAAGTTACAATTAATTAAATGAGCAAGATCGACAGACTAACCATCAACGGGACGGTCTTTGAGCATGTAAAAACGAGGAGCTATATGCCGGTTTCGATTTTCAAATCCGGAGAACTGTTTCTCAGAAAAGGACCAAAGAAAGTGTTGGAGGGGGAAATTGCTTTCCATCGGAACTTACTGCAATATGACTTCCCCGTCCCGAAAATCCTCGAAGAAGGAGGATTAAACGGCGAACGCTACTATATCGAGACTTCTCTTGGAGAAAAACTCTTCGGCGAAATATTCACGGAAGACGCAAAGGAGCATCGGGAAATCTCCGAAAGTCATTTTAAAAAGTTTCTGGAAGTGGTGAAAAAATTCACCAAGGCACAGCTTGCCACCCAGAGCGACGAGCGGGATGAGGAGAGTTTTTATTCCGGCCTTAATGTGCAATTTGCCCTGGAGGAACTCCCCGAACTGGAAGAAAGAATTTTGTGCGCTTTCGAGAAAGGAAAAGAAAGGAAAGGAAAGGATGAAGCTCCTGCCCTACGTTCTCACGCATGGCGACTTCAATCCCTATAACATCCTTGAGGGGGGCGTCATCGACTTCGGAAGCGCATTCCACGGGCCGGCCGGCTACGACATCGTCACCAACATGTACCACCTTTATCATTTCCCGAAAGAGGGCAGCTACGAAATGAAAAGATGTTTCGATTTCTCGGAACGGCAAAGAAAAATCTATTTTGAAGAAATGAACGCCATCTATCGGAAGGCAGACCTGCTGAAGCCGACCGACTTCATCAACGATTTCATTTTCTGCCGCACCGTCTGGGCAACCGTCAGGATGGAGCAAACTCCCAAAATCCAGAAATGGAGATACAATCGCTTCAAAAAAATCCTGTCGACATACCTGGAAGACGGCTCCCTGACGGAAATAATTACAACGGATTGAAGGTTCCACATGTATTACGTTTACATCATCAAGTGCGAGGACGGAAGTCTCTATACCGGTATCACCACCGACCTCCAAAGAAGATTTTCCGAGCATAAAAAGAAAATCGGGAGTCGCTACACCGCCTCGCACAAAGTCGAGAAGATTGTCCACACCGAGCAATGTAAAACCCGCAGCGATGCCTTGAAGCGAGAGACGCAAATCAAGAGACTGCCAAGAAGAGATAAGTTACAATTAACCGCACGAGTGAAATAGACAAGAAGAACTCTGATAAGGAGTTCTTCTTGTTTTGGTTACACACCTGTCTATTGTCCCGTCATTTCGGAACCGGCATTCGCGCTGTCGCTCACGCCGGTTGGAACTTTGCATGCCCCTGTCGCTGTCCGGAACCCCGACCATGCACTGTTGCGGGACGTTCGCCACGTCTGCGCTGCGCTCTTCAAACTTTTATTAAACGCAGACCATGCAGCTTGTACGGCTGTCTTGACCGCAGCCGCCGGGGTATTCGTATATGCCCGCTGAAGAGCCGCTGCGCGGGCAGCATAGGCAGAAGAAACACTCGCAGTATACGTGCTGATTGCCGAATCGATCGCCGTCTCGCGGATGCCGACCGCAACGCCGACGCAGGTTATTTTCCCCGCAGGCGTAGTCGTGCTCGTTCCCGTCGAGGCTGTCGTCTGAGCAAGAACAGGAAGAACTATTGTTACCCCCAAAACAACGCCGACAGCACCAAATATTTTTTTATTCATAGAAATCTCTCATGTGTATGAATAAGCCGACCTTTACCCTCTTTGATTTCCCCCTTCTTTATGATATGATACCATAGCTATCCTTCCTTAACCCCCAAAATGAACTTAAAAATCTTATCATGGAACATTTGGGGCGGGCAACATCTTCCCGCAATCATCGAATTTCTCGGGAAAGAGAAGCCGGACATCATCGGCCTCCAGGAGGTCATCGAAGACTTGAACGGCGCGGACAACGTCGCAAAAACCATCGCGCAAAAGCTCCGCTATGAGTGGTTCTTCCACCCGACATACGAAGTGGAAACAAAGCGGCTGTATCATCTTCTCAAACCACGAACCGTACGCATGGGAAACGCAATCCTCAGCAAGTACCGGATGGGGAAAACAAAAACACACCGGTTGTCGGACGAAAATGCGCGCTTTGCCGTGGAAGCGGACATAAAGGTGGAGAGCCGCAACCTCCATTTTTTTTCAACCCATTTCCAACACACTCATCAGCAACCTTCGGCATTGCAGGAACGCCAGGCAAAGAATCTTCTCAAAGCCATTCCGCACGAGAACGCCATTGTCATGGGCGATTTCAATGCGACGCCGGAGAGCGCTTGCCTCGCAATCATGAACGCGGGAATGAAGAACACCGACACGAAGTTCAAGCCGACATGGAGTATTTATTCCGAAGGCTGTCCCGTCTGCCGCCCCAAGAAACTCGATACCCGCCTCGATTACATCTTCACGACGCCCGACCTCAAGGCCAGCCACTTTACGGCCCACCATTCAGAGGGGTCGGATCATCTCCCCATTTCCATTCACCTCAAAATTGAAACTGATTCTTCACTACGGGGAACGAGACCGTAAAGGCGCTCCCCTTTCCTTCCGCGGATTTGAACGACACTTTGCCGTTCATCTTGTCGCAGAGCATCCGGACAATGAAGAGACCCAAGCCGGTTCCCAAGACTTCTTTGGTGCCTTCTTCATGCGCGCGGAAAAATTTCTGGAACACATGCGCTTGCTGGTCCTTGGGAATACCGTAGCCCGTATCTTTGAATTCCATGACGAGGCGCGACTTTTCCTGCGAGATGCCGATGGTGAGCGTACCACTCGGCTTGTTGTATTTGATGTCGTTGCTTGCGAGATTCATAATAACTTCCCTCACCTTGTCGGGATCCACCAACACCCCCGGAATTTTCCCTCGCGGAGCGAGTTTCACGCGGATTTTTTGCTTCAAAGCCAACGGCGACAATTCTTCGACCACCGATTTTACACCGATTTTACGATGGGAAGAATGTCGGTCGGCATCACGGAGATTTTTATGGTTCCCGATTCCGACCGGGCAATCTCGAGAAGATCATTAATGAGCTGATTCAGGACGTCGCTCGCCGCATTGATGGCATTCAGGTTTTCTTTGACGTCGCGGGGAAACTTCGCGGGAGTTTTCGAAACCATCTGGAGAAATCCCCTGATGGCGGCAATCGGCGTTTTCAGCTCATGGGCTGCGACGAAGACGAATTCGTCCTTCAAACGGGCGACGTTCTTTGCCTCCGCAAGTTCGCGTTCCTGGGTTCTCTTCAATTCCTGCGCGCGATCCTTGACCCGGCGTTCCAGTTTCTTGCTGAATTCTTTGATCTCGGCGTAGGACTGAGCGTTGTCGATCGCGACGCCGGCGCTGGAAGCAAAGGCACCCAAAATCCCCAAATCTCTTTCGTAGTATGGCTCCCCCGACTTCTTCTCTCCTAAAACCAAGAGGGCAACCTCCCGCTGCTCGACGCGGATGGGAATGACTACCGCAATATCGAGATTCCGGAAAAGCCGCTTCACGGAACCTTATAGCCGTGATCCCCGCCATTATTTCCAATCAACTACCTCGCAGCAAGCTGACGAGGTAGTTGATTGGGGCAATGACCGGCGGAGAAAACATTTTGTTTAATGGGGCGACTGTCCTCATCGCGGACGATGATCCGCTCATGTGCGATCTGTACAAGAAAAGCATCAAACGCTTCGGCGGCAATGTTGTCGTGGCAATGGATGAGGAAAACGCCATGCGGAAAATCGGCGAAGAGCTCATTGACATCATCCTTCTCGATATCAAGATGCCGAAGATGAACGGCTATGAAATATTCAGGAAACTGAAAAGCAACCCCAAAACGAAAGAAATCCCGATTATCGTCTTGACGAGTCTCGACTCCCATCCGGAATATCTGGAAGAAGCGGGCGGCGCGAAAGTCGACGATTATCTGATAAAAGCAGACGTGCTGCCGGATGAAGTCATTAAAAAATTGCGGCGCATTTGAAAAATTAAAAAGCGATCCCGCCAGTCCGCGGACCGGCGGGATTTTTTTCGACTGCTTTCGCTTTATCTCGCGGGAGCAGTCGAGCTGGCGGAAGAGTGATCGTAATACCCGTACATCATCGGTGTCGGATAGCCTTCGTAAGAGTCGTCGTTGTATCCGTTAAACCGCATCATGTATCTGCCGGGCATTGGGTAGGAGCCGTACTCCCCCCAGGAGAAGATCATCCCAAGACGGAAAGCAATTCCGAAAACCACCGCGAGTATGACAATCCCCATAAGCCATTTCAGCCAATGCCTGCCGTAGCCGTGGCAGCGATAACCGCCGCAGCAACAGCCATCGTCCCTGCCGTATTTTTCTCCGCTGCACATTATGCACTTGTGTTCCTCGGGGCGATTTTTCTTGTCCTCCATATTCGTATCCATGATTTTGACAATGAAAACGACCTTTTATTTTTTCTTCTTGGTTTCTATGGAATGTCCGCCGAATTGATTCCGCAGAGCGGAAAGAATTTGGCCGGTATAGCTCGGGTGTTTCTCGGAATACACCCTGAATTTGAATGAATCTTCGATAATTTTCACCGGCACACCGAGCTTCTTCGCGGTTTTCACCGTCCACTCCCCTTCGCCGGTGTGGGCAACAGTTCCGGAAACAGTTTTCAAATTATCGCCGTATTCCTCGAAGCTGTCCCGAAGCCAGTCGATGAGGCGCGATGTTATCACGCTTCCCCGGCCGTACACACGCGCAACCCTTTTCAAATCGGGAGACAATTTCGATTTTTTCACAACGGCAAATCCTTCCGCGATCGCCTGCATCATGCCGTACTCAATGCCATTGTGAACCATTTTCACGAAATGCCCGGCACCTGCTTTTCCCATGTACCCATATCCATCTCTCAGGGCAAGATCATAAAAAAGCGGTTCCCAATACTCAAAATCCTTTTTCTCGCCTCCTATCATGAGGCACGCCCCGTTCCGGGCGCCGCCCGGCCCGCCCGACGTGCCAACGTCGAGGAACCTAATGCCGAATTTCTTCAACTGCTTCGCACGACGGATCGAATCTTCAAAGAACGAATTCCCGCCGTCTATAATCGTATCCCCTTTCTTCAACAATTTGATTAAACCGTTATTTCCAAAAATGATTTCATCCACCGGGCTTAAAGCCGGCTTATCCGCCACAGCTTGAGCGGAGGCGGGGAGCATAACCCATACCAATTTGGGCGACGGCAGTTTTTCAACCAATTCCCGCACCGAACGCGCCGGCTTGATTCCTTCCCTCGCTAAACTATCAGCGACAGCGGTGGTTCGGTTCCAAGCGTGAACGTCCCATCCTTTTTCGGCGAGATGCCGCGCAATGTTCGCTCCCATTTTTCCCAAACCCACGATGCCGATTTCTTTTTTCAAGCCGGTCCCCAGCATCGCACCTTCCATCGAGGACGTGGCGTGTTCCGTGACGGTTTTCGCGTCGGGGTCGTAGCGATGGAGCGGCACGATTCCTTTCCTCCATCCGGCAACAATGGGATCGATGAATTTCCACATTGCTTCTATCTCTCCGCTCGAGACAAAGAGCATTTGGTTGTCGTTAATGCAGTCAAGGAGCAGTTTCTCATATTCTTCGGTATATTGGGTCCTTTCGTCGGCTTTTCTGAGGTTGAAATTGAATGTCCGTTCCTCAAGTTTCATATCAAAGCCGGGTTTCTTGGACCAGAAATGGACGGTAATGCCTTCTTGCGGATCCTGCCGGAAGATCAGGGAATTCTTGTAATGTCTGCCGGGGGGGCACAAGCAGGGTTCGGAGTGCTTGAAAACAACTTCAATTTCCGTCACCTCATCTTTCGTTTCCGGATCGATCAATCTCTTTCCAGCCTCCATGGTGAATTGAACGCCGCGCCACCGGGGATGGTCGAGGGAAAATTTCACCTTGAAGTACGTTTCAGTATCGGAGTCCAGCGTTACTCCTTTCACCGTTCGGTAGCCGTTGTATTGTGCCCGGAACGTTTGATGCCTTACTTCTTCGAGGGAAAGAGCATGAAGTGTTTTCAGAAGGTCGGCGCGGCTCTTTCTTACGGCATCGGCAGTCCAACGTCCCGGCTGATCCATCGTTGCCAGAGCAATCATTTGCAGAAGATGATTCTGGCCCACGTCGCGGAGTGCGCCCACGCCGTCGTAGAAAGAACCCCGACCTTCCGCGCCGACATTCTCAAGTTCCCTGACATGGATGCTTTCGATGGTTTCGTTCCCCCAGCTATCCTCAAAGAGGTTGTTGAAAAAACGGAAGACCATCACGTTCTGGAACGTCTCCTTTGCTAAATAATGGTCAATCCGGTAAATTTGTTTCTCCTTGAAGAACTTATGCAGGAGGGTATCAAGATCCCTTGCGCTCTTCAAGTCGCTCCCGAACGGTTTTTCCACGATAACCCTCGTCCAGCCTTCATCGGGGCCCCCGCACGGTTTGTTTAAACCCGCCGCGGCGAGATTTTTTAAAATGCCGGGAAACAGTCCCGGCGGAACGGCAAGGTAGAACAGCTTGTTGGAACACATACCCCACTGCTGGTCGATTGCTTTCAGCGTTCGCGAGAGGCCTCGGTAGTCGCTCTTCTCCTCGAAAAATCCCCGCTGGTAAGAGTAGAGCGACAAGAAATCGCGGATCGTTTTTTTCTCTCTCTTAATATCGTGATGTTTTTTGAGCGTTTCAAACGCTACATCCGTGAAATCGCGGTCAGTCCAGTCGCGTCGGGCGAAACCGATCACCTTGAACATATCGGGGAGTGAATCTTTTTTGAAAAGATTGAAGAGGGCGGGGGTGATTTTCTTTCCCATGAGGTCCCCCGTTGCCCCCAAAACGACGATGATGGTCGGTATTTGGGGAGTTTCACTCGTCTTTTGAAACATGAAGTTTTTTCGTCCAATCGATGAGGGCAAGGATGAGATCCCATATCCGTTTTTTCGTATCTTCGTCCGCGAGATTCCCGGCGGCATCGAATTTATCCTGTATTGTCGGCACCATTACTTCGGGTTTGTTCAGAGGATGCATATCCAGAAATACCATGGATTGCCTCAGGTGATACTGCGCTTTGGCGCCGCCGTGGAGGCCGACCGAGCCGCTCATGATTGCAGCGGGCTTGCCTGACCAAACGCTGTCGCCGTAGGGACGGGAGGCCCAGTCAATGGCGTTTTTCAAAACACCAGGCACTGAATAGTTGTATTCGGGCGTCACGAAGAGTATCGCGTCGCTTTCCCTGATGTTATCCTTAAAATCTTTCACGGCTTGCGGCGGGTTCATTTCCCAATCCTGATTGAAAAGCGGAAGTCCGCTAATGTCGGCCATGGCTATCTCCGCGTCGGGAAACGACATTCCCGCTACTGCCTTGAGGAGCTTGGTGTGGAAGGATTCCTTCCTAAGGCTTCCTGATATCCCCAGGATTCTTATTTTTTGAAGTGTCATAGATTACCATATTAGCATACCTTCCTTTGGGTTTAAACAGCACTCAAGGTCGGGCAGCTATGATATACTCTCCTCATGAACAAATTCTTAACAGGGGTTATCATCTTCATCGGCATAGCGCTTATCGTGGCCGCGTTTATCTATTGGTCGACGCTTTCAGGGTCGCTCCCCGCTTACTTTCCCGGTCATACGGCAGGTGGAACGGCGGTTCGCGTGAAGCACGGCGCCGCGGCACTCGTCGTCGGTCTGGGATCTCTCGCCTATGCCTGGTTCCGGACCGGAAAGAAGAAAGCTCATTAAGCTAAGCGCCGTATTCTGAAGTAATGATGGGAGGTCTCTTTCTTTGGCGGCCTGTCAACGGAGGAGAAAAATCAGAAAGACCGGGCCCGCCAGGACGCAGTAGATCGCGAACGGCGTCAGTTTGTGGTTTTCGAATTTGAAATAAGCCGTCAGAAATCTCACCGAGAGGTACGAAAAGAGAGCCGCAAAGAGGGCGCCAACAAGGGAAACTCCCATCGCAACGACATTGCCGGACGAAACAAGCGCCGGAAGTTCCACAAGAGCCGCTGCGCCGATGATAGGCGTTGAAAGAAGAAAGGAAAACCTCACGGCGTCCTCGTGAGACAAGCCTGCTGTGAGCGAGCCGGCGATTGTTGAACCGGTGCGCGAAAAGCCGGGTATGAGAGCTAAAATTTGCATCAATCCAACTTTGATTCCTCGTCCCCACGACATCCGCGAAATTCTCACATCGCTCTCCGCTTCCCCGCTCGGAGGAGCCTTTCGTCTCAAGAACTCAGCGGCGAAAAGAAGAACTCCGTTCAGAGTCAGGAAAAGAGCGGCGAATGAAGCTGAAAGCAAATACTTCCGTATCACATCCCTTAAGGCAAGTCCCACGATGCCGGCTGGAATCGTCGCGATAACCAAGAGCCATCCCAGTTTGGCATACGGATCAGATGCTTTGATTTCCCGATCGCGGAGCGACCGGAAAATTCCCGAAATGATTTTGACCCAATCTTTCCAGAAAAAAACGAAAAGCACCAAAGCGGTCGCGAAATGCGTCGCAACGAGGAACATTAGAAAAAGGGGGTCTGTCTGATTGGTATTCCATCCGAGGATTTGGGGCAGAATAACGCTGTGTCCCAAACTCGATATGGGGAAGAGTTCGGAGACTCCTTGCAATGCACCCAAGATAATCCCCTGGAGATAGGAAAGCACGTGCTCATTATCTCACAGAAAGGTATACTATTGCCATGACTCCCTGTCCAAAATGCGGCAAGGAAATACCAGAGAATTCATTCTTCTGTTCTTATTGCGGGAAGAAAATAAAAGAGCCGCCAGTTTCCGTCTCAGCGGCGAAACAAATTTTTATGTACGCGGTGAGCTTATTCCTCCCGCCGCTCGGCCTCATTTGGTTTGTGCGGTACCTGAGGCAGCCCGACCGGAAAGCGAAAAACATCGCGATCGCGATTCTCGTCGTCACCATCGCCGCATCGCTCTTCACCCTCTGGTTCGCCGTCCAGATCATGAACGGTTTCACGAACTCACTCAATAATCCGTTGAACAATACTCTCAACGGCTATTCTTTTTAAGCGAAGCCGGGGAAAAAATCTTTCTTGATGCGCTTCTTGCCGATACCCATTTCTTTCAGCATTTCTTCGAAGGCGACGACCACGGCATGCGTCCCCGAGAGGTAGAACAAGCGTTCATGGTAGTCGGGAATAAGTTTCTTGATCATCACACTCGTAACGCGACCTCTCTCGCCGTCCCAACCGGGCGGCGCTTCTTCAGTCAAGGTGTAAAACGTTTTCACGCCGAGTTTTTCTTCGGCCTCTTCAAAAACATCCCGATACATGATGTCCTCCGCCCGCCGGTTTGAAGAAAGGGTGGTAAGCGGTCGTCTTTCATTTTTATCAATCAGGTATTTCACCATACTCCGCATCGGCGTTATGCCGATCCCACCGGCAAGAAATGCCAATTTCCGCAGGGGGTCCGGCGGTAGCGTGAAGTCACCGGCGATGCTGGAAGCCGTTATAGTCTCCCCGCGCTTCATCAAAAAGAGCGCCTTCTTGAACGTGCTGGAATCGGGATGAAATTTCACGCCCAAGCGGATCATTTCTTCCGTCGGCGCCGAAGCAACGGTAAAATAGCGCCTGTTTCCCCGATTATCGGGGTGGCAGTGACTCAGCGTCCATTCCAAATACTGACCGGATTTGAATTTGAGTTTTTCATCGGGCCGAAAAACGAAATCATACAACCCCGGAGCGATTTTTATTTTCTTCTCTAGCGTCAGAATCAATCTTTGCTTCGAACTCACGAGATACGAAAAAACATTGCCAAGAAGAAGAGCAATTTCCGGCGTCGGGTAAAAAGAACCAACGTGAACCTGGGGAGCAAAAAGGAATCCGATAAGCGCTCCATACGCCATGCGCTTATTTTCGGTCGGTGGCGTGGTTAAAGGCTCAGTAAGCATCGCAAAAGCGAAAAAGAGCAATGGGGTTCCGACGACAGCTTTCCCGAACGACGTCACGATATTGAATCCGCCGAGAAAATCAAATGTTCCGATGGTCAAAAGGGCGACGTATAGGAAACTCAAAACCAAGTCGGACCGCAGGAGTTTCCGCGTCATGAGGAGGCCACCAACGAGAACAAAGGGCGCCATGGTGGCGGTACCCACCCACCACGTTGCAGATCGATTGAGAAAAAGAGCGGTTGTCATGATGCCGAATGCAGCGGGGTTGAAAACATGCTTCTTTTTGAAAGTGAAAATGTACTTCGAGGCTATCGCCCACACCGAAGCCCATGCGGCAAGCGGAAAGTAGAACGAGGCGTTCGACGGAGATAGTGGTGTTATGATAAGCGTCAAAATCAATGCGGTGATGTACGCTGATTCGATGTTGGTGTGGATGCCAAGCGTCCGCGAGAAAATTTTGTTCGCTATCCAGCAAACCAGCGTGATGAAGAGCCCCGAAAACACGAGGCCGGTCGGTTCGTACGGCAAAATTTTCGCGAATGAAAACAAAATGGCGATGGCCCACAACGCCGCGAGGTAATACAACACCAGGCGGTACATCGTAACTTTATTCAAAATATCATCAATACGTTTAAGCATATTTTATGATGTCTGATGAATTCCTTCTCATGCGCCGACACGCTATCGAATTCCCCAGCGATGAATTCGCGCTTGCTCTCGATCTTGCTCTGGGAATACCAGAAAGGTTCGTGCGATAGCTCTCGGAGGTTCAAAAGATTTGCATCCATAAGGGTTTTTGAACCGAGAGCGCAGGACGGCAACGACCGCAGGAGTCGCTGAACGCCCGGCGCCGGTAGGACCTTTCTGATATTTCCACCGTGCCCGCTTGGTCTGTGAGATGGTCGGCTGAACGAGGAGGAATTCGTCGGGTTCATATTAAGAAACATATTGAGAAAAACCACTGGTCATGGTAGCAATCCCCTTTTTATCGATCATGTATCCCTCGAGTCCCGGTCTGCTCTCGATGAATACTATCCCCTTTTTCCCCATGGCGAAAGCTGCCGTCGCGAACCGGTCGGCCTCGTAAATGTCAGGCCCGACGACGCTTAAGCTCACGATATCCGCAACCATCTTTTTTTCCAAAGGATTCCAGATGTGCTCGCCGCGTTCATACGTTCCCGAAGTCGCTATCCCTTCATCCTTTAAATGGACAGTCTTAACAATCTCCTTTGTATTGAAAGGGTTCCTAATGCCGACACTCCAAAACTTGCCTTCGGGATTCAGTCTACCTGTCTGGATATCGCCTCCTGCATCGACGTAAAAATTTTTGAATCCGGCCCCGGCAATCATGCGAGCCGCGTTCCGGATGGCCCATCCTTTCACGATACCGGACAGGTCGTAGCTGCCTTCCGGCGTCATGATGTCGAAATAACCGCCGGTTTCTTGCTTGGTTTGTTCCGCAAGGTCAAAAATTTCCCTCATGTCGCTACTCCATTCGCCGCGGAGCATTCTTCTTTTATTGATCTTCGTTATCTCGCTTCCTTTCTTGTAGGTGCTGAAAGTATCGTCCACATACACAAAATACGAAAAGACCATCCCGAGATCATCCTTCGCCGCTCTCTCGTCGGCGATTTCAACGGTTACCGGCATCCCCATTATGATTCTCGTTTCTTTCATCCTGTTAGAAACAAAACGCCTTTTGCGCGGGCGATTGCCTATAACACACGGCTGATTCCATTTCGTGAGTCATCGTCCTTTTCGCAAGTTTGTGGTTTCTCACGGGACTCCTGGTGTTCTTACGTGCTTGCCTGGGACAGGGCGTCGGCCAGCGATTGCTTGAAAGCCGAACTCGTTTGCGTCGCACCCGAAACGATGTCGACATTGGCGCTCTGCGCCGCGATGGCTTCCGATTTCAACAAAGGCATCGCCATTGCACTTATTTCCCTCGATGTGCTGCGGTCATTCGGATACTGAAGAAACTGCACACCGGTGATCTTTCCTTCCTGGACGATCACCGTGACTTGGACGTTTCCAAAATACGCGTCGACAACGGCGCCGGTATATTTACCGTCCCGATAAAGACTTTTCACCCTTTGAACAGGCGGCACGACCATCTCGGTTGTCGGTGATGCAATTCCCGGAGCAACGGAAAACGACCGGGTATTCCCCATGAACCGGTCAATAACGATATAAACAATAAAAAGACCCGCGACGGCAATGGAAAGGAAAAACTTCTTCATCATTGAATAATATGCGCGAAAACTCCCTTTCGTTTCTCGTTCATTGAAAATGCTTTGAAAGTTTCGCGTTGGATTGGGATGTATAATGCGAAGTACCAAGCGCGTCGTATGCGATTTCCGGTACCGCCATCATCCGCTCGAATTTGACCTTCGCAATTGATTGCTTGTTTCTGATAACCATGTCTTCGAACGGCCTCACTTCTAGCGTGGCGGGGCGTCCTTTCCCCTCGCCGCTTTTTCCGTATCCCCAACCGGGATCGAAAAATCCGGCATAGTGGGAACGGAATTCGCCGCTCCGCTCGTCCATCGGCGCGACTTCAAGCGCCATAGAGGGCGGGACGCGCACCGCCTCCTTCGTGGACAATATATAAAATCCCCCCTTCTTCAAGTAAATACCTTCGTCTGCTTTCTTGATTTCCCTGAAAAAATCTTCGCCGCGATAAAATTTCCTTTTGGAAAAATCCATGACCCTGTTCGATCCCAAACATTCGTACCCGACGATCTCCTGATTCAAATCGAGGCGCAGGATAACCGAGCCGTCGCCATCCTTGATCTTGATGTCGTCGTACCGTATCGGTTCGCCGTGACTGTCGAAAACGAGCGATTCTGTGCTTAAAGCATCTTGCAGTTCTTTTTCCGTGAGACGCGTATCCTTATTAAAAAAGCGCACTTGCGTCAGTCGCTCGCCTTCTGAAACTTTGATCGGATACGAGCGCGGATTGATCGCAAGCCACAGCGATCCGCGATATCCGCGGGGCACCGTATCGTAACGGGAAACACCATCCGCTAAAACGCGGACATGCACATCATTTCTCCCCGTGGAGCTTTTCGGGTTGCAGTAGCCGTACAGCGTCTCGGGAAGAGCGATGATTTCATGAAGACGCACCAGATAGGTAACATCGCGTTCGAGCGGCATATCGAAGCTGTACCGCAAGTTTCCGATCTTCTCGACAAGTTCTGCAATCGTTTCTCCAGGACGCGGCAAGACTATTCCCTCCATCCGGTAGATTTCACTGGAGAGCGAGAGATCGAGTGAGGCGGGATTGATATTTTCTTCCCTCGCGTTCCGGAAAACGCCGCTTGTTATGAGCTCCCTTATGCTCTGATACGGCAGAGCACCGAACCGCTTTTCCATCGTATTCCATTTTCCCCATAACGCCGCGGGGTGTCAACTGATGGTTTAAACGTTAAGGTAGCGCCGCGTCGCGATGATGCTCGAAACAACTCCCAAAACAACGCCGAAGGCCAATTGATAGAGCAGGAGAATCAAAAAACTCGAAGCGAAGTAGGAACTGAGGTTCACTTCAGGTATGAAACTGTTTATTTTGGGGGAAATAGCGGCAATAATCGGAATCATGACAAGGAAACTCACTACGGCTGAAACCAAGCCGTAGAGGAACCCTTCAATGACATACGGCCCGCTGATAAACTTGTTCGACGCGCCGACAAGTCGCATGATGCCGATTTGATCCTTGTTGGAAAAAATGGCCAGGCGGATGGTGTTGAAGGTCACTGACGCCGCAAGGAACGCAAGAAAAGCCGTCAGAACGAAACCGCCAGTCGTCAGGTTGTCCACAAGCGAAATCAAACGGTTGATGACGACTTGGTTCTGGGTATAATTGATTTTGTAAATGACGTTCTGGAAATCAGGTTTCTCAAGATACGCCGCAATCGTGTCGTAGCGGTGAATATCCTTGGCTTTAATGTCCAAGGACGGCAAGAGCGGATTGGCATCCAGCGTTTCCAATGTTTTCGTGATTGCTTCATCGCCCGCATGGAGCGCTTTGAAATCGGCAAGCGCTCTTTCCTCGGAAACGTAATTGACGTATTGCACTTCCCCCAATCCCTCCAGCGATTTTTTCAGGTTCAGAATCGTGTCTTCCGGAACATTGCTCTGAAAATAGACCGTGATGTCCACCTTATTCTGAATTGTCTGGATGGCGCCCTGCGAAATGATATTGAAGAGGATGAGCCCTTCGAAAACGATGAGCGCCAATATCATGATGGCGATCGTAGAGAAAGAAAGCCAGCCGTTCCGCAGAAAACTTTGGATACCGTATTTGAATATCCTGAATAAGTTGATCATGGCTAATCGATGATGAAGCGACCGTGCGCCTCGTCTTTTATTATCTCACCGTTTTCCAAAGTTACCACTCGTTCTCCCAAACTGTTCACAATCTCCTTGTCATGGGTTGCGAGAATAACGACACTCCCAAGCTCGTTTATTTTCTTTAACAGTTTGATGACCTCCCACGTATTGAAAGGGTCAAGGTTCCCCGTCGGCTCGTCCGCGATCAAAACATCCGGCTGATTGATCATGGCCCGGGCAATCGCTACCCTTTGTTTTTCGCCGCCGGAAAGTTCACCGGGGAAATTATGCATCTTGTCCTTCAATCCCACCATGTCGAGGACCTGAGGCACCAATTCGTTGATATCCTTTTGCGGACGGCCTTCTACTTCAAGGGCAAAAGCGACGTTCTCGAAAGCCGTTTTTTTGGGTAGGAGCCGGAAGTCCTGGAAGATGACGCCGATGTGGCGCCGGAATTCCGGAAGCTCGGAGGGCTTGAGTTTCTCTACCTCGTAGGGACCGAAAAAAATTTGTCCCTTGGTGGGTCTTTCTTCTCCAATGAGCAGTTTGACGATCGTCGACTTGCCGGCTCCCGATCGGCCGACGAGAGACACAAATTCATTGGGTTGTATCTTGAAGCTAATTTTGTCGAGCGCCACCACGTTTGATCCGTGGTTGTACGTCTTGCTTACGTTTTGGAAGGTAATCATGATTCATTCCTATTTTAGCTTTTTGTCCATCAGAACATCAAGGTTGCCATCCAACACTTCTTCGATTTTGCTGATCTTGAGACCCGTTCGGTGGTCTTTCACCTGTTTGTATGGATGAAGAACGTACGAGCGTATCTCATGCCCCCACTCCGGTTCCACCCGCACCCGGAGATTTTCAAGCTCATGCTCATGTTTCTCTTCCATCACCTTGGCGAGCTTCGACTTCAAGAGCATCATTGCTTTTTCACGATTTTGCGACTGCGACCGCTCCTCTTGCGAGATAACGGCGATGCCGGTCGGGACGTGCACCAGTCGCACGGCTGTTTCGACTTTATTGACATTCTGGCCGCCAGGACCCGATGAGCGGGTGAACTCGATTTTCAAGTCTTTTTCCGGAATCGCGATATCGGTAGCTCCTATTCTTTTGAATGCCGGGATCACTTCAACAAGGGCGAAAGAAGTGTGCCTCAATTTTTTCGCGTCGAAGGGAGAAATGCGTACCAGTCGGTGAACACCGCTCTCGTCCTTGAGAAGACTGTAAACATTCTCCCCTTTGACCTCCCACGTATTGTCGTTGACCGGCAAGCACTTGAGGTTTTTCCTCGCGGCGTATTTCTTGTACATCACAAGGAGCATCCGCGCCCAATCCTTGGCGTCTTCTCCCCCCGCGCCCGCGAAAACGGAAACGTAGACCGTATTGATATCGAAATGTGAATCCATAATGGAGTTATGGTAACAGAAATTCCCGGCTTTCGGAAACTGACGGAGAAACTCCGGCGTTCTTATATATCTTAAGATTCCTTGATGCAAGGTATTCCTCGAATATCTTTCCCGATGCTGGATTTTCTTCGGCAAGGTAAACAGCGGCAAATGCTTGGGGTATCTTCGTCACCCTTTGAAATTGTTCCGGCTGACCAAGGTACAGTCCCAACCTTGCAGGGTTCTGCGGCATCAACCATTCGAGAAGTTTTCGCAATGTCGCACCGGTGTGGACGTCGTCTTCCACGACTAAAACTCTCTTGCCTCGCAGCGTTGATGCGTCGTCGAATAATCGAATGGTGCGCGACTCGTCCTCGCCGCTCTCCGGGATGTTCACTGCCGCCGTCGGGAGGCCAAAATCGCGGAAGTACGGCTCATAAGCAAACCCTTCGGGTCCGACGATGAGAGCCGCATCGAAATCCTCCCCAACCGCTTTCCGCGCAGCATCGAAAGCCGCCAGTGGATTGCTCGGATAGTGGAAATTTTCAACATTTCTTCTCCGGGCTGCTTCTTCTCCCTCTTTTTTATAACGTGCCGTGATAAGCACCGACTCAAAACCGCGAGGTGGCGCCTGAGTAGTGGCAGAAATGCGCCTGAAATTTTCAGCCACTCCGGGCAAACGGTACATGTCGTCGTCAAGCAAGCTCCTATGATCCCGATACAGCCGATTCACTATCGCGAGAATCCGCTCGCGCACTTCCGGCATGCCCGGCACATAAGGATTGAGGAAATCGAACACATGGAATTGTTTTGATGCAAACGCCCTCAAAGCATCCGCAAGTTCAGGAAATCGTTCTTGCACCTTACCGGCTTCCTCAATAAATTGACGCTCCGCTTTCCGGCGCCGTCCATAGAGCGTTTCCAATCTCTCGTGTGCTTCCAAGTAGATATCGCCAGCATGCTCCAGCGGCGCGTTCCCGGGAGAAAAAATTTTCAATCCCTTCGGCAAACCGTCGGTAATCGTTCCTATGCCGTCAGATCCTGGCTCCAAAACGGGATGGGTAAAATATACCCCGATGCTTTTTATCCGAAATGGCTCCAGCATGCTCACCGTTTTTTGAACGGAGGATCCCGTCACTGCATCTTTATCGAAAAGCAGCACTCGTTTCCCGTTAAAATCTTCTGGCGCAACGGGATTGATCCATTCACCCTTCGGAACCTTGCGCTTGTGCGCAGCAATATCAATAATACGCGTTGGCATTCCCCAAAAATGCGCGATTGCCCCCTGTTTCAGTCCGCCGCGTGCGATAGGGACGGCAATGTCGTATTCTCTGGCAAGGTTGCGAATAGCGACGAGGTCGATACCCTCGTTTATCATGCCCGTTGCCTGCAATGCCCCATTCTCTTCCAAGAATCTCCCGATATATTCATAGAGCGGTTCATTGAGGGAATCGAATGCGCGCTCATAGGCGCGTTCTCGCAATGCAACTTCCCCGCGGTTCAATATATTACGGATATTTTCCTGATCTTCCAAATCATTCAGCACGCGGGGTAAATCAAAACTGTCGGGTTGTTCGCGGAGAAGAACGTCAGCTATCTTACGCAGCCCCTGAAAGTCTTGCACTGCCTCAAAGACACGCATCGCTTCGTAGGTGTTCCCTTTATCATCCAGCCAATGATAGCCGAATTGGACTAAACGCCCATAATCGTGACGCGAAATCCCGTCTATGCCATTTTCAACACGAGACAGTAAATGATGATATTCATCATCGTTAAATTGTTGGTGCTCGGGATTTCTCCTTGAAAATTTTTCTGGCATGGAAATAGAAATGGAATAGTGAGCGAATCTATTCTCATTGCCTCTCCGCTGGATACCTCATGACTGCTTGCGATGAGAGTGAAGGCGGCGAGGGTGATTGAGTGTTTATACAACTTAGAAGAATTTTTTGGTGGCGCGCGCAGATCAAAAAATGTAAGAGTAATTTTTCTGCGAGGCAGTGCCGCTTGGCGGCACGGCGGCGGGGCGGAGCGTCTGGTTTTGTAGTGGAGCCGGAGAGAGGAATCGAACCCCCGTCCTTGCTTTACGAAAGCATCGCTCTGCCATTGAGCTACACCGGCTGATTTTATCTTTTCTGGTTCCTTATAAATCTAATAAAAATACAAAGATTTGTAAATCACCCCGTATAAAATTCAAGACCTTGGAAACAGTTTGATAATATCGATGGGCTTTTTCATCCCCAGTCCCATGTGCGGCCTTTCAAGATTGTAATACCGGAGATACTCGGGAATCTCTTTCCTCCAAACCCT
>DAIDAY010000017.1 GCA_027310365.1 bacterium
GTCGTATTACAGGGAGTAGATGTTGCCTTATTTGCAACAAGTAAAGGGAATGTGGAACTGCTTGTGCCTACGCCCAGTTCGGCATTCTGAAAATCGCCGCTGCCGATGGAAACGTGGCCGTTGTAATACAAAGTTCCGTTATTGTAACCCCAGCCACTATTTAAGGCTGAAGTGGAACCGTTCGTATTGTTATAAACTATAGGTTCTTGAGAACCCGGGTTATAAGTAATTTTCGACTGGAGGTTGCCGTTTGTCCAAAAACCGAGAGAGCCATCATTTATCAAGCCAATGGCATTAGTGGATGTATTTCCTATATACAAGGAGCCGCTTTTGACTTGCGAGACCGATCCGGTATCAAGCGGCGGATAAGAAACGTCGTTCGGCGGCCGACTCGCCGGCGAAGCGTATTGGGCGCTCACCAGCGAATATCCCTCGAATCCCAATGTCAAAAATAAAACCAGTGCCAGATGAAATAGCGGACTTTCAAAGAGTTTCCTCATACCTTTACCAAATTATAACACATTGGTTCTTACAAAATAATCCGTCTGTGGTAAAACGGATTTATGGATAGGACTATTGCAAAATATTCCTGGGACACCGATTTCAACAAACTCGACTCCAAAAGGGATAAAAAATATATCATCGAACGCATCTTGGAAACAGGAGACGAAAGCGCTGTTCATGAGCTTTTTTCCATTTATTCAACGGGAGAAATACGAGAGGCTTTGAGAGAGAATCGTCATCTATCTCCCAAAAGCGCAGACTATTGAAAATTGACGCAATCGCCAGCCGCGGGACGAAAGGGGGTTTTATTGATGTTTATTTTACTGACGCCGAAACCGACGCGATGCCTCACATGATAAAACAGGTCAATTGGAAAGAGGTAAAATTTTTCTTCCAACAGGAAGTTAAAAAATTGTGATTGTGTTATAATCATTTTAATATGGAAACACAGAGTTCTCGGGGCAAGAAAATAATCGTGGTCGTCGGACTGGCGCTTCTCGCCATCGTCATTTTCATCATAGGATTCTTTGCCGGCAAAAATTCCGGCATGCAAGCCGGTACGCAAGCAGCCGAATCAAAATACAAGCCCCTGGTTAATATCGCATTCCCGGAACCGCCGGCGGTGATGAACAAGGTGAGCGGCATCGTGGAAAACGTAAGCGGGAACATCATTACGTTCAAAGTAAACGATCCGAACGACTATCTCCCCCACCTCGACGGTTCTCCGCGGGCGACCGTGGAAAAACAAGCGCTGGTTTCGTCCGCCACTTCTTTTTCGCTGATCAATTACGCCAAGCTGGACAAAAACGGATCGGCGACGCTGACAGCGCTAACACTCGGCGACATAAAAACCGGCAATACGGTGACGGTGGCAAGCGATCGGAACATCAGGACCAGCCAAAGTTTTCCGGCAAGTTCCGTGCAAGTCAGCAATTATTGAGACAGTTCCAGCCGACGTTGAAGTCGATCAGCTTTTTCCTTATCGCTTCGTCGCCTACCTCAAAGCCCCTGAGGTAGATCACTTTCTCGGAACAATCTCGACATCGCCGAAAAACGCGAGCCGCTCCCGGAACAGCTTTTCATTGAACTCTCCGCCGAAGAGTTTTTTGCCTCCGCCGCTATTTCCTTCAGCGAAGAGTAATCGCGCATCGTGGAGAGCGACGGCCGCCCCGCCGACAAGCCCAAAATTCTTCGCAAACGGCTTAAGCGCTGGCAACAAGTTCACCCGCCCCGGTGTCAGCATTTCTTCATGAAGCTGTGGCATGCCTATAAAATCCCGGCGGTTTTTTTCATGTCCAGTATTTTATCAACTTCTGAACGTCGTCCCAATCGCCGTAATTCAAAACGTATTCCACCACGGACGCCTCCGAAAACTCGGCGGGGTTCTTGACATACCAGGCAAGGTACGGTTTCCTTTTGATCAAATCACGGTCATGGAGTCCGTGATGCCCGAAGATTGCAATTTTTTACAGCTTAGTTACAATGAAGACGTCATGAATCTTATTCCAACGGTCATTGAAAAATCTTCCTCCGGCGAGCGGGCTTACGACATCTATTCCCGCCTCCTCATGGAGCGGATCATCTTTTTGGGCGGGCCGATCATGGACGACATCGCGAACAGCGTCATCGCCCAGCTCTTGTTCCTCGACCACGAGGATCAGAAGAAAGACATCAAGCTGTATTTGAATACGCCGGGCGGATCGGTCACGGCGGGTCTTGCCATCTACGACACGATGCAGCATGTCAAGGCGCCGGTATCCACCATCTGCGTCGGCATGGCAGCTTCGATGGGCGCGGTGCTTTTAGCCGCCGGCCAAAAAGGGAAGCGGTTCGCCCTTCCCAATTCCGAGATTCTTCTCCACCAGGTCATGGGCGGCGCGGAAGGCCAAGCGATTGAAATCGAAATCACGGCGCGGCAGATCGTGAAGATGAAAGATAAGCTAAATCAAATTCTCGTGAAGCACACGGGCCAGAAACTCGACAAAATTGAACGCGACACGGACCGGGATTTTTATCTCACTCCCCAGGAAGCAAAAGATTACGGCTTGATCGACGAAATCATTAAGACAAAGAAATAAAAAAGTCGACGGAGGAATAGTATTTCCTTTCGTCGACTTCGACAACCTACTCACCACGGGAAGAGATTGGAGAATCTACTCTCGTGTCGGTCTGCAATCTTTTTCCCGGAAGGTTCTCAGTCTTCCGCGACGCTCCATCGAAGATTTTTAAATCAAGTTCTTCACCCTTTTCTCTTTGAGTCAAAATATCCGTATCCCCGTTTCTGCCTTCAATCATGGACATGACTCTTTCCACCGATCCGAACATCATCATCACGTTATTCACCTCCTTTCGTTTACGGTAAGTCTGTAGATCGCTGAAATCATCGCTGGTACTGGACGAGAAGCTCATTGATAATGGCATCGGTAATCGGCATTCCCGTGAGATCCTCAATCCACAGAAATTGGGTTGCTGGATTCATCTCCAAAAAAACGATTCGGCCATCGGGGGTTACAATCAAATCGAATGACGCAAAACGGACGCCGTAATGCTCCATGATTGCATTCAACTGATCACCCAGTTTACAGTCAACATTGTACACCGAATAGGGTGTTGCGCGGTCGCGACGGCGCCAGTCTGTTTGTGTCCGTTCCGTATTTTGCGAATCGATCCGACAGCCAAACATTTGTCGTCCTACCACGGTGATCCGCAACTCGAATGCCTTGTCAATGTATTCCTGGAGACAAACCGGAGCCATGCGAATGGACTCAAATCGGTCTAGGATATCTTTCGTGACGATGTTTGTATAAACCGTATAGAAACCATCATCGGCTTTCTGCCCGTAACCAGCAACACTTTTGATGGCTACCAATTTGTATCGTCCGACGAAGTCCCTTGCGGCCGACGGATCGTTCGTAACCAAGGTTTCCGGGATGCAGAAACCGAACATCTCCGCAATGGCCAACTGGTCGAACTTATTCCGACCCTCCAAGACATTCACCTCCCCATCAAGGACAGGGCAGTAGTTGCCAAGGAGATCAATAAGCCAACGGAGCGTGAAATCCAATTCAGACTCCGCGAAAGTCCGCGCCTCGGGATCGTGAATCTGAGACATCTTCGGTTTAGCAATCCGTCGCAGCCACACTCCTCCTATTTCACTCATAGCAAGGCGTGCACTATCAATGGAAATGACGGATTCATGGACATCAGGAAATCGCAAGGTGATATGAGCTTCTCCAAAACTGTCACTATTCAAACGGAGATACGGGATATTCCGCTCGGCCATTCTACCGAGCACATGGTCTGCCGTCACATCCTTCGTTCTCGTAACCACAAGCAGGTGGGATTTCGGCTTTATACTCATTTTTATTCTCCTTTCCTTTTTGCTGCTTTTTGCTGAATACTGGTAGCAAATATAAAACAGTACGCTATAATTGGATAGTGAACGTTATCATTCTCCACGGTTGCTCCAGCAAAGAAGAATATCTCAACGATCAGCACTCGGCACCTCAATCCCATTGGATGCCTTGGCTCAAAGAGCAATTATCGGCTCGTGGTATTTCCGCCCAAATTCCCGAAATGCCTGCGCCGTATGCACCCGTATACGAGGATTGGCAGAAAACCATTGAACGTTTGGAAATCGGCCCCGAAACGGTATTGATAGGTCATAGCTGTGGATGTGCCTTCTTGGTTCGCTGGCTCGGGGACTCAAAACGGAAGATAGACAAGCTCATCCTTGTCGCTCCGTGGAAAATCGCACGAAAGGGCAATAAGGAAAAAGAAGCATTTTATGACTACCCGGTCGATGGGGGTATCCAATCAAGAGTGAATAAGATAGCGATGTTCACCGCCGACAACGAGGTGGCGTGGGGCAAAGAATCGTTAAAAATCTTCCACGATGCTTTAGGTGGAAAAGTGATCGAACTGAAAGGGAGGGGGCACTATACGCAAGAGGAGATGAAAACCGACGAGTTTCCGGAATTATTGGAAGAAGTGCTTCATTGACCCGATTCCCACTTTCTCGCCTCTTGATAACGAATTGAGACGGCCTTAGAATAAAAACGGCAGCTTGCCAAGAAAGGAGTTAAAAAATGGACAAGCCGACTTGCGAGCAGACGCCGCTCGTATTTCAACTACGCGAACTGGTCCTTCCAGGATCAGAACGCGAGGCATATCTTCACATGACACAGAGCAGCTGTGGCGGCGAAGATGCTTTCGATGGCGAATAGCTCGCTTCTCAAGGGTCGAATGGTTTTATACCATCCGACCCTGAATATTTTAAACAGCCTCCTGTGCACGGGAGGCAGTTTTCTGCTAAAATCTGAATAATGAAACAAGATAAGGGTCAACTCATTCAAAGAATTCTGAATCGAGGAGTTGAAGAGATTATCGAAAAGGAGAGCTTGATTAAGAAACTCAATTCCGGCAAGAAGCTCCGCGTGAAATTCGGGATCGATCCGACGAAACCGGATATCCACTTGGGGCACACCGTTCCCCTCTTGAAGCTCCGCGAGTTCCAGGAACTGGGGCACAAAGCAGTGCTCATCATCGGCGATTTCACCGCACAGATCGGCGATCCCTCCGGTCAATCAGCCGAGCGGAAACCGCTCACGGAAAAGGAAGTGAAAGCGAATATGAAACACTATCTCGAACAGGCGGGGCAGGTGGTTGATCTGAAAAAGGCGGAGATCACCTATAACAGCAAATGGCTGAAAAAATTGAATGGCGGGTCGTTCGCAAAACTTCTTTCACTGGTAAGTGTTCAGCAGATATTGGAACGAGAGGATTTCAAGAAACGTTTGGAGAGCGGCAAATCGCTCCGGGTGCACGAAATACTTTATCCCGTTTTGCAGGGCTATGACTCCGTGATGGTGAAAGCGGACGTAGAAATCGGCGGCACTGACCAAAAGTTTAACCTCCTGACGGGGCGAACACTCATGGAGAGGTTCAGTATGGCGCCGCAGGATATCATGACCGTCCCCCTCATCGAGGGGACGGATGGCGTGCGGAAGATGAGCAAGAGCTTCGGCAATTATATCGGCATCAACGATGCACCCGATGATATGTTCGGCAAGATAATGTCCATACCGGACACCCTGATCAAAAAATACTTCACCCTTCTCACGAATGCCGAGATGCCCACCGTTGAAAATCCGCGCGACGCGAAGCTTGCACTTGCCCGAGAGATTGTCAAAACCCACTACACCGAAGCGAAAGCGGAGAAAGCAAAAGAATACTTCATCAAAACATTCTCAAAAAAAGAAACGCCGGAGGAGATTGAGGTAAAAATAATTTCCTCCGATACCCTCGCAAACGGCGGTACGACCACCATCCTCGTTGCCATCGGAGCGTCAAAGAGCAACAGCGAGGCGCGGAGGCTCATTGATCAGGGAGCCGTGAAGGCTGACGGGAAATTGGTCAAAGATCCCAACGAAAAAAGAAAAGACGGCGATGTTTTAAAAGTTGGCAAACACCGCTTCTTCAAACTCAAAGAGAAAAAATAATATCGTTCAGTTGACGATGAGCCGGCCAACGACGCCGGCTTGGGCGCGGCCGGGAACGTCATCGTGGAATCCGTAAACACCGCTTCTTTTGATGACGAATGTCAGCGTCCGTATGCCGTAAGGGCCGACGCCCACGCTGATCGAAGAAAGGTCGGGGTTGTCGAACTTGAAAACGTGCGTTTCATCATCTCCAGAAATGAGCGCAAGAACAACGACGCTTCCCGCCGGAGCGGTAATGGTCGTCGGCGAGAATCCTCCCGGTGTCACCATGAGTTTAACGGTGCCGGACGGTATGTCGTTCACGGCGATGGGATTCGATTGAGCGATAAATTTATAATCGTTCGGAGACAAACTCGGCCCCGGAATGCCGCTGACTGCCGGGATGGTTGCACCGTTAGTCGGCTGCACGACGGGGGCGAGCTGGTTTTGTTGGCCTTCATTCCCGGCAGAAGAGCTCTCGCTTGGTTGCCCCGTATTCAATCCGCTTCCGTTGCTTCCTTGATTCAGAGGCGGCAGATTCACGATCTCGGTGCTCGTCGCTTTACGGCCAAGAACCCCGCCGACGTTCCCGAAAGGCGCCAGGAAGAAAATGCCGAAAAAGACCACAGCAACGACGACAAGACCAATGAAGAGAATAATGATGATGAGTCGTGCGGCGTCTTCCATAATGGTGCGGGTAGCGGTAATCGAAACCGCGCATTCTCGTTGGCAACGAGATAGTCTGCCACTAACTTATACCCGCAATCGTACTTGACCTATTTTAAACATTTCTGAAAAAAGTTCAATCCAACGCAGTACTTTCGACTTATAACCGCGGCTCCCGACAATGACCATACAAATCCCATAACTTAATCGCTTGGTTGGGTGTCAACCTTTAATATATTGAACCTTCAAAAAGTTTGATGCTCCTCCATGGGTTATTTTGGACCAAAAACTACGGCAAGTTTTCTCGGAAAAATCCGGGTAAAGGACGAATCCTATCTTGATTTTGTTTTCAGGAACTTTAAGCATTTGCCTTAAGAAACGAATATACAAACCAATCATGCGTGGATCCGTATTGGAAAGTCGCAATGGATTTTGAGGATTGTTATCGCCTTCTCCCCAATACAACATTATGCCCGCCGTAAACAACTGATTATCGATGAAATGTTTAAATTCTCGATCAGCTTCGCCTCTCATTTTCAGCCTCCAGTTTGCCCATTTTTCATTCATTGATTTTATGAGACGACGTATACGTACACGGCCGTTCTCAATATTCTTATGGATAAGATACTCCCTGATTCGTATCGAATCCGGGTCTTTTGCGATCCAGCGAGAAACAGTGCTTTTGGAAATCTTTAATTCTTTGGCTATCTCGCTGTAGCTTTTTTGCTTTTTACGCAGTGTGAACATTTGTTCTCTCGGTTTAATAGAACTCGTGTTCACATTGATTATTGCACCACGACAACGGTTCGAAAAAACAGAAAAAACGGCGCATTGCCGTTCTCTTTCCCTTCCTCGTTTATTTTCCCGGCGGAGGAGCGGTGGGTCCCACTACATACGGCACTGAGTCGGACGGCGGGCCTACAAATCCCGTCGGGTTCTCTGTCGCAGCGCTCTTCGGCGCCGATGGGCCGCTCGTCGTAATATACGATAAAACGACGAGTAAGGCAACGAGAAAAAGCAGGATGCCTAATAAATAAAAAATAATTTTCTTTTGCATGATTTCGTGTGGAATGATACAACCACGCTCGAATCTATTTTAGCAAAGATTGCTGAAGCTGACGAACCCGCCGCCAGCCGCCGCGTTGCGGCGGCCTGCCTCGCAGAAAAACTTTCTTTTCCTTTTATGAATCTCTCCACCCTCACGGGTGGGGAGATTCATTCTGCCGGGGCGAGCAACGCACATCGCTTTTGCCACGCAACAAAAGAATTGGGATTATATACGACAAGGTATGAGATCGGTGAGCTGCGAATATAGCGTGCTAAGGCGGTTTCAGGCGTGCCCTTGAATCTTTCTCGATCTTGCGCTTTGAAGTAGGCCGGTTCATCTTCGTACTGCATAACGCACAGCTCCGGCAATGCCAGAGCGCCATAAGCCTGGATATTTCCCAAGAGCGAGAAGAGTAACATATCCTCCCCACGACCACCCATAAAGAATGACATTATCCGCATCCGCGTAATTGTTCCCGACAAGCCAGTTGCGTACGGCCGCGACATCTTCCACCTCCCAATGGCCGGGATTACCATATATTTTTCGCTCAAAAGTTTTTCCGAATCCGATTGAGCCGCGATAATTGACGGCGCAATATCCAAATCCGCCCTGAAGCCATGCTTGTATTCGCCTCCCATCCGAGGAACGAACCCAAACTTTTTTTATCTGATGCCGCGATATAAAACTTCCTGACCACTCCGGCAATTTTTCCCAAGTGTCATAATGTGGCGCGCAAAGTTTAATAAGAGGAATTATTGTCTCAAAAGGACGCGACCTAAGTATCTGACCATCATTATCGGTTGGCGGAAGAAGAATATTTTTACCCTTTTGCTCACCCGATTCAGCGAAACAAATAAATTGACCGTCGGGTGAGCAAATCGGCCCTGACAATGAATTCTTCGAAGAATATATTTTTCGGATAGCAGGAGAGCGTTGTTCGCAAACGACCCGATATCAAACATTCCGGAACTAATATGGAATCCGCCTCAAAAATCAGTAGGTACTGAATTTTGAGGCGACGGAGTGAAGCTCCGCATATTCCGCTGCGGATGACGATGAGAGCGGCTCTTATTTTTAACTACGAAAACAGCATTTGTATTATCAATAGACGCGGAAAAACAAAGCGCGCCATTTTCATGAGCCGAAGACAGTGAGTAAGAAAAATATGGTTTGAGATTGGGCGTAAGATCAACCGCTTTCCCGCCCTCAAATGGAATGCGTGTAAAGTGTCCGTACTCAGTGCCATTATGTTCATTGAGGATATAAATATATTGCCCATCTGGCGAAATCGAACCAAAAAGCGCCCCACCCTTTTTATGGGTCATTTGTCTTTCGTAGCCGCTCTCAAAATCAATCGCGTGAAGTTGGTAATTTCCTGATCGATTTGAAACAATAATAGCCCTATGCTGCGCATCGTGCGCAGCAAAAGCATACTGTACATTCGCGATTTTGAACAACATACTTAATTTCGATTGGGATATTAAATTGTTGGGGATTTTCTTTGTCATAATTATATTTTATCTATACGCGGAACGAAAAGAAAAGGCGGTCGGCATTATACTGTACCGACCGCCCGGAGTTCTAGTGTATCCGCCAGAGCGCGGCAGATTGTACTGTCGTAGAGACGGTCAACCCACCACTAAGCGCCGCACGTATTTACCTCAAGGAAGAACAAATTTCCGTCTTTGTCCTCCATGAAGTCAGCGGCGCAGTAATCAAGGTTGAGCGCTTGCATGAGTGCACGGAGTTTCTGCAGCGCATTGGTGTCAAAGCTGCACACTCTATACGATTCTCCTGCATCTGTCTCCTTGCGGACATCTTCGCATTGGTGCGATCCCGGAATGCACGATGCTGCAAACACGGAGTCGCCAACCACCACAACGTGGATGTCTCGCTTGCGTTCGCTTCCAGCTTGACCGAGATACGGCGCGGTCTGCTGGTGCCAACTAATAGCGATATCGCTACTTGTGATGTTTTTTCCGTCGCACGAAAATTCAACCTCTTTTCTCTCGCAAGTAAAAGAGGTGAAAGACGGAACGCTCCCGGCGTCGGTGTTGAATCGAAACACCCGAACATTACGTTTCCGCAACTCATCAATCACGGGATCGGCCTCAAAACCTTGCTAATGTGTAACAACAAAAACTGGCTCGTCCATCTTTTTTACCTCCTTTCTGTTGCAGTTTGGAGAAGTTCCAGCTCTTGAGCCGCAGCTTCTTGCAGTTGTTCTCGCAGGATCTCTTGGGTCATACGGTGGTAGAAATCGCACATTCGTTCGATCTTGGCAGTTTTCGTCGCTCGAGCGAATTCCTGCGTGATGTTGTAACCACCTCCGCACTGGCCTTCGATCATGCATCCCTTGCACATCTCCATCACGCCAGTAAGGCGGTCCCTCACAAAGCGATGATAGTTGGTGTTGGGAGCGTGGAACGACTCGATCTGAGCGAGACTTCCGAGCTGCGTTGTGCTGTAGCCGCATTCGTAGATGTTGCCAGATGAGCTCACGCACATACTGTTGCCGCGAACCGCGCCGCAGGCGCGGCATCAGTTCCGTTCAAAGTGGGTTCGGATTTGTGATGGTGCCCAGAGTGGGATTCGAACCCACACGAGGAAAATCCTCAACAGATTTTAAGTCTGCTCTGGCTACCGGTTACAGCACCTGGGCATCAGTAAATAGTTTATGGGGTTGGCGCTTAATATTCAATAGACATTACTGCTTACGTCAACGGTGTTTTTGATACCTTGAAATCCTATCAACAAATATTGCCTTACGTTTCAATCCCATAGGAAAGTTTGCATAGTGCATACAGCGAAGCCATTGATCGGAATCTCTCGTCCCATATCCCATGCGGGGCGTTTGTCGTTGGTCCTTACCTCTTCGACAAAGAAGACACTTCCATCGCCATCAAAATATCCTCTTATGAAATCTTGAAGATATTTCTTTGGTACCTCAGGGAATACAATAATCTTACTTTTCCGCCTCAGTCCGCCACGTTTCCATAGGAATCGAACCTGCTGGTATGAGGCCGAGAAACAAAAATGCACGTTTACTTTTTTGAGGCGGCAGCCGGGGTTGAACCGGCGAATAGCGGTTTTGCAGACCGCCGCGTTGACCACTTCGCCATGCCGCCCACCTACAACTATAGTATACTCTCTACTTATCTTGCGATCCCTGATCGATGCCGAATGCGAGCTTCGGCATCGGCTTGATGTTCATTTTCCGGAGCAACTTGCCTTGAATCTCGCGCCTCCGCCCTTCAATCATTTTATATATTTCTATCTCTTTTTCAAAGGGCAGGACGGAAACCTTCACCTGCGCCGACGACATATCGTCGGCTACGGCGATGGATGTAATGGTTACGAAGGCGTCGCCGAAATCGAAATCCCTCTGGAAAATTTTATTCAACTCTTCCTGAATAACGCTTCCCGCTTTCAGATTTCTGAACGGCCGCATAGTTAATTCCCGAAGATGAGGATATTTTTTTCCTTGATGGGATCTTTCGATTCCACAAGAAGTCCCACTTCCGCTTCGCTGCCGACCTCCAAAATATCTTTCCTCCCTGACTGAAGATTCAGGATTTTGCCGTCGCCGATTTTTCTCTTGTCGCTCCAAATCTCGAATGTTTCCTGGTTTTTCACGGGGCCTAAAAGTACCCGCCCTCCCACGATTTGCTCTTTCCCCTTCGGCGCGCCGAATGTTCTCAGTATTTCGATTCTCCGCATTTCTTTGGGTATCGATTTTTGTATGTACTCCTTGATGCTCTTTTCGAGTTCGTAGACGATCGGTGATTCAATGACGTTCACCTTTTGCGTTTTCGCCAGGTTGTCTGCCGATTTATCGGTTTTTGTCCTGAAGCCGAGGACAAGCGCATTGAAAGCCGATGCGTTCTTGATATCGTTCTCCGTAATGTTTCCGACGCCTTCCTGAATGATGTTCACCGGCATTTTGAAGTCGGTATTCCGGATGACGGCTCTTAAAGCTTCCAGCGACGCCGTTTCATCCGATTTGAGGACAATATTCAAATGCTCCCCTTCTTTTTCTCCGATTGATTTTTGCGGTTCTCCAGATTTTTTCATCTTCGCTTTTACATCGAGATTGTCAGACGCCCAAAATTCTTCTCCCGCTTTGGGCATTTCTTCGAATCCGGCTATGACCACGGGAGAACTCGGCACTGCGCTGCCAACGTTACCCCCAAGGAAATCATTTACTTGCCGTATTTTACCGCTTGCACTCCCCGTTGCGATATTCTGGCCGATCTTCAGAGTGCCATTCTTCAGCACGCCGCTCGCGACGATGCCCTTCCGCGCGTCTTTGGTGCTCCGCAAGACGACACCGTACGCCTCCTCGCTCGGATTGCACTGAAGATCCTCGACTTCGGCGGTCAGGGCGAGAAGATCCAAGAGTTCCGGAACTCCCTCGCCGGTCTTCGCCGATATTTCCTGCCACGAAACATTGCCGCCGTACCTCTCGAGAAGGACGCCGGCCTGCAGCAATTCGGTTTTCGTCTTTTCGATGTCAGCGTTCGATTTATCAACTTTATTGATGGCAACAATAAAAGGAATTTTCGCGTCGTTCACGATTCGGATCGCTTCTTTCGTCTGCGGCTGGACGCCGTCGTCTGCCGCGACGATCAAGATGGCGATATCGGCAACCTTGGCGCCGTACTGTCTCATGTTGGAAAACGCTTCGTGCCCCGGCGTATCGATGAATGTCATCTTCACCCCTTCGGAGTGCGCGGAATCCCGCTGACGGGACGCGGAACTACGCTGAACTTTCTCTGCATCGATCCGCGCATGTTCCGCGCTGCTCTGCGCCGGCGCATGCCAGATTTCGTAGGCGCCGATCGATTGCGTAATTCCGCCGGCCTCCCGCGCCGCAACGTTCGTCTTCCGAATGTAGTCAAGAAGCGTGGTTTTGCCATGATCTACATGGCCCATAACGACAATGATGGGGGGGCGCTTCATACGTTTGTAAAAGTAACAGGAAAATGCTATAAGTACAAGCAGTTCATGGTTTGGGGAGAGGTGACTGAGCGGTCGAAAGTGGCTCCGTGCTAAGGAGTTAGAGATGAAAGTCTCTCGTGGGTTCGAATCCCACCCTCTCCGCCAAAATTGAAAATCGGAATTGGAAGCCGAAATGGGGTCGCACCGCAGGCGCGACACAAACGCATTCCCGCCAAAAATTCCCGAATCCAAAAGGGTTTTCCACGCTCCGCGTGGCTCAAAAAGTACGGTTCGATCTTTAATTAAAAAGTTCGAACCGACTTTTTTGTATGAATGAAGAATTTCTTCATTCATACCCTCGTTTGCCAATTCCATATTGTTTATACTGGATTTTATGAATCTATCAGCAAGTTCGAACCGATTATGAGATTTTTTCTCAAAAGATGATAATTTCTCTTTGAGAAGCTGTTTTTGGCTCATCAATTTGTTTTTGGAATCTCGATATTCGTCTAGCGAAAGTGCGTTCTCTAGGTAAGCGTTCATCAGCTTCTCGATCTTGGAATCCAAAAGAGAAATTTCATCTTTTATTTTTCGAGAAAAAATCTCGCTCGATTGAGCTTCCGATTGCCGATCTTTCTCGTTTTCGGCAATCATCCAATTCGCCCAATCGAGTGGCAAAGAAACTTTTTGTAATTCCGTTTTGATTTGAGAAGTGATGATGTCCTCTCTGGTGTAGCGTTGTCCGCAGGGATTTTTCCGTTTCGTACACCTTAAATAGTTATGACCTTTTTGTGTCTCGGTAGTGATGAAACAACCACATTCCCCGCAACGGAAAAATCCTCTGAATAGATAATCTTTTAAACCTTTTCCTTTCGGTTTAGATTTCCTCATCATCACTTCTTGAACGGAATCAAAAAGTTTCTTTGTGACAATCGGTTCGTGCTTTCCCTCAAAAATCTCGCCGTTATATTTCATCAGCCCTGTATAAATAGGATTTTTGAGGATTTGCTGATAGTTCGACACCGCAAGTTCCTTTCCGCTTTTTCGCTTCAATCCAAGTGCGTTAAATTTGTCGCGGAGTTGTCTCAAAGTGAAAGACTCAGACGAATATGCCTCAAATGTCTTTTTGATAAGTGCAGCAATCTCTTTATCGGGAACAATGCCTTGTCCTTTCACATTTACATATCCGAGTGGAGACATTTGAGGCCATATACCGTCTTTCACTTTGTTTCTATGTCCGCGCTTAATATTCTCGCTTAAATTGTCCACATAATACTTGGATTGCGAAAAAGCGATGCTCAACATGAATTTACCTTGCGGTGTCGGATCACACCAGAAAGTTGGAAATTTCAGCTCGGCAATCTTTCCCGTATCGAGCAAGTAGATAACTTTGCCGCCATCAACGGAATTTCTCGCCAATCTATCGGGGTGCCATGCCAAAATTCCATTTGCTTCACCTTGCTCGATACGGAGAAGCATTTCATTAAATACTGGCCGACCCGGAGTTTTAGCGGTTTGTTTCTCCACGAAAATATCAACGACATCAATTTGCTCTTTTATCGCTAGTTCTTTTAGTTCGGCCAGTTGATCGGAAATGCTTCTCACTTGCCGATCTTCTGTGTCGGTACTTTTG
>DAIDAY010000018.1 GCA_027310365.1 bacterium
ACGTGATTCATTGCCTTTTTGGTATCTTCTGAAATTTTGTTGATTATCTCATTTCGTCTATCACTGAAATATAATAGAAGAATTGCCTTCTCAAAAGCAGTGTTGGCTGGAAGGTTGAGTTCCTTTTTAATCATTTTAAGATCATCTCCATTAAATAAATCTTGTAGTATAAAAGTTTTTTCTTGGATTTCTTGACGGAAGAAGAAGAAACTTTTTTGCTTCGTTTTCTCCAAAAAATTCTTTTGCTTTATCAACTGATTGAAAATCCATATTTTGTTTATTTAACTTTTCGCTATTTTCTTTCCCAATTTAATTAACTCGGCCTTTTTTGATTCAGGATTACCATTAATCACATATACACTTCCCCGTTGAAACACAAATAGGAGTTTTTAAAATAGCCAGCCTGGTCGCAATATTCCGAATTAATCATTGATTGCACGCTTTTGGATGGCCACGGAACAGCATAAAGCAAATCTTTGTATTGTGAAAAAAATGATTTATTAAAATCATAATCTCGGCCGTAGACCAATGGATCCCAAGCGTCAGATTTCCAATATTCAAGTTCAAATACTTTACCATTCGCGCCTTCAGGAAAACCTGAGAATATTTCCTTACCAGATGCAGCATCCGTTCTTCGAAACAGGATTCTTCCGTTCCGCCATATAAGTCGACGCTTAAATCGACAGTCTGGACACCATGTTGGTGGTGGCACTTTCATTTTTTTATAGAATGCAAAATCATCTAACTCGATTACAAAGTCTTTTTTACAATTTTGACATTGCTTAGTTTCGTTTTCCATTTTATTTTCTAAAGAAGAATAAACTTATAATCTTCAAACTTCTTTAACCTCCTTGGGAATCCTCGCTATCATTGAGGTTAATTTTAGAATAGGCCGGCTGAAAAGGAAACTTTGAAATAAAAAACAAATGGTCTATAGTGAATCCGGCCGCCCCCGTAGCTCAACGGATCGAGCATCGGTCTTCGGAACCGGGTATGAGGGTTCAATTCCTTCCGGGGGCACCATTTAGGAAATTGCAAGTTGAAGATACCCGCCTCACTTCGCTCGGCGGTCAAAACGTATTGGATTTTGGGCTCAAAACTGAATTGGCGGTTTTGCAAAATATGGTTCGCGCCGATGTTTTTCAGAAATGCTGTCATTTCAGACAAATTCTTTTGGGAAAGCAGATTCGCGGCTTGATTCAAAGACAAAACAAACTCACGAGCCGGTTCGAGCCAAGACAACCCTTTTGTCTCAAAGTCGGTGATTTTTTCCTCAATCCGAACTTTTTCGGACACGAGATGGTTCTTTTTGGCGGCGTATTCTGTGGTAGATAGTGTGTCAGAAAGAAAAGCGTCCAGTAGTTTTTCAAGTTTTGTATCTATTACGGTAAGTTGTGTTTTCAAAACCACTACATCGCTTTTAGCATTTTCTTTCGCTTGCACCTCATCTTGCTCCAACGCCGCCAAAACCTTTTTCGTGTCTTGGTTCGACAAAGAAACTTTTTGCAGAAAACTTTTGATTTGTTCGGTAAGCGCGGCTTCACTCACATAGCGTTCGGGGCATGCGCCTCGTTTTTTCGTGCAACGATAGTAAGTGTAAATTCCACCGTTGCCTTTCGCGTATTGAGCGGTAATGGAGCAACCGCACGAGGCGCATTTCATGAGTCCCGCGAACGCGAAGTGATGTTCTTTATCGGGTCGCACTCTGCCGCGCTTTGCCATAACTTCCTGCACTTTATCAAAAAGTTTCTTTGAAATTATCGGCTCGTGTTTTCCCTCAAATACCTCACCTTTCCATTTCATTAGGCCAAGATAGAAAATATTTTGTAGATTTTTCTGGAGATTGCTGATTGAAATCTTGTTGTTCTTGTTCCCTTTGAGTTTATTATCTTCACACCAATTTGCGAGAGAATGAAGCGGATATTTTCCGGTGGCGTACATTTCAAAAAGTTTCCTCACTTTCGGAGCTTTATCGCTATCAACATCAATACCACGAGTTTTCGGATTATTGAGATACCCCACCGGAGCCCAGCCAGGCCAAGTGCCGTTTCGTATCTTTTGCCGTAGCCCTCACTTCACATTCTCTCGCAAATTGTCTACAAAATATTTACTCTGGCCGAAAGCGATATTGAGCATGAACAAACCTTGCGGTGTCGGTTCAAACCAAAAGGTCGGAAATTTGAGGGAACGAATCAAGCCGCGATCAATCAGGTGGATTATCTGCCCGCCGTCAATGGAGTTTCTAGCAAGGCGGTCAGGGTGCCACGCCAGTATCCCGTCTGCTTTCCCACATTCAAGAAATGACAGCATTTCAGCGAACTTCGTTCGCCCGGGCTCTTTTGCGGTTTTCGCCTCTTGGAAAGAGGCGACAATTTCAAGTTTTTCTTTGGCGGCATACTCTTGCAGCTCTACGAGCTGCGCTTCAATACTTAAAACCTGCCTATCATCTTCTTCTGTGCTCTTTCGAGCGTATAGTATGTATCTCATATTGTTTTAGGATTAAGGATTAAAAAATTTTCTTTTCCCCGAATGCAAAACCGCCAATTCAGTTTTGAGCCCAAAATCCAATACGTTTTGACCGCCGAGCGAAGCGAGGCGGGTATCTTCAACTTGCAATTTCCTAAATGGTGCTCTATTCTTGAATTAGTGCGAACCCATTTCGCCGTCGCAGGCGGCGAGAACCCCCCGCGAAAAATCCGAAGGGCGGCGGAGCCGCACCGCTCAAAACCGCAAAAGAGTCCGGAGAAAAACATCGGCGCGAACCATGTTTTAATTTTGGGGGAAGAAAATTTTTTAATCATAGGAAGTTATGGCAGAAAGAATAAACAATTTCTTTTCCGGTGCAGAAAATATTATTAATGAACTGGCCGAGAAAAAGAAAAAATATTTAGAAAGCCTAAAAGATTTGCCATACAAAACTGAAGTTTTTCCTGTTGCGGAATTAGAGCAACTACGGGATGTAAATTTATTCACAAATTTTGCCATAGAACGATTTGAAAATGAAATTAAACTTTTAGAAACAACCTTTGGTAAAGCCGGCGAAAATAATCCGGAAGCATTTGTAAGAGCAAAAAACGAAGTTGAGCAAAAAGTATTATCGGATTTGATAGCAACTCTTGATCGGCTTGATGTTTGGTCTCATAAATTTTCATCAGAAAGCCAAGGGACTGGTGAAAATTTAATAGAAACGCCAAACGACTCTGTTTACTATATGTCTTCATCTGGTGCATCATTGCGACTTAAAATGGCTAATAGAAATCAAGGTGTTAAAAAAGTTATCCAGCCGATCATGGAAAAAATATTTTTTGAGAAACCTGGCGAAGAAATTTCTGAAACGCCAACACTCGGCTATTTTGTTCGAGAGTACGCAACGCAAGATTTTCTCAACGAATTTAAGGAAGAATCCATTGATAGCGATTATCAATCCTCTATACGAAAATATGAGCGCGGGGGTAAAATAGAAATACCGAAGTTGGACAACATTAAAATTGACCATGAGGGTAGTCCTGTTAATAAAATTGATTTTTGATAATGAATTTTGCATTTTAAGAATTTGCCGTCAAAGAAAAACTTGAAATTGTCAGCGGTGCGGCTCCGCCGCCTGCATTTTTGGCGGGGGTTCTGCCGCGCCGAAGGCGCGGTGGGTTCGCACTAATTCAAGTATCCTGCACCATGTGGGAAATCCGCCTTCGGACTCAAAAGTTCGAAAAAAGCGCGACACCGCCATTGTTGATCCTCATCGCCGCATTTTTAATCTGCGAAATACTGAAGAGCCCTCCGGCCGTATTTTCGTTCGTGCCGTAAAATTTCACGCCGCAGGCTCCAGCCCAAGCACAAATATCGAAGTAAAACCTAAACCGATACGTATGCCCGCTCAAAACGGCGCTGCTTGCAACATTGAAATCAAAAATCGGATTGCCGCCGCAACTCGGTCCCTCCAGAGAACTCAGGCTTCCGGCAAGCATCCGCTCCGCTCCATCGGTAATATCATACAGATCAACACGGCAACGGTTGCTGAAGGGATTGCGGCTGTCGGTCCAAAATCCGGTTGTCCTGAACTCCACGGCGGTAATGACGGCGCTCGCCGGAGCAAACCAGTCCTGGAAAACGGAGTTTGACGATGAGGTGAGAAGATACGGAGAAAACCCTCCCGGGAATTCCCAATCGATCGAAGAGACATCCGATTTCTCCCCCGTATCATCCGAAGCTCTTACGCCTATCTTATACTTATTCGGAAATTCCAGCGGTATGTCCACCGATGTGTTTGCCCCGACATTTTGCCACCCACTTTCACTGAAGTCGGCAAGAGTGGTCACGTTGTACTCATAGGTGATGCGGGAATCGAGAGAATCGAGGTCAGTCGACGTCGACCAAGATACGCCGAGCGAAAGCGCAAACTTATCGAAGTTCGGTTCGCCGATTCTGGGCACGGTCGGTTTTTGAGGGACCGACACGTCGACTGCCGGCCCCTGGATTCCCTCCATAACCATGAACGGGGAAAACTCGTAGCGGCTCTCAACTCTGCCGACATCCATGATAAAGGAGTCATGCATGGCGTTCCCCCGGTCAGCCGTCCCCAAAAGAATCACGCTCCTATTTTGGTAATCTTGGTAAGTATCGAGACGGTAATAGGAGAAGGGGTGGAATGCTATATCGAGGTTTTGCATTTTTACGTTCTTGACGTCACTTGTGAAAGGCGCGCTATCCGACAGCGTGAAGGAATTCAATTCATGCGAATAATCTTCATCTTCGAATTCTTTAAGGAAGATATGCGAACCGCCGAACTGGCTGTTGTCGATCGCTCCTCTCAGGGTCAGCGAATGAAGAGTGCCGGAAAACCCTCTCCCTAATTGATACCAGTTGTCCGAGTAATGGCTGCCGACCGAGGCTGATGGAAGTGCCGTTTGAGAGAAAACAACCGGCTCTGTCGCCGCAACGGGAGTTTCAACATTCACATCAACGCCATCCGACGGCATGCCATCCCGGTCGAAAGCGGTTATCGTGAATTCGTACTGTTTGCCGATCTCCGGGAGCGGATAAACAAATTCCAGCGAAGTCGTTGCAATGATATCGGAAATTTTATACGTCATGCCCGACGGCGAATCGGTCGAATCGCGCGACGCATTCCATTTAAAACGAATGTTCATGTCGTCATAGTGATAACGCGCAATGACGCTTTCGCCCGGAAACGGCGCGGGGGCGCTCGGCGCCATCCTCGGTTCCGGCAAACTTTGGAAATTCTGCGGAAACGGCGTGTTCCGAATTTCAAACTCCGAAGCGCTTGATCCGGCATCGCAACCATTGCCCAGGAACTCGCCGGAACTCCCGGGCAACGCAGAAAAACAATTCCCGCCCCGAAACGCCCTGCGCTCCAGACTCTCGCCGTCTCCGGGAACCGGTGCGGAAACAAAACCGGCAAAGAGATCGCTTTCGCCGTAAATCGCTTTGTCCACGATAGTCGCGTCCGAAAGCGACGAAACTCCCGTCGTCGTAGCAACCAGCATGATCGCGCCGCCGTGCGCGCCGCCGGACAAAGCGAACGATCGGTAGCGCAGATCCGGCGTTCTCGTGCCGGCGTATCCGTCGTTCCCCGTTCCGTCCTTCCCGCGGGCAGCGAGAAAAAATCTTTTCTGTTTTATGCTGTCGCCCGGACTGAAGTCGATTTTGAAAACCGTCGAAGATGAAATCTCCGACGATCCTCCCCCGACATACTGCAGCGACCAGCCGCCCAGCTCCACATCGCTCCCGCCCGGATTGTAAAGCTCTATAAACTCATCTCCCGCGTCGGCACCCCCGGCCTGCAGTTCGCCGATAACGACATGATCAGCTCCCACGCCCGCGATCGGAGGGGAATCCGATTCTTCCGAATCGACGAGCGATTGATCGAGAACATTGGGCGCTCCCGGCGTCGGCCGCGACCATGTCCACGCGCCGCCGACGAGTTGGAGCGAGTTGCCGTCCCCATACGCGCCGCTGCTCGAAGCATAGGCAACCGTGGCAAATATATCGTCGCCGTACTTCAGGGAAATTTCTCCGCCACCGTTATTCAATGAAAACGAAGCGTGGAACAAACTCCCGCTGAAAGCCGGGAAATCGCCGAAAAATGTCGAGGTGCCGTTTGCGATAACCGCGTAGCCGCCGGGCGGGAGCGATTCGCTTCCGAGCGGCAGCGCAAGGTTATGGTTGGAACCGCCCTCGCGGAACTTCAGTGGACCCAATGCAACCGAACTGGCGCCCTCATTCACCACTTCCACCCATTCGCGGCCGTCGTCCGCCCCCGGCGGATTGTACATAATCTCCGTTATGACGATGGCCGGCGGAGAGGATGTCTGGTTCGGTGCGTCCTGAGCGTCATTGGCGGAGTTGTTTCCGCCGGAATGGTAACTGATGTTCTGGTTCTGGGACGGCGGAACGTACGTCGGGCCGTTCGGCGCACGGGGCGTCCCATATATTTTTCCGTTGAAGCTGCCTGACGTGTACCACGAGAGGTCATCCCGGCGCTCCATGGTGCGCCTCGATGCGGTATCCCCCGCCGGCCAATCGGGATCCGCAGCGGCGATATCGACGCTTCTGCAGTTGGCGTCAAAAATTTCAAGCCCCTCGTCGGAATTCGCCAAACTGCCGGTATAGATGCGATCGGCGGGAATATTCGGGACAGCATCGTCGTCAGTCCGCTCGAGCAGATAAAATCCCCACGGAGAAAGAATCGTATTCGCGGGAAAGAGCATTTTGATCGTCCCCCTCTTATTGACGGCCTGCCATCCCGACAAATTGACGCTTGCGCCGGAAACATTCCTCAATTCAAACCATTCGTCGGAAGCATTAAGATTATACGTTTCGCTGCCGCCCATCCACGCGATTTCATTCAGGACAACGGGCGTATGAGGAGGGGTGTCGCTCGCGTTAAAAACGCACTGCTTGGCGGCAACGGCCGCTTGCGAGGATGTCGATGAGGTCGTCGTTGCTTTCTGCGCGCCGGCGGTACTGGGAGCGGTTGTTGTGGCGCTCGCCGCAGGAGCAGCCTTCCGGATTTCGGCAACGACGGCGTAAACAACCTTGCCGCTTGCCGCGCTGGTCGATAAATCCTTTGCGGAGTAGGTGTAGTTCCCGAGAACCGCATCGGCAGGGACTTGATAAACGTTATTGAAAGCCCCTTCACTGTCAGCCAAAAGGCTTACATTCACCGATTTGCCGTTCGGCAAATCAAAGATAAGTACAACCCGGCCGAAGGGCGTAAAATCTTCACCGCTCTCAATGATCTTTTCGCCGACTTTAACCACCGACCGATCGGTGAAAACGATCGGTTTTGCTCGATCGGCCACATCACGCTGATGAGTCTTATCGGACTGATCGCCGACGTGATCCCCGGCCGCCAAGGCAGTCTTGAAAAATAAATCCAAGACTCCCGCCGCGTACTGCACGGCTTTCGCGGACAAAAGCGGCCAGTAAGAACCGAGGACGGCATCGTCGTCTATGGTGATCGTAATATTTTTTACATCAAACAGCAGACTTAAGACCGAGCTCTTCTTCAGAAGAGGATACTCGTTTCCCTCGCCATCGCGCCCCATCACGTAATACTTGCCGCCCCTAACATCCACATCGGACATGTCAGCGACAGGCATGGTATAGCCGCTCTGCAGTCCGATCGTATTCCGGCTGTAAAAGTTGTTGTTCGAATATGTCGCAATGCCGTCAAAATACGCACCGAGGCTGGCGAGCGAAATCATTGGCTTGTTTTTCAGTTCCTGCGTCACGCCGGCATCCGGAGCCTGCGGCGTGAATTTTGAGGCCCAGGTTTCATAAGGGCTCCCGCCAGGATGCGGATCGTTCCGCGTATGATCGGGAACGCTCGCATCTTCCATCAAATGAATCACATGGCCCAGCGCGAACATCGCCTCTTCCTTTTTCCCGGCCCTATACCAATCGATCGCCCGCTGCCAGGTAAAATCCGAATCGGCTGCAATCTCGCTGATCCGTCCTTTTTCCGCGGCGGAAAGAATTGACGCAATCGCCGGCGCAACTTTGTACACGATCGCATTCTGGCTCTTCCCGTCCTCAGCCCATGCCTTCGACGTCTCCCAATTTCCCGGGATATTAACCGGATTGATCATCGGATTATACGTCAGACCTCTGTTGAAAACCGGATCGTAAAAATGGTTAAAAAATCTCGGAATGTCGTCTTCCCGCAGCACCCCGTCGATGAAATAATCCTTGAGATCCGCCGGAAACGTGATCGCGGCCGTCTTGTTGTAGAAATCGATCGCCGAGTCGGCGAGAAAGGCATGCGTGCCGGAATCGTAAGCGAACACCCTCGGGGCGGAAACCAAGAATCCAAAAGCGAGAACGAAGAGAAAAGACCTCATCGCTTTACATCCCTTCTATTTTCCAAACGCCCGAATACGTGTTGAATTTGAGAAGCGCGCTGTAATCGGCCATGCCGTTTTCATTCAAAACCGAAAACCACGCGGTGTCGGCATAGGACGACGATGCGTCATACACGGCCCTCGATAAAATATCCGCTATCTCATTCAGTCTGCCGTCGCTTTTCTTTTTCTCGATATCCGCTTTCCATTTCGCGCGCAGATCCGGATCGCTGATGTCGAGAAGCGTATACTGCGCCGCCAAACCAGCGTCGCCCTTCCGGAGCGCGTCGATGAACATACGCAACGTTTCCTCGGGCGTTTTCCCGCCGGCCGTATCGGCTTTCATTGCGGTTTCATAAACGCTTACCTGTTTCTGATATTGCTCGTATTCCGCCGGGCCGTTATCAACCACGCCCGCCGCGTCGCCGGCGGCGATGTCTCGCTGAAGGCGGGGTGGTAACACAACCATACCTATTCCCACAGCCAGAAAACCGAGGAAAACGCCGAAAAATATCGGAAATTTATTTGTTTTTACCTTGTCCGTTTCCATAATAAAAAGAACAACCCTCTCCTCGAGTTGCTCTTTTTATTTATCCCACTCTCTATTTTAGGGATATTGCGCTTCCGATCAAGAAAATTTGTCCCCCAAGCGTTAGGCCTCCCGTTCTCGATAAATTTGGGGACAACTCAACGTCCATCCCTTGCCATCAAGTGAGGAGGGTGAATGCCGCCAGTGGCGCCGCGCTACTTCGCTGCGGAAGAGGCGGCGGAAGTTCCCGGAACCACCACGATGAAACCGGTTGCGGACGAATTCAGTCCGCCGCAGGATTCGCAGTAATACGTGAACTTGCCCGATGGATTCGCGCCGAATTCAAGGATTTTCGTTTCCCCCTTTTGCGCCGTCTGCCTCAAATTCAAATCCGGAACCGTCATGTCGTATGTCTTGTCGACAGCCGTGAAATTAATGCGCACGGTGTCGCCTTCGTTCGCGATCACCGTAGAGGGCGTGAATACGCCTTTCTCGGCGCTGATGTTGAAAACTCTGAGCTGCGCCTGCACGCCGGGAGCGGCTGGGATTGAAATCTGCGGAACCGCAACGCCCTGCGGCGTACCGGTCGCGCCGGCGCCCGGCACAACCATGTTCGCCGGAACTGCGGAGCGCGTAGCCGAAGTCTGCCCGCCCGAATTGCCTCCGGTAGCAGGCGCGCTGCCGAACCATCCCGCGAAATACCCCGCCGCGACTACGACGATAACGATGAGAGCGACGCTGAGGTAAACAATGATGTCCCTTTTCTTATTGTCCATGTTTTCACTATACAACGAAAAGCGACGATGTGCCAGCTCAACGAAGCGCCACAAACGATCTTCCCCCGCATCAACCCGATGACAACGACCCCGGAAAAGAAAAGGTGGTGCGACGAGCATCCTTTTTCTCGCTTTGCGACAAAGAGAAATCCTCCGGTCAGCTTATTTTTAATTCCTCCTTTATGCGGGTGATTTCTTTCGCGTGCTCCTCAACCTCTTTATCAAATAGGGCCGGTCTTGTATGAACTTCGTGAAAGTCGTGGTGGTTTATCTGTCTCATGGTACCCAAAAAAATCCAGGACAGCATCAATGCAGGCTTCGCGCCGGGGAAGCGGCGTGCTATAATCATTTCATGGCGGAAATCACCAAGCAAGATGTTAAAAATGCCGTTATTGAGGCTTTGGAACCATTCGCGAAATCCGTTCAGAGCGATTTTCAGGGCATCAATAAACGATTGGACGAGCATGACGCGGCCTTTGCCGGCATCAATAAACGGTTGGACGAGCATGACGCGGCCTTTGCCGGCATCAATAAACGGTTGGACGATGTAGAGGCCGACGTGAAGTACATGAAAGATAATTTCAGCGAACTTTTTACCAAACTCGACAGATTCATAACCTTATACGAGAAGCAAGAAATGGAACATCTCTCCCTGGCCCATCAGCTGGCTCGTCTCGAAGAAAGAGTCAGCAAGCTGGAAGCGGGACGCTAACGAGACAAAATCGGCAGGTCGGCCTGGATAGTTTTCCAGACCGCTTCCGTATCCACGTCAAAATACTCATGAATGAGAGTTTATCGCACACATCTCCACCTATCGACGTCAGACGTCGATATATTTTGGGCATAAGGGGAAAGGCAAACAAAAAGTCGAATAAAATGAATATTTGTGGGATATGAAACGGGATCTTTGACAAGTGGTAGAAATAGTGATATAATGGTTTTTACAAAGTGAAGGTTCTTTAAAAAAATCGAAAGGAAGGATAGAAAATGAAGAAAACGGCGGTGATATCCACCATTCTTGCCATTATGACAGTCCAGGTCCAGGCGCAGAAAATTTCAACGTTCGACAAGGTCTTCACGTTCGGCATAGGATATCTGTTTGGTCAGATGTCGCACGTCGGTGGTCATATTGTCACGTACAACATCACCAAGCCAGGCATCGGCCCCATGATTATCGCTTGGGACAAAAATCAATTCCCACCGATTTACGAAACTGTTTCCTATTACATAGGAACCTCCAAGAAGAAATTCGCTTGGACTGATGCCGGCGGATTCCTCGGGGAAATCGTATCGTCCGAAGCGATTCTTGCGACCTCGAACTTACAGCACGGCGACGATTATAATTACATGTTGCTCGGGTGGCTCGCTCAAACGGTAGCTAATCCGCTCATGTACTCAATCCGCGACTGGGTTACCCCCGGCGGATACGGCGACTTCAAGGACCTCCAAGACGACACCGGCATCAATAGACACGTATTCGAGGCTATAACTCTCGCTCACGCGGCACTCACCGTCGCACGGGTTTTCTGGAAACTCGACGGCACAAGAAATATCCAAGTTTCCTCGACACCGACATCGGTGAGCCTAACGATAAAATTTTAATCAAACCCAAAGGGAGAATCCACGGATTCTCCCTTTGCTGCTTTTTATAATCTTTCAATTACTTATTTATTCCCCTTCAACAATTCAACCTCCGCCTTCAATGCATCTATCTCTTTTTGCTGCTCCTGGATAGCGCCAGTGAGAAGTGGAGTTAATTCTTCATAAGCCATGGTATAGTAGCCACCCGGACCCTTTCCAATAACTTCGGGGATTATCGGCAACACCTGTTGAGCTATAAAGCCGATTTTTTTAGAACCATTGGGATCCGTTTTCCAATTGAACATTACGCTTTGTAGCTGTTCAATCTTGGTTAAAGCGGCATTGGTATCAATAATCTGTATGTTTGTTTTCAAGCGTTCATCAGAAGGACTGGTCCACGATTGATTTCCTCCACAACCACTGGAGTTAGCAGCGTTGCACCAGACACCATAACCGGCGACAGAGCTATTCGAACCGTAGACGCCGTAGGTATTGGGGGTAGCATTACCCCCATAAACACCATACTTGCCGCTCACTCCATAAACACCGGCACCGCTATTACTGCCCCCATAGTCTGTTGAGTTTCCTTGTATCCCCACTATACCGACTCCCCAAATGCCCTTATCGGTAGAACTTGCATAAATACCCATCCCCCCGCCGACGGCGGAATTTATGACATAAATCCCAGCGACACCACCGGGGCCTCCCGAGTTAGCAATGTAAAGACTGGCAGGCACCGGGAAATTGGGGTTGCCGGTTTGCGTCGTAATAGATAAACCCCCTTCCGGAATATTAACGTAGCTCTTTGGATAAAAACCACTACCTGGATCAAGAACGATACCCGTTACCCATTTAGCGGTGAGTTGCGTATAGGGAGTAGACCACGAGCCCGCACCGCGGTAAATACCATAATCAGAATTTCCATTATCCCAATAAATACCCGGAGAACCATTTGTGTTACCCTGAAGACCAAACAATATATTATTGTAGTTAGATTTGATGTCACCATTCATGTATAGTGTACCAGCATTCACGGTGCCGCCGGCAGTGATATTGCCCGTTGCTTGGATATTGCCGGCGCCAGCCGTTCCCCAACTCCCCACCGAGAGCCCGCCATTGACGTCATTGATCGCCACATTGCCGTAGAGCGCGATACC
>DAIDAY010000019.1 GCA_027310365.1 bacterium
GCCAGTCTTTGATATTCTCATGGACTTACAAGTTGCCAACTTCGATCCTCCGAAACCCCCAAAAGGAGGTAGCAAGGGCTCAAAAACCCTTGCGATTCCATCGGTTCAAAGTTGCCAATCTGGCGGAGGGGGAGAGATTCGAACTCTCGATACCTTGCGGTATACGCGCTCTCCAAGCGCGCGCACTCGGCCACTATGCGACCCCTCCGGAAGTATGTTCATACTATCACCGGAAACACATTGACTCAACCCGACGTACCCACTAACATGAAAACCGTGCACATAAGGATATTGAGTTTCAACATCTGGGATTTACCCCTATGGTTTGTCAAGGACCGCGAAATAAGGATCAGGAATATCGCGAAATACATTAAGAAATCGGACGCAGACGTCATTTGTCTCCAAGAATCTTTTGATGTCGGCCATCGCATCCTCTTGAGGGATCAATTGAAAGAAAAATACCAGATAGCCGGTGATGCCATGGAAACGCGCCGGATTCTTTTCGTGAAGCTCTTTGACATGACTGGCGGGCTGGTCGTTTTCTCCAAATTCCCCATCGTCCGGAGCCAATTCATCCCCTATGGCCGGTTTTTAAATTCCGACATAACCGAAATGCTCGGACGAAAAGGATTCCTTGAAGTTTTCGTGAAAACACCCGCGGGAGAATTTAGGATCGTGAACACGCATATGCACCAGGAATCGATATTCTTCGATAAAATCATCCGCCTGAGGCAGATGACGAAGATGATCATGAAAATGGATCACAGCGAAGTGCCGACCGTGCTCGCCGGCGATTTTAATGAAGATCATTTAATGGATGACGGGGAGTTCGCCGAACTTTTCAAGAAAACCGGATTTTCGAATCCGCTCAAATTGAAAAGCGGCGAGGAAATGCCGCCGACGTATCGGCCGGAAAACCGCTACGTCGATAATTGGTGGAACCGGATCCGCTTTCCGAAGCGGTATGATTACATGCTCGTGAAAAACCTTTCCGAAGCGGGATTACGAGTCGTGGATTACCGCCCCCGTTATATCACTCCCCCTCTTTCCGACCATGACCCGCTCCTTCTGATTCTCGAAACGCATGAGCCCCGCGCTACAACCCCGCATGGTGACAGAACCCATCTTACCAGACACTAAAATTCTGCTTCGCTATCGGATTTCGCATCCTGTGGTGCGAGGTGAGCATGAGAATGACGGTTTCTGATCGCCTGGTATACCCGCCAGAGAATGCTGAAAACAACGAGGACGCTCAAAGTGCCGATTGCCAAACCTAAAAAATCGGAAAGATTTTCCCAATAACCGCCCGCCCAATACCCCAAGGAGAGCGCACCGACGAAGTAGACGAAGTTTCCCAAAAAATCGAAGGTGAGAAATTTTTTGAAACTGATGCCGGCGGCGCCGGAAAGAAAATTAACGAGTGGTCCCAATCCGCCCGCGAACCGCGTCACGAAAATCGTCGACCGAGCATGAGCCTTCAATTCTTCCTCAACTTTTTTAAAAAGGCGAGATCGGCTGAGCCGCAATTTATGAAGGGGCGCATAACCGTATCTCCTCGTGATAAGATAGTCGATGAGATCGCCCAAAACATTCGCCGCTTGGGCGACGACAAAAGACATCCATGGATTGAAGTATCCTTGGTTCACGAAAGCGCCGACCGCGATCATAATCTCGGTAACGGGAAATGGCACGATGATCGAAGCGGAAAACACAATAAAAAAAAGCGCCAGGTATTTATAGAGGAGCACGTACGAAAGCAAAAAGGATAAAATCGCACTCATGTCATTTGTTGCCGGCGAGATAGTCGGCAACTGAATTTTTCACTGCCGCGAGGAAGTCTTTCGCATTCAAATGATTTGTTTCGGCGTATCGAAAAATCAGAAGCCGCGGATAGCGCGCATTGGATATGTTGAGCGCCGAAGCGAGATACGCCGGCGGCAAATTGAAGACCTTGTTTACGTAATCGAACGTCATCCAGCCCTGGATCGTGTCGACGTTATTCGCGACAGGATGAGCACGCATGGATCCGAGTCTCCTTACGGATCCGTATTCCCGTATCAATCCTACGGAAAGCATCAAGAGGATAAAGAGAAGAATGAGGAGAAGGAACTCCAAATATTTCCTCACGTGATTGTGGCGATGCTCCCCCATGGAAATTGATTCATTTATCCGATGATGGTACCGCGGAAATTTCTTCCGCAGATCAGGTTGTTGAAATTCTCGATATCTCTGCCGTCCACAACGATGGATTTGATCCCTGCGTTATCGGAAAGCTTCGCGGCTACGGGATCGACCGGAGCATGCGATCCGGGGATCCATTTTGCAGGGATCAGTCCCCGGTACTCTTTCCAGCTGATATCTTCGAAGCGCTTCGCGCCCTTGAAAGCAAAGGGGTCTTTATCATAAACGTATGCAGGTTTGCCCGCTTCGATGTATTCGGCGATGCGAAAATCCTTCGCGATCGCCGCCGCAACGAAATCGGTTGACCATCCGGGATGCCATCCGGAAGCGATTGTTACCGGATGCGTGATTTTTTTTATTTTTCGCCGATGATCGAAAACAACGGGGGCGGCTTCCTTTTTGAAAACGGTTCGGAGAAGCTGGGCGTTTAAACGAGTTGAATGGATGCCAATCCAATCTTTATCCTCATGGGTAACGGATGTGATTTCTCCCGCTGCATCCTGGAAAATTCTCGCCAATTTCCCTCCTCCGCATACAACGACAAATTGTTTACCATTTTTGAGATGGCTCAATACGAACGTTCTGAATTTTTTGACATACGAGATATCGATGATATCCGGATAAATAATCGAACCGCCGAGCGAGATCACGATGACTTTGCCGAATCGGTATTTCATAGAGACATTTCCCTCAAGATCTTGATTCGTTCCCCGATCGGCGGATGGGTCATAAAAAGTTTTACGAAAAACGGCGTCTGTTTACTATCGTCAACGTCGGCCTTGAAAGGACTCGCAAAATAGAGATGGGCGGTCGCTGAGCTTGCCCCCTGCGTCGGAAAAGGATTTTTTTCAATCTTTGCGAGGGCATTCGCGAGTCCCATGGGATACCTCGTGAGAAGCGCTCCCGACATATCAGCCAACGATTCCCGTTTCCTTGAAATCGCCAGCTGAATGAGTGTCGCCGCTATCGGAGCAAGAATTGCACCCCCGATGCCTAAGATAAACATCAATTGGTTCCCTTCCCGGTCGTCTTTTTTTCCTCCGCCCCAAAAGCTGAAACGCAGGAACCAGTCGGCCAGGATGGAAATAACGCCGACCAGCACAACGACGACCGTCGAGACCAGCATGTCTTTGTTCCCGACGTGGGAAAGTTCGTGAGCGATGACGCCTTCAAGTTCGTCCTTGTCCATGATGCGGAGCAGCCCCTCGGTGACGGCGACCGATGCATGCTCTTTGTCGCGGCCCGTTGCGAAGGCATTGGGAGCTACCGTCGGAACGATATAGAGTTTTGGCATCGGGAGACCCGCGGTAAGGGAGAGGTTCTCGACGATCCGCCACAGCTCCGGATTATCGCTCTTCTGAATCTCCTTCGCGCCGCTCGCGGCCAAGACGATCTTGTCGGAATACCAATAACTCGTGACATTCAAAAGGACGCTGAAGACGACGGCGAAGACGAGAATGCCCGGTGAGTCGTACGCTTGGCTGAAAATCCAGCCGAGGGCGATGATGAAAACGAAAACACCTGTCATCAAAATCCACGTCTTCCGAATATTGGAAGAACGCTGCGTGTAAAGCGTCGCCATAAGCTAAAATTGCACTTTGATCGGCTCTTTCTCCGCTTGGTTATCGATATCAAAAAGTTCCTGCTTGGTGAAATGGAAAGTTCCGGCAATCATGTTCGTCGGGAATACTTCTATGGCCGTGTTGAAATCGCGTACATTCGCATTGTAGAACCTCCGCGATGCTTGAATCTTGTCTTCGGTATCCGTCAACTCATCCTGTAATTTGGAGAAGTTCTCGTTGGCCCTGAGTTGGGGATAGCTTTCAGCAACCGCAAAGAGGGACTTCAGGGTATTCGACAGCTGATCGTTCGCTTTGAGTTTCGTTTGAGGATCGACGGCATCCATCGCTGCCGTGCGTGCTTTCGTGACGTCTTCGAGAACGGTTTTCTCATGCGTGGCATATCCTTTCACCGCCTCCACAAGATTCGGGATTAAATCGTACCTCCTCTTGAGCTGTACCTCGATGTCCGACCACGCTTCCTGCACCCTGTTTTTTCTTCTCACGAGGCCGTTAAAGGCGAAAATGAGCCACAAAACGACCAAAACAACGATTACTAAAATAATAATTCCTGTCATAGTTCTCATCTTAACAAAAAAAGAGAGGAGAGTAAACAACGACTCTCCTCAAACAAGCGGCTTGCATCGGAGACCAACTGCCGCTGACGTCGGTGAGGTGGGATTTGAACCCACGACTTTTGCCCGGACAGGGCATTGCTCTTCCAGACTGAGCTACTCACCGTTCGCGCGGACGACAGGGCTCGAACCTGTAACCTACTGATCCAGAGTCAGTCGCTCTAACCAATTGAGCCACGCCCGCACTTTTCAAAACGCTTTTCCAAAAAACCAGTGATGAGGGTACCATGACTTTATTCTTTTTGTCAATCTTCACTTGCCGTCGCTTTTGTTCTTTAACTTCTCGATCAGAAATTCCTCCTTCTTCTTTATCCGTTCCTCGGTTCCCCTTCGGGCGATTTTATAATCATTGGTATCGACGAGCATGAATCCGGCGATCAGCGGAAATTTTTCTTTCACCAGCCGGTATTTTTCCTGCTCAATAGTCCGGTAATCGGGGTGTCCCTGCGAAATGGTCCGGAGCTCCGATTCCCAGAACATTTGCCGGAAATTTTGCCACTGGAAAAATCTCATCCGGTACGCCAAAGGAACCGCGTACTGCGCAAGTCCCGCGTCGAGCTTCTCCATTTTCAAAAAAAGGTCGTTCGCTTTCTCGAGAGCGCCGGTGAATTGGCCTTTCAAGCCGGCATCGGCAAGTTCTTCGGGGACGTCGTACCCATGATGAGTGGAAAAGAGCTGCCGTTCCTGCGTCATCATTCGGTGGCGGTGCAGATCCCGATACGCGCCGATGTTCATGGTTATCTCGAAGCGCAGGTAGGAGTTTTCAAAAGCCCGCCCAACCTTGTACCATCGCTGGTTCCTCTCCTTCAGGTATGCCGACATCAACGCCGTTCTCTTCTCGGGCGACATCCTTTTCACCGATTCCAGAATATTCTTCCATTCGCCGTGCGTATGCTCGAAGACAATCCCGGCCAATATTTTTTCTTCGGCATCTCTGTCGCACTCGACCAGCTTTACCTTCGGCTTCGCAGAGGGAACCATTGCTTCGATCTCGTTGTCTCGCATAAACCTTCTCACGGCGCCGTGCCTTCCCGCGAGGTAATCCTGATATTGTTTCGCTGGCTCGTCGTTGATGCGGAGGAGCAGTGAAGGAATTTCCTCATTGAGTTCTCTCTTGAGAGTTCTCGAAATCCACCGAAGTTCGCCGAGGTGATGCGCCGCAGTCCTGTTTATGAGATATTCGAAAGCTTGGGCATTCCCTCGGAAAGCAACCTGACCAAGCGTCGCCATCGGAAGAAGCCCGCGCAACGTATCGAAAGCCTTTTTCTCTAGAACCGATTCCCCTTCTTCAAAATTCTTTTTGAGCCACTCGAGGAGAGGTGGAAGGAGCGCGACATAGACATCAAAGAGATGATCCATAGTTTTTTCATATTCCTCAAGCAATCCTCGTTTTTTCAGATCGGGCTTCGGGATATAGTAAAGATAGCGCCCGTCGATTTTGTTTCCGAAGTTCACGTATCTCGTCGATTTTTCGATCGGCTCTAAACCAATGCGCTGATCTTCGATGAATTTCATCGCCACCTGCGAGATGCCCCAGAAAACCGCATGTGTCCCCGTCATCTGGGCGATGGAATCATCGCCATACTGCGAGAGCCATTTCGCATAGAACGACTGGGCGCGCTGATTGTTTAGAATCTTCTTGAATCCGTGATCCCGCAAAAACGTGATCGTATTTTCAAGTTCCCCCGCAAGCTCTTGGTCTTCCCCGTCCACGATCGGATAGATGTATTCCTTGAGAAACACTTCGAGGAGCGATCTCGCTGAACGGCTCGCTCTCGAACAAAGCGCTCCGGCAATTTCCGGAGGGAGATTCCTTAAAACCGAAATAAAACCGTCTGGGTTTGTCGCAAATGGTTCCAAATAATAACGATCTTTATCGTTCCAGTTGTGCGGCCTCAGATTCGATTGATATTCTTCCCCGTTGTCCATTGTTTCCATTTAAATCCTTTTCATGGTAAAAACCAAGCCCCCCGTTGCACCCGAGGCGCTTGGAGGGCTGAAAAGTTGTCACGGAAACATCGAGAACGGGGGACGAGATGTTTAGTAGTCGCCGGATAAATCCATGCCAGGGGTTTCTCTCCCTTTCTTTTCCGGGATATCCGTTACGGCAACGCCGATCGTGAGATAATTGGCAGCAACGGAAACGGCGTTCGTAAAGGCGGTCTTCGTGACCTTCAAAGGGTCGATAACGCCGGCCGTTTTCAGATCTTCCACCTTGTTGGTGAAAGCGTTGAAGCCGTTCCAGCTGTTTCCCTTTTTCCAATTCTCCTGCAGCTTATCGACGATCTTCGAAGCATTCTCACCGCTGTTTTCGATAATGGCCATGATGGGAGATTCCAGAGCGCGTTTCAGGATGGTATATACCGCAGCCGAGGTATCAAGGATTGGGATGACATTGAACAAAGCAATACCGCCGCCCGGCACGATGCCCTCCTCCATGGCTGCGCGCGTCGCGGCAACCGCGTCATCGACGCGCTGCTTCAACTCTTTTTGAGCCGATTCGGTCGGCGCGCCGACCTTGATGACAGCTACGCCGCCAGCAAGCTTTCCGAGGCGCTCCTGCAGTTTCTCTTTGTCGTAATCGGAGTCGGTCGTCTTAATTTGCGACTTGATTTGCTTGATCCGCTCGTCGATTGAGCTCTTCTCTCCCGTCCCTCCGACGATAGTCGTCTTATCCTTGTCGGAAACGACGCGATGAGCGCGGCCGAGATCGTCCATTTCCGCATTTTCCAGTTTCTTGCCCAATTCATCCGTTATCAGGTTCGCCCCCGTCACGATTGCGATATCCTGAAGCATCTCTTTCTTGCGATCCCCGAATCCCGGCGACTTCACAGCCAGAACATTGAATATTCCCCTAATTTTGTTCAGAATCAGCGTTGCTAAAGCTTCCCCCTCGATGTCATCGGCGACAATAAGAAGTTCTTTCTTGCCACTCTGGACTATTTTTTCAAGAAGCGGAAGGAGATCGTTGATGGCAGAAATCTTTTTGTCGGTGACGAGGATGTACGGCTCCTCCAGGGCGGCTTCCATCCGCTCCTGGTTTGTGATCATGTACGGAGAAACATACCCGCGATCAAATTGCATGCCCTCCACCACTTCGTAAGAATTGCCGATCGTGTTCGAATCTTCGACGGTCACGACGCCCTCTTTGCCGACTTTCCCCATGACTTCTGCTATCAATTTGCCGATTTCCTTGTCTTTCGAGGAAAGCGTGGCAACTTCCTCAACTTTCTTATTATCGTTGATTTCCTCTTTCTGCTTCTTGAGAGCCTCGATGACGGCTGCGCTTCCCTCTCTCAGCTCTTCCGCGAGCCGGATAACGTTGAATCCTTTCTCCCGGATCGCTTTCTCCCCTTCTTCGATCATTGCATGAGCCAAAACGACCGAAGTTGTCGTGCCGTCGCCGACGTTGTTGTCGGTCTTGTCGGCCGCTTGCTTCAAAAATTCCGCACCCAAGTTTTCATACTTGTTTTGCAGTTCTATTTCCTTCGCAACTGTCACTCCGTCAAAAGTTACCTGCGGCGCGCCGTAGCCTTTCTCGATAACCGCTGCGCGGCCGCGGGGACCCAGCGTCATCCGAACGGCTTTCGCGAGCTTGTCGATTCCCTTTTTCATTGAAGAGCGCGCCTCTTCGTCGAATAATATTTGTTTTGCCATGTGTAGTATTTGGTATTTGATAGTTAACACGAAAGAAGACGAGTCCTCTTGTCCTGCTGGCCACTGAATACCGCTTATTCAATTATCGCCAAAATGTCGTCTTCATCGACCAAGAAGTATGTTTTTTCTTTTTCCTCTATCTTCTTATCTTCGCCCCACGGCTTTGAAAAAAGAATACGGTCTCCCGGTTTGACTTCCGGCGCGACGCGCGATCCGTTCTGCATTTTGCCGATCCCGACGGCGACAACGACTCCTTTCGTCTGCTCTTTCTTATCGACGGTATCGGGAAGAACAATTCCCGACTTCGTCGTTTTCTGCTCGTCGACGGTGAGTTCGACGAGCGCGCGATTCGATAACGGTTTTATGTTCATAAATATTTAGCACTCATGACCTTTTACCGCTAATTCTATTTTCGAGAACTCTATTTGTCAATATTTCCAAAAAGTAATACAATTTTAAAGATATGTCAATGGGATCAATCGCGGAAACGGGCTCGCCTTTGCTCAAAAAGGCATTTGATTTCGCCCTCAAGGCGCACGAGGGTAAAAAGCGGATGAATGGAGACCCTTATATCGTCCATCCCCTCTCCGTCGCGGAAACGGTGCAATCTTGGGGTCTTGACGAAAATTCCGTCGCAGCGGCATTACTGCACGATGTGGTTGAAGACACAAGCGTCACTATCGGTGACATTAAAAAAACCTTCGGCGACGAGATTGCTTTCCTGGTGAGCGGGCTCACGAAACTCCAAAACCTCAAGTATCCGGAAAACCAGGACAGGGAAAATTTCCGGAAATTCATCATTTCATTCAGCGAAGACTTGCGGGTCCTGATCATAAAGCTTGCCGACCGGCTCCACAACATGCAGACACTCCAATTTCTCCCGCCGGAGCGGCAAAAACCTTTCGCCCTCGAGACCGCGGAAATTTATGCCCCGCTCGCTTACCGCCTCGGCATGCAGAAACTTTCCGGAGAACTCGACGACCTCGCGTTTCCCTATAGTCATCCCGAAGAGTACCAATGGCTGATCGGCGAAGTGGAAGAAACCTATGAGGAACGGCAGGAATACATCAAGAAGGTCCTGCCACTCGTAAAAACGGCGCTCAAAGAACATCATAGAGAACCCTTACGTATCGACGGCCGCGTAAAGCGGTATTTCAGCTTGTACAAAAAACTCCTTCGTCACAACATGAATCTCGGCGAAATTTACGATCTCGTTGCTCTCCGCGTTATCGTGAAAACCATCGAAGAATGCTATGCCGTCCTCGGCATCATCCACAGTATGTGGCCACCGTTGCCCGGCCGCTTCAAAGATTACATCGCCCGGCCGAAGCCGAACGGTTATCGCAGCCTCCATACAACCGTTTTCTGCGTCGACAACAAGATTCTCGAAGTGCAGATCAAGACGAAGGAAATGCACGAAGAAAACGAACTCGGCATCGCCGCCCACTGGGCGTACGAACAGATAAAGAGTTCTTCCCGGATCCGTTCCGGCTGGAGAGGCGTCAGGGATAAAAAGGAGTTGACGTGGGTGAAACAGCTTCAAAACTGGCAAAAAAAATTCTCAAGTCAGGAGGAATTTCTGAGCGCCGTGAAAGTGGATTTCTTCAAGGACCGCATTTTCGTCTTCACGCCCCACAATGACGTCATCGACCTGCCTGCGGGATCGACGCCCGTCGACTTCGCGTATCGAATCCACTCACAGATTGGAAACGCTTGCGTCGGAGCGAAGGTGAACGGCAAGATTACCCCTCTAGACTATGAATTGAAATCGGGCGATGTCGTGGAAATCATAACCCAAAAGGGCAAAAAGCCTTCAGAAGGATGGCTTCGGTTCGTCAAGACGAGCGAAGCCAAGAAAAAGGTGAAGAGCGCGATCAGTGAGAACGAACGAAAATTGATCGGCAGGGCGACGCCGAAAGCGGTCGAATTCAAAATCGTCAACTCGGATCGACCCGGATTCTTGAAAGACGTCACCGAAGTGTTCGCCAATTCCAAGATCAACATCACCTATCTCTCGAGTGAGACCGATCACCGCTCGGCTTTTTCGACCGTCGTCCTCAGGTGTCCCGTTCTCTCGGAAGCGAAGGTGGAAACTTGCATCGTAAAATTAAAGAGAATACCGGGAAGCAGGGAAGTCAGTTACAAATTCTTGCGGTAATTATGAAAAAGGAAGAAGAGGTGCTTTTGAAGGAGCGAATTTTTGGCGGTTCGGTGGGGGGATTTTCGGTCCCCCTCTTTGCTATTTTTGCCGGACGCATCGGCGGGAACATCCTGGATATTTCCCGGGCGTGAGCTCTTTACCTTCTCGTAACCGGTTGTCTTTGCGGTTTTCATTGGCAGGATATCAGACAGAAGAGGTTGTCAAAGCTCATAGTTCTCGGATATGCCCTGAATGCTTTCTTCACCTTTTGCCACCTTTTCATTTGATCGTGAATTATTTCTCTTTCACCGCCCTTTTCATCATCATGGGGGCCATCTAGCTCACCGGCACCATCTATCAGGCAAAAATTCTTTACGTGAAAGAATAAACAAAAGCAAAATCAAGGTTTCGCTTCACCCTTTTTGCCTTTATACTTGTTGATGATATCTCTACTAACAAACTTAAAGGCTTCCTCCAGATTAATATTTAACTGATTGGCCAAGCGGCAAAGTCCGAAAAAGAGATCTCCTATCCCATCAACGAACTCGGTTCGTTGCTTTCGTATCGTTTTAATCCTCTCCTTCTCGTTCTTATACCTCAACAGCTTCGATATTTCTATCAATTCTTCGTGCAAATGATCAAACTTGTCGATATTCGGTAAATCCTTCCAATGATTCTTTCTTGCGAAGTCTTTCACGAGCTTCTAAGCATCTTTAAGTGTCATACCTTTCTCCACACTTCAATAATAACAAAAATTATTCAGAATTCGAGGTGGTATACTATAGTATACCATCTGTTAATATCTCACTCCTATACGCCAGTCGCCTTCAAGACGTTTTCAAAGCCGGGAAGCAGTTTGAATTTCCTTGCTTCGTCGGGTTTTATCCAGTGGTATTCTTCCGCTTCCCAATCTTCTGCCACTTTTTCCCCTAAACTTTTCTTATCGTCTAAAAACCGGAAAATACCGCTTAATAGCCGGGGTATCAGTAGAGCTCTTTGCTCCCTTTCACGAGGAGAATTTTTCCTCGATATCTCATGACGCAATTGATGACCGGCACCCAGCGGATATTCGTGTCATCAACCTGCCCCCGTTTCGGCTTGAATTTCCGCATGATTCTATTGTCTGCCGTCATCCCATATCGTCAAATACCACCCAGGGCAGCAGAAACCAGCGGGTCCTTTAACAATCTTTGTGAGATCTATGTTTGATAAAAGCTTTAGTTTTTTTTATTTTGACAAATTGATATGCACCGAAACCGTCGTAGATGTTCGGGTTGCTTATGAAAAAGCCAGCAACTCTCCCTGCATAGAAAAGCATAGTCGATCCTCTATCCTTCGAAAATTCATTTCTCTGTCGAAAAACATATCCTTCGGAGGTAAACTTTTGGTAAATGTTCGGAGCAGATTCTTTTGAACTACTACCGGATGAATAAGAAATTGTCCGCAAACCGTCAATATTTGAAAGGGGTGGGTATTTGGGGGAAATCCCCAAAGCTTTCTATAGAGATTAAATCTTTAATAAGATTGTCCATATTGTTGCAAAGTGAATAATAACAGAATTTTTTTACCTCCCAATGAGTGGGTATTTCAAGGTTGTGTCAAAATCCCCGAGCGATAAGGAAGGAATGGGTAAACGATCACCCGTCGGAATCCCGATCTTGCCTCAAAAATCAGCAGGTACTGAATTTTGAGGCAGCGATGCTGAGTTCGATATTGCACGGCTTTAT
>DAIDAY010000001.1 GCA_027310365.1 bacterium
CTTAAAACCTGCTTGCCCTCGACATCAGTAGACTTGCGAGCATACAAAAAGAATTTTTGCATAGTGATGAAAAGTTAATTGATAAAACTTAAATGGCCGCCCTGGTGCGCAAACCTAGGAAGACCTAAATAAGTCCAAGACGGCCATTAAAATAGGCCTTCCAATAAGTTTGCGCACATTTAGTATATCAAAAATTCTTTTTGTATCCAAAGCAAATACTGAATTTTGTATCGCACGGGATTCCGAACCTGCTTCTTGGCGAAAAAACAGTGCGCACCGCCGAAGGCGGTGCTCCAAATTCGTTAGGAAAAATCGGCGGGAATCCTTGGGACGCGCTTTGCGCGTCCCGCATTGGGGCTTCCAAAAAACCGATTAGTAAAATTCTGGTGTCTTTATTGTACCAAGTTAGAACCTATTTCCAAAATCTATAAAGTGGATGAATTTTTGCGAAACTATTTTTCTGGGGAAAAGGATTCGCAAAAATTCGGCTAATGTTTTTTGAAATGCGGACTCGCCCGCGCGGGATTCCTCCCCCCAACCCCATCCTCCCGCGCCGTTCTCGCTTTGATGTTCGTGATTGCTCATAATGTTACTTATATTCTACTTTACTTATAGTATACAAACAGCTATATTGATGTCAACACCTATGAATGGTTTATATAAACAACTTGGAGAAAAAGTTAAAAAAGCCCGGATTAATGCTGGTTTTACCCAAGAAGAACTGGCTAATAAATCTGGTCTACACAGAACTTATATTGCAGGAATTGAAACGGGCCGCAGAAACATTTCTGTAAAAAATCTTGAAAAAATCGCCAAAGCTCTCGGTGTTAAGACTAATGACCTACTATGAATAAAGAAAAACAAAACAATAAATTATCACTCTCTTTATTCCATGAAATGTTAAAAAATAGCGGAAAATTGAGCGCGATGTTATGGAAAGAAAAAAAAGGCGAGATTATTCTGCTTTACCTTGTCTTTCTTGTTGTTTCTGCGGCTCCATTTTTACAGTCCGGTTCTCGTGGCTTACTAATCAACGAATTAGTTAATATTGCTGGAAGCGGCACAACCAACTCTTATCTTTTACTTTTGGTCGGAGTATTGATTTTAGCGACTCTTATTCCTTCGGTTTTGTTTACTATCCAAAACTATCTTTCAAAATTATTCTGGTTCTTTTTGGACGAGAGGATCGAAACTTTGATAATCAAAAAGAAGGGAGAGCTAGATGTAGCTACTCATGAAAACCCCGAACACAAAGATTTATTCAATAGGGTGAGTGAGGAAGGAACATGGCGTGTCCGAAATTTTATTGATAGGCAGTTTTATATTTTTCAAAACGTTATTGAAGTAACAATTGCTTCCGCAATTTTGATTTTTTCCCAGTGGTGGGTATTTCTTGTAATCCTTATTGGGACACTTCCCGAATTAATCGTGGAGGCTCGATATGGCCGTATGGTATGGGGCATTCATTCTGGACGTGCCGAAACGCGAAGAAAATACTGGGAACTTCATAGTCATTTTAACGCCCTTCCTTCTCTTGTTGAATTAAAGTTGTTTCAGAATATACCGCACTTTTTTTCCGCAATTAAAGAGTTATTTAATAGTTTCCAATTGGAAGAGAAGAAAAACGAAAAGAAAAAGCTTTTGGCTCAGCTTCTTGTCCTTTGCTTTTCACAACTGGTCATTGCCTTTGCAATTATCTACTTCACCTTCCAGGTTGTAAAAGGAAACTTACTCATTGGTACTCTTACTTTCATTTTGGCTTCTGTAGGTGATTTACGACAATCGCTCTCGGGCCTATTCTCTAACCTCGGACGACAATATCAAGATAGTTTATTTGTGACGGATATTTTTAAAATGCTTGATTTGAAACCCGCAGTTGAAAAACCACAAAAAGGTATTGTTCTTAATTCTAATAAAACTCCAGAAATTGTTTTCGAGAATGTTACCTTTTCTTACCCAGGAACAAAAGCGGCTGTTCTTAAAAATTTCTCTTTGAAAATCGTCCCCGGAGAAAAAATTGCGCTCGTTGGCATAAATGGAGCTGGGAAAACCACATTTATAAAATTACTGTGCCGCTTTTATGATCCCAATGAGGGCAGGATTACTGTCAGTGGGCATGATTTAAGGGAGCTTGATTTAGAAAGTTGGTACAGTCAACTTGGGGCGATTTTCCAAGATTATGCTCGTTACCATTTTGTTGTAAAAGAAGCCATAGCTGTCGGAAGAACTGGAACAGCATCATCTCTCGAAAAAGTAAAAGAATCGGCTCAAGCAAGCGAAGCAGATATTTTTATTGAAGAATGGGAAAAGAAATACGAGCAAATGCTTGGTAAAGAATTTACCGAAGGAGTCGAGCCATCAATCGGCCAATGGCAAAAACTTGCTTTGGCGAGAACATTTTATCGTGCACCAAGTGTTCTAATTTTAGACGAGCCAACTTCTTCAATTGACGCGGCCGCGGAAGCAAAAATTTTTGAGAAGCTAGAAAACCTACCAAAAGATCGAACTGTTATTTTAATTTCACATCGCTTCTCAACAGTACGACAAGCGGACAAAATTGGCGTGATTGAAGAAGGAGAATTAAAAGAGCTTGGCACTCACGAAGGTTTGCTGAAATTAAGCGGAACATACGCCCACCTTTTCAATTTACAAGCAAAAGGATATAAATAGAGCAATCACGAACATCAAAGCGAGAACGGCGCGGGAGGATGGGGTTGGGGGGAGGAATCCCGCGCCGTTCTCGCCTAATTTTTATTTTCAGAAAGTTCTATGATGTCAGTGTTACCTGTATGCAATTATATGACCAAATCCGAACCTACTTTGAACGGAGCTAAGGAGGCCGTCCCGCCGCCGCTCGCTGACGCTCGCACTGCCAAAGAAAAGTTTTGTTTGCGGTTTTTCATGTGCGCGCGCCTGATTTCTTCTAAAAGGAAAACAAAACTTTTCTTTGCGGCTCTGCTCTGGAGGAGCAGGCGGCGGGGCGGGTCAGTTTTCCCGCTCAAAAAGGGTTCGCGCAAAGTGTATAATTACTGCACCAGAATTAAACTTTCGCTCAAGTGCCCACGGGGGTTGACTTTTTAGGGCAATTCTTATAACATGGGAACTACTTGATGAAAGACGACGGAAAGTTGCTCAAAGTTGAGGGAATCGTTCTCGAGTCATTGCCGGGGTTGTTGTTCAGGGTCAAGTTTTTGTCTTCGGGGAAGGAAAAAGAAATTCTCGCTCACCCGGCCGGCAAGTTGAAACTGAACAGGATCAAAGTCATACCCGGCGACCGGGTGGTTATGGAAATGGCAAGCGAAAGCGACGAGCGGAGCAGAATCATCAGGAGATTATAATCACGAATCCCGTTAGAGATGAACATGCGATTATTATTGATTTGTAAAAATAAAGCGATAAAAAGTAAGGGCTTATCCGATCAGTCGGGTTTTTTAGTCTAACGGAATGAAAGTCAGGGCTTCGGTAAAAAAAATTTGCGGCGATTGCAAGACCGTTAAGCGTAATGGCCGTCTTTATGTCATTTGTTCGAAAAATCCGAAGCATAAACAGCGGCAAGGCTAAATAACATGCGGGTGGCGGGCGTTAACATACCGGATAACAAGAAGACGCAATTTGCCTTGGCGTACATTTACGGCGTCGGGAGATCGCTTGCCGGCGAGATCTTGGCCGAAGCGAAAATCGATCCCGCGAAGCGCGCTAAAAATCTTTCTCCCGAAGAGGTGAATAAAATCCAATCGCTCATCGAAAAGCGGTACAAGGTGGAAGGAGAATTGCGGCAAACCGTTCGGCAAAACATCGCGCGCCTGAAAGACATCAAGGCCTATCGGGGAATCCGCCACTTGCGGAAACTTCCTGTGCGCGGCCAAAGGACGAAAACTAATTCAAGGACCGTCCGCGGAAACGTGAGGAAGACAGCAGGAAGCGGGAAAAGAAAAGTTGAACTGAAATAAGATGACTACGAAACACGCATTGCTGACGAATACGCGCATGAGTTACTCATCGTCGTTTTTGTATATCGGCATTATTTTGTAATTCATAGAGAAACTTATGGGAAAGAAAAAAGTCATACAAAAACCAAAAGAAGAAACCGCCGCAAAGACGGGAGGAGAACAAATGACTCCGGCCGCGAAGCAAGCGGCGCCCCCGGCCAGACAGAAATTCAACGAAGGAAAAATTTTCATACAATCGACGTACAACAACACCATCATGACGGTCACCGACAAATCGGGTAATGTAATCGCTTGGATGTCCGCAGGATCTCTCGGGTTTTCCGGTCCTAAGAAAGCGACGCCGTTCGCTGCTTCGAAGGTCGCGGAAGCGATAGTTCAGAAAATAGAAAAGACGGGACCCTCGACGGTCGAGATTTGCGTCCGTGGTGTCGGCTCCGGCAGGGATTCGGCGGTGCGGTCGTTTGCTTCCAGAGGATTGAACATCACGGCCATCAAAGATGTGACGCCGATTCCGCACAACGGCCCTAAACCGCCGAAAACGAGGAGGATTTAAAAATATTTAAATTCATTATGAAACCCATCAAGGAAAAAAAAGAACGGGCGCTCGGCATGAAGCTTTTCGTCAAAGCGGAACGCTGTAGTTCACCGAAATGCGCGACGATCAGAAAACCGTACCGGCCGGGCATGCACGGACAGAAAAGGAGGAGGGCGATGTCCGACTATGGCCGCCAGCTCCAGGAAAAGCAGAAAGTACAACTTCTCTACGGTTTGAAAAACAATCAGGTGCGGTTGATGTTCAAGAAACATTCATCCTCGGAAATATTCTCGATTTTGGAACGGCGCTTGGACCGGGTGGTGTACTACTTGGGCTTCGCCGGATCGCCCCGCGTCGCGCGCCAGATGATTTCTCATGGGCACATTCTCGTGAACGGCCGGAAGGTGACAATTCCTTCCTACGGTGTTACCATAGGCGATACGATTGCGATACGGCAGGAATCTCGGCAGAGAAAGCTTTTTGAAGGGATCGCGGAGCGGCTGAAGCAAAAAGAAACACCACCGTGGCTCAAGCTGAATCACGAAAAGTTGGAAGGCGAGTGCTTGGCCATCCCCGACGCTACCGGAATCCAATTGCCTTTCGACATCAGCTTAGTCGGGGAATTTTATTCCCGCTAAAGGAGCTGATGAATCTCGCGAGAAATCGCGTACGCAAATCAAAGCAAAATACTATGAATAAAGAATCAGTCGAAATGATCGAAAATAATGGACGCAACGCACCGAGTGCGTATGCGTACTATTTCTAAGGGGATGAAATATTCTCATCTCAGTGAGACGGTATCGGTGAAGACCGTCTCGGAAAAAGGAAACGTCGGCATGTTCCACATTGAGGGGCTTTACACCGGTTACGGTACGACGCTCGGGAACGCGTTGCGGAGAGTGCTCCTCTCGTCTTTGCCGGGAGCAGCTATCACGCAAGTGAAGATTAAAAATGTCGACCACGAATTTTCAACGCTCCCCGGCATGGCCGAGGACATCGTTGAGTTTACGTTGAATCTCAAAAGAGTCAGGTTTTATTTCACGGCCGACGACCCGCAGACTCTCGCTTTGAAATTCAAAGGCGAGGGTGAAGTGACGGCGGGCGACATCGACGAGAACACGTTCGTGAGGGTTTTGAATAAGGATTTGCGCTTGGCGACCATGACGAAAAAGGGAGCCGACATGGAGGTGGAATTGGTGGTTGAAAAAGGCTTGGGATACGTCGTCGCCGAATCGAGAAAAATGGAACGGCTGTCGGTCGGAACAATCGTCCTGGATTCCATCTTTTCGCCGATTGTGCGGGTTTCTTTCGAAGTTGAAAACATGCGTGTGGGCGACCGGACCGACTACAACCGCCTGAAGCTTGAGATAGAGACGGACGGATCCATCAGCCCGTCGGAAGCGCTGCACAAAGCCGGGAACGTTTTGAAAGATCATTTCGAAAAAGTTTCAGGGGTTGAAGTGATAGTTGCCGAAGTTCCGGAAGAAAAGGAAACGAAAGCGGCGAAGAAGAAAAAGTAAGGGTTCGATACGCAATCTCAAGCCGAAGGCGTAGAAATTGCATCTATCAAACCTTACTCCCGCGCTTCATCTTCGCTATACGGGCAATTAATCCCAATGAATATCAATCAGTCGAATACAAAACCAAACACATTAAATTCAGCCACTGTAAGTGTGGGGGTGCTCGCTATTGCAGCTAAAACTCCTGCGTTGCGGATGAGCTGGCCATTTTAGGCAATAACGGCATGCGGCATTTGCACAAAGGAAGAAAATTTGGCTTAAAAACCGGGAGGCGAAAGGCGTTCTTGCGCATTCTGGCGAATAATTTGGTGAGCCACGAACACATCACAACAACCGAAGCGCGAGCCAAAGAAATCAAATCTCTGGTTGAGCGCTATGTAACTTACGGCAAGCAGCAAAATTTGGCCGGGATGAAGCTTCTCCTCAAGTACTTACCGAAGAAATCAGCGTACAAGATGTATCATGAAATCGCCCCGCGCTATGCGAAGCGGAACGGCGGGTACCTCCGCGTTTTGAAGGCCATTGCCGCAAGGAAGAGCGACGGATCGAAAATGGCGAGGATCGAATTTGTATAAGGTGATGGAACGTACGATAGACGCAAAAAACAAAAGATTGGGCCGCCTGGCTTCCGAAATCGCTTTGTTGCTCCAGGGCAAAGACAGCCCGAAGTATAACCCGCGCCTTCAAAGCGACAACAAGGTCATTGTCAAAAACGCTTCCGGCATCATCATGACCGGCACGAAAGAAAAGACGAAAATTTACTACAAACACACCGGCCCGTTGGGACACTTGAAGGAAAACAAGTATGCTGACGTTTTCAAGAAAAATCCGGGGTGGGTTTTAAAACATGCCGTACGGCTTATGCTTCCCAAGAACAAACTTGCCGCCAAAAGGTTGAGGAATTTGATTGTTGAAAATTAATGCCTCCGAAAAAAACAACCAGCAAGGAAAAATACACAGAAGCCATCGGCAGGAGAAAAACCGCGACTGCCCGCGTACGCCTGACGCCGAAGAAATCAGCAAAAGAAATTGAAGTTATCGTAAACGGCAAGGAAATCACGAAATATTTCCCCGTCAAAAAGAACCAAGATACCGTCCACGCGCCCTTCAAAGCGCTCGCGCTCACGGAATATGTCGGGCATGTCATCGTTTCCGGCGGGGGAATGAATGCGCAGGCGGAAGCGATCCGTTTGGGATTCGCCCGGGCCTTGGTTGCTATCGATCCTTCATGGAGATCGGCTTTGAAAACGCTCGGATTTCTCAAGCGGGATCCCCGCATGGTGGAACGCAAGAAATTCGGCTCCCGCAAAGCAAGACGGCCTCAACAGTGGAGGAAGCGTTAGCTTCCGGAACTGCTGTATGATATTGACAGCAATTCCTTCCAGGGTGTATTTATTTTTTGCTTACTTCAAAAGCTTTTTTGTTGCATAATTACTTCATGCTTCAATTAAGCTATAATAAATTTTCATGAAAGAAAGTACGAGTGCAGGCGGAGTTGTATTGAACAAGAAGGAGCGGGTGCTCATTGTCAATCAGCGTGGAAGTTTGTGGTCTCTGCCGAAAGGGCATATTGAAAAAGGGGAAGATGCCCTTGCGGCCGCCAAGAGAGAAATCGCGGAAGAGGCCGGTATTACCCAACTTGAATTCATTAAAGAGTTGGGAAGTTGTCAGCGTTATAAAATCGGATTAGATGGAGACGATGATCGATCAGAACTGAAAAATATCACAATGTTTCTCTTTACAACATCACAGAGCGCTTTAAAACCCATTGATCTGGAAAATCCGGAGGCTCGATGGGTTGAGAAAAGTGAAGTTGCTGAATTACTTACTCACCCGAAGGATAAAGAGTTTTTCTTAAGAGTAGTAGACAGGTTCGAATCGGGATAACCAAGCGGTCATTTTTGTCATAATAGTCTCATGCCCATCAAAGACGGTTTCATTCTTAGCGTAGTCGATAAAGACGATAACATTATCAGCCAAGCAACTCGCAAGGAAATCCACGAAAAAGGATTACTTCATTGTGAAATCCATGTTTGGTTTGTCACTCCTGATGGAAAAATAATTTTCCAGCATAGAGTCAAGGACAAGGATACTTTCCCCGATCTGCTAGATGCGACCGTCGGCGGCCATGTCGAGATAGATGATTCTTACAAAAATACCGCTTTGAAGGAGATGAAAGAAGAAGCAGGCATTCGGGGCAACCCCAAAGATTTGCACTTCATCATTAAGTTCGCCAAACGCTCCGAAGACCCGGTGACAAAAACGATCAACAATACCATCCGGGCGCAATATGCCTATGTATATCGAGGCACGATAAGCGATCTCAAGATCGAAGAGGGGAAAGGTCTTGGTTTCGAGGCTTGGCTGAAAGCGATAGGAAGAAATTTATCCCTCTTATCTTGGGACCAGATATGCTTGCGCTGTTCCAGAGCATGAAGAAATTAATAGCATGAAAAAAGTGTTTATTGCCCATGGATTTGAAAGCCGCCCCAACGGCGGATGGCGGCCGTGGCTTATGGGAGAGCTTGAAAAAATTGATGTCTATGCATGTGCGCTTCCCATGCCAACTCCAGAGAATCCGGTTTGTTCCGAATGGGTGGAAGAAATCTCGAGACAAGTTAAGAGAAACGAAAGTGATGAGATTCATTTGGTGGGACATAGCTTAGGTGTCCCAGCCATTCTCCGCTATCTAGAATCTACCCAAACAAGAATAGCGGGGGCAGTTCTCGTCTCTGGCCCCTGCGAAAAGAACGACAATAGAAAGATAGACAGCTTTCTAGGCAAGCCATTTGATTACGGAAGTATCAAATCAAAAGCCGGTAGATTTGTGATTATTCAAGGCGATAACGATCCTAACATACCGATGAGTAATGCGGAAACGTTGTCTAAAGAGTTGGATGGAAAACTCATCGTTATTCCAAATGGTGGTCACCTGAATGGAGCGAGCGGGTGGTATCAGTTACCGCAATGCCTGAATGCCCTGAAAGAAATGGTGAATTTATACTCATGAATTTTTGACGACGCTCGGACAAAACAATAGCAAAAGCTTTTGTTTTGCTCCTCGCTTGTCAAAATAAGACTTGTCGGCATCGTCCGGAGACAGCCTGAGTGATGGCGACTGGCGAGCCCCTACTTCTGCGCCAAGCTAACCCCGAAGAGGGAATTGTTCTTGATATAGTAGAGATTTGTGCCGGAAAGAAGCATTTTCGTCACGCCGCGGTCGATGAGGTACTGGTTTTGTGGCGCTCGCCCGTCCATTTCACTCACGACAAGCGAGCCATTTTCCAAAAGGACGCCGTAGTTTAAAGCGGAAGGAAGCCACAGAAAATCGGAAACGGGCTTCGCCGTTTGTATTTTCCACGCAGTTCCTCTTTCCACTTGGTAGTCTCTTTTATAGTCATTGACGGCGAGGACGGACAGCGTACCGTTCTCATCAGTCAAAGCAAGACGGTCGTTATCGAAAGAAGGATATATTTTACTCACGATTCCGGAAATGGTTTTAATCGGGGTGGACGTGCCACTTGACCGGTCGTATTCATAAAATTGTCCAGCCAGATCGGTGAGGTAAAGGATGTTTCCGGAATCTCCGGCGATTGCGCTTATGCCGTCATTGAGGCCGGTCTTCATCGTTGCCGTGGTTCTGAGGATGAGATTGGCTGCGAAGAGAGTGCCATCGTTTTGAGCAACGATAATTTCGTTGCCGTTCTTGTAGGAATATCGGTTGCCGTTCACGGCATAGAGTCTTTGGCTTATGCCGGTCGTTTCACTCACGGAATAAAGATATTTTGTGCCGGCTGCGACGAGGGCGTTTTGGTCGAAAGGATGATAAAACCATTTCTTGATCACGGCGCCCGGAGGAAGCGAAAGCGGCACACTGCTCGTCGGATTTCTCAAATCGATGAAGTAAAAATCAATTCCGTCGGAAATCACGACGCTGCTTTTATTTTCGTCGTTCAGAGCGACAGAACTTCCTCCTATTTTCTGGTCCCCAAAGAAAAGATTTCCCTTTGTGTCCTTTATCATGAGTCCGTTTCCGGTAAGCCAGAAATTGGAAACGGAAAGATCTGATATCTTTTTGGCATTCCAGTCGGTCGGCCAGAGACCGATCGCGGAGGCAGCGGTAACGATGCCTGGTCGCACTTCGAGATTCTTTTCCCACGGCGAAAATCCGGGGTAACTCACCTTGATGTTGTACGAACCGGGGGTGAGATTGCTTATAAACATTCCGCTCGTAAAGAGGTTGGTAATAATGTTTGCATATTCGTGCGCTTGCCCGTTGATATCAACCTCCGCATCCTTCGGCGAGTAATTGAGGTAAATACCGCCCGTTTTCAGGAATTGGAATGTACGAAAATCGAAGACAAGTCCTTGAGCAGAGATAATAAGATAAGCGCCCCCGATTACAAAAACCCCGGCAAGCACCCAGAGAAAAAATTTTCTCGCTTTTACATTCATCCCATGAGAGACCGGAAACATTTCAATCTGTTCTTGGGGTAGCATTTGCCCATGACTGATTTCAATCAAATACGTCTCTCTCGACCTTGCGCTTTCTTCATTGAGACGAGCTTCGCGGTAGACCAGTTTCCCGGGAGCATATCCTTCTTAGTCCAGGCTGATTTTCCTTCATCCATTATGCCGATTAAAACGTTTTCGTAAATCATAGATGCTCTCGATATATCATTTCCCGTTCTTCTGCTCTCGATGGCATGCGCATAAAACATCGCACTGTGTCTCCAACAGGATCCGTTCGGGGTAATTATCCACTAAATTCTCCTTTAGAGCAATTGCTTATCCCCTAAGGGTGAGAGATAATATCGACAGAAACAAATGCAAAATCCAGCTGGCGAAAAATTCATAGTTCAAGGAGGGAAATCGCTTGAGGGGAAAATACGGCTTTCGGGCGCCAAGAATGCGGCGACAAAGATACTGATCGCTTCGCTCCTCACGGATAAAGAATGTGTTCTGGAGAATTTCCCGGAGATCGGCGACACGAAGATTGTTTTGGAACTGTGCGGGATGCTGGGAAGCGCGATAGAGACAGGGGATCATACCGTGAAGATTCGGACGAGGGAAATCACCAATACGAAAATTTCCGGACTCTCAAGGCGGAACCGGATACCGATCCTCGCGTTGGGCCCGCTCTTATCGAGGGTCGGCACGGGCGAAGTGCCGGTTGTGGGGGGGGATAAAATCGGTCCTCGGCCAGTTGATATGCACATTGAGGGCCTGAAAACGCTGAGCGCCGAAGTGGAAACCGATGGAAATTCGTATAAAGCCGGAGCTCCTCATGGCCTCAAAGGCGCTGAAATAACGCTGAAATATCCTTCCGTCGGGGCTACGGAGCAGATTGTCATGGCCGCCGTCCTTGCGCGGGGGAAAACGATCCTTCGCAACGCCGCCGTCGAGCCGGAAATCATGGACCTTATCAAGGTTCTTCAGAAAATGGGGGCTATCATCGAACTGGGAACGAACCGCGTCGTCTCCGTGTACGGCGTCAAAAAGTTGAGAGGCTTTAGGCACAAGATTCTGTCGGATCGGAACGAAGCGGTTTCCTTCGCATGCCTTGCCGTTGCAACATCGGGAAAAATTTTTGTCGAAGGGGCTTTGCAGGAACATCTGATAACGTTTCTGAACAACCTCCGGAGAATCGGCGGTGAATACGATGTTGCCGAAAACGGCATATCGTTTTGGCGGACGAGGAATCTGAACGGTATTAAGATTGAAACCGATACCCATCCGGGGTTCATGACCGACTGGCAGCAGCCTTTCACCGTTCTTCTCACGCAAGCGGATGGATCTTCCGTAGTTCATGAGACGGTTTACGAAGACCGCTTCGAGTACGCGAAAGACTTGAATTTAATGGGTGCGGATATTACAGTAGTGAATGAATGCCTGGGTGATTTACCCTGCCGCTTCAAAGATTCCCCCTGTCCGCATAGCGCGATCATCAAAGGGCCGACGAAGCTGAGGGGGAGAGAAATAATGGTTCCGGACATCCGGGCAGGGATTGCTCATCTTCTTGCAGCCATGGTTGCGGAAGGGGAATCGACCATCAAGGGTATCGACGAGATTGATCGGGGATACGAAAGGATCGATGAAAGATTGAGAAGTTTGGGAGCAGACATAGAGAGGAAATTCTCAGCGCCAGATTCTAAGCCCTCAATAAATGCCAATGTTCAAAATCATGAATTCAGAAATACCTTTTAGTCGTTGTGATTTTTTATTTTGATATTATTGAGGATTTGGATATTGAGATGTAAGGTTTTAACGAAATATGTTCACGAAAAAAATAGGCATCGATTTGGGAACCACGAATACGCTGGTTTTTTTGCCCAAGAAAGGAATTGTCATTAATGAACCGACGGTCGTCGCATTGAGCAAACCAAGCAACGCCGTTCTTGCCGTGGGGGCCGAAGCGAAGGAAATGGTCGGCCGCACGCCGGACGACATCGTGACGTACCGCCCGCTGAAAGACGGCGTCATCGCCGAATACTACATAACGGAATCCATGCTCAAATACTTCATCACGAAGAGTGTTGGAGCATTCAATTTTTGGCGGCCGGACGTGGTGGTTTCGGTCCCGGCGGGCATAACTTCGACTGAATACCGGGCTGTCATCAATGCGGCAAAAGAAGCCGGCGCAAAGGAAACCTACCCCGTGAAAGAGCCCATTCTCGCGGCTTTGGGCGCGGGCATTCCCATCCACTCGGCGGAAGGCAACATGATCGTGAATATCGGCGGCGGGACGACCGAGGTCGCCGTGATATCCTTGGGCGGTATCGTGACGTGGCACAGTTTGCGGGTCGCGGGCAACAAGTTCGACCAGTCGATCAGCGATTACATCAAGAAAAAGTACAATCTTGCGATCGGCGAGACGAGTTCCGAAAACATCAAAATCAATGTCGGAACGGCACTCCCGACGAGAAATAAAATGGAGATGAAAATCCGGGGAAGAGATCTCGGTTCCGGACTTCCAAAAGATTTGGTCATCAATTCCAACGAAATCGCCGAGGCAATCAATCAACATCTCCTCGAAATCATGAGCGTCGTGCAATCCGTCTTCAACGTGACCCCACCGGAGCTTACGGCCGACATCATGGAAAAGGGCATCATTCTTTCGGGGGGAAGCTCCCAACTCCGTGATTTGGAAGAGTTCTTCAAGCGTTCCCTCGGCGTTTCGGCATATACCGCCGAAGACCCAATTCTCTGCGTTGCCAAAGGTACGGCGATGGTTTTGAGTCACTTGGATGTGTACAAGAGAACATTGTTGAACAAACGATGAGCAATGGCGAGTGAATAAACAGCGCCTCGTTACTGAGACTGATCACTGATTATTTTTTATGGGTACACTTTTGGGTTACGACGACAAATGCGAACTCTTTGAAAAACTCATCAAGGAAGACAACTTAGCCCACGCCTATCTCTTTTATGGCGAGCCGGAAACCGGGAAGCATTCTTTTGCGAAATCGATTGCGTATCTCCTCGAAGATCGGAAAAAAGCGGAAGGAGCACCTCTGATCGATGCGGTGTTTGTCGCCGCCGAAGAAGGTAAAACGCTCGGTATCGAGGATGTCGCGAGAATCCAGAAATTTCTCTCTGAGCGCCCGATGGCCTCGAAGAAACGGATGGTTGTCGTCGACAATGCCGAGTCGCTGACCCGCGAAGCGCAGGGAGCGCTCCTCAAGATCGTGGAAGAACCGCCGAAAACCTCGCTTATTATATTCGTTTCTTCGGATTCAAGGAATATCTTTGAAGCGCTTTTATCGCGCATCGAGAAGATATACTTTCCGACGTTTTCCGAGAAAGAAATCGCGAGCGGCTTGGTGAAACAATTAAAAATCGAAGAAACGAAAGCGGCGAAAATAGCGAAGATGTCTTTCGGACGTTTCGGCCGGGCCGTCAAAATCGCGCGCGGAAAGAAAGAAAGTGGCGAGGAAGACGACGTTTTGAAAACGATCAATGATGCGATCCTCGCGCGCTACGAAGCTGGCATCGCGAAGAACACCAGGGTGCTGCGATGGCTTCTCGAGCGGCAGATGTTCATCAAGAGATATAAACGGTATAATTTAAACATGAAATTACAAAAGAAAGTCGTCGATGCGGTATTAAAAAGCAAATAAAGAAAAATGGTACAAACTGAAGATATAAAACGGGAAGGAGAAGCGGTTCTCCAGAACCTCAAAAAAGCTTTGTCGGGAGTCAGGACATCGCGTCCCCAAACGGCGCTCGTTGAAGACATCAGGGTGGAATACTACGGCCAAACGATGCCGATAAAACAACTCGGCACCGTGGGCGTGCGGCCCCCTCGGGAAATTGACATACAAGTATGGGACCAAAACGCCGTTCCCGTGATAGCAAAAGCCATAGAATCTTCTTCACTGAAGCTCTCGGCGAATATTTCCGGCAACTCGATTAAGATCAACCTTCCGGAATTGAGCCAGGAACGGCGGGAAGAGCTCGTGAAGTATGTCAAAAAAATAACCGAAGAACACAAGATCGAAATCAGGCACTTGCGGGACGAGATCAACAAGAAAGTGCAAACCTCTTTTGATGAGGGGGAGGTCAGCGAAGACCAGAAGTTCAAACTGAAGGAGGGCATTCAAAAGGAGATCGACAAGATCAACGGGGAGGTGGAGAATCTTCTCGGAGCGAAGATTAAGGAAATAGAAGAATAGGAAGAGCCCCCAATACTCCCTCTCTCGTAGGCTTCCATTCGCTAAAATCACCCTCGCTCATCGTCATCCGCAACGGAAAATGCGGAACTTAACCTCGGTTTCATGAATGAAATCATCGGGATTCAAACAGTCCTAGTTTTCCTGCTCCTTCCTCTACCACAACAGACTCGCTGTTTCGCAAGATTCGGCGAGTTTTCCTTTATGAAGAGAACCTCTTTCGTGATTCTCTACGCACAGCTGATTTTCAATTTTCTCCAGTACGGTGAGTTTGGTTTATTTTTCTAATCTCATGAGAGGGGTTATAATTTATTAGATGGATATTGTGCTGGTGATTTTGGGATTGGCGATTTTGATCCTGAGCCATGAGTTCGGGCATTTTTCGGTCGCCAAAATGCTCAAGATAAAAGTGGAAGAATTCGGCATCGGGTTCCCGCCCCGGCTTTTCGGCAAGAAAGCGAAAAGCGAAACGATATACAGTGTAAACGCCTTGCCTTTCGGAGGGTTTGTAAAGCTCTACGGCGAAGGCGAAGAAAAAGCGAGCGATTCCGAGGCATTCCTCAACAAGAAATTTTGGCAGAAATCCGTCGTCGTTTTGGCCGGCATCGTAATAAACCTTCTCCTTGGGTGGATCTTCTTGAGCATTGTTTTCACCCTCGGAACTCCCGAGCATCTTATGATTTCGAGCGTTTCTCCCGGATCGCCGGCAGCTCAAGCAGGGGTGAAGGAAGGGGATATCGTCCAAAAACTTACCATCGACAATGTGACACTCTCCGATCCAATCGTCGATTCCGATTTCGTTTCGGCCATCAAGAATTCAGCAGATCGATCTCTTCAAGTGACGCTTTTGCGGGGAAACAAGAGCATCGCCGTGAATTTGGAAAAGCGTTTGAATCCGCCGTCCGGCCAGGGGACGATCGGCGTCGGTCTGACTAATATCGGCGCGGCGCCCAAGTCCATCCCGAAAAGTCTGAGCGATGCGGCCGTCGCGACGGCTGAGTTTTCCTGGCTTATTCTGGGCGGCTTGTGGTCGCTCATAACGGGGATTTTCGCGAATCCGAACATCATCAAAAATGTGGCGGGGCCCGTGGGAATCATCTCCCTGGCTTCGCAGGCGACATCCCTTGGACTGGCTTATCTTCTCCAGCTTCTCGCCTTGATATCCGTGAATCTCGCCGTCTTAAACCTGATACCGTTTCCGGCGCTTGACGGCGGCCGGTTCCTGGTTTTTTTGATCGAAAAGATCAAGGGCAGAAAAATTTCCACCCGCATCCAACTCATCATAAACGGTACCGGTTTCGCTCTCTTGATACTCCTCATGATTTTTGTCACCGTTAATGATGTAAGGAATTTATTTGTCAACTGAGACGATTATGGCAAAGAAAAAGATAGCGATTTTAGTCGGAGGGCCGTCTCACGAGCATGATGTTTCTTTGAAGACGGGGAAAAACGTTTTCAAACATTTGCCACGGGAAAAATACGACGCGGTAGAGGTTTTGATCAGCAAGGAAGGCAAGTGGCCGATTTCAATAGAAGAGTTGAAGGATTCCTATGACGCCGCTTTCATAGCGATGCACGGCGCATACGGTGAAGACGGCACTATCCAAGCGATCCTTGAAGAGCTCGGGATGCCCTATACCGGTTCCAGCGCGAGCGTGAGCGCGCTCGGCATGAATAAATTCCTCTCGGTTAAAATGTTCAAAGCGGCCGGCCTCGATGTTCCGCCATCATTGTATTTTAGCAAATCCCATTGGATGAAAGATAAAAACGGCGTTTTGGATGCCATTATGAAGCATCTGGAAAAGCCGTGGATTTTGAAACCGAATGCTTCCGGATCAAGCGTCGGGATAAAAATCGTGGATACCAAAACGGAGCTTTTGACGTCTCTTGACTTCCTCTTCCAGGAATTTAAAGATGTCGTCGTCCAGAAATTCATTGCGGGGAAGGAAGTAACCTGCGGTGTTCTGGATTACGGCGATGCCTCGACCGCGTTCGCACTTTTGCCGACGGAAATCATCCCGGTCAAGAGGAAATTCTTCGATTACACGGCAAAGTACGACGCTGAATCGCATATCGAAATAACTCCGGCGAAAATTCCCGCACCATTCACAAAAGAAGTGAGACGGATCGCTCTCGTAGTCCACAAGCTCATGGGATGCCGACACTTTTCGCGGACGGATATGATCATCGGCAAGGACAAGAAAATTTATGTTTTGGAAGTTAACACGATTCCGGGCCTCACGGAAACGAGCCTGGTTCCCCAGGAGGCGGAAGCCTACGGCATTCCGTTCTCGAAATTCCTCGATATGATCATAGAATCAACGTTGAAGCAGGAAGGAAGGAAAAAATCTTCCAAAAGGAATCTCTAGATCTTCGCTCTCCACGCACATTGTCCATCCGTAAAAGGCGAAAGCAGTTCGATCAATTCGAACCGCTTTTCACGGTCACTTTTTTTCACCGCCACACTTCGCGATATACAACACCTTTACCCCCTCCAGATATTTTTTAAATGAATTCCAAAAACGAAAAGGCAAAGAAGGAAAAGAATAAGCGGAGTGGTAACGATGTATCTCCTCCACCCCGTTCTTTCAATACCTGAAAACGATAAGAAATCCCTCCCCCTTCGTCGTGTAGACGACGATGTTTGCTTCCGCCGAAACGAAAGGGGGATGAACGGATGACATTTCGAATCTCGTGTTCCGCTCCGGGAAACTCCCATGCTTGAGGGCGGAGAGCTTCACGCTCTCTGGCATTTTGCTAAAGGATAACTTCTTTGCTAATATCAATGGCAATGAAGCAGTCGGAAATTCTCTTTAAAACACAGAAAACGCCCCCGAAAGATGAGGTTGCGGTGAACGCCCAGCTCCTGATTAAGGCGAATTTCGTGGATAAACTCATGGCGGGCGTTTATTCATATCTGCCTCTGGGTTTCCGTGTGCGGGAGAAGATAGAAAAAATCATCAGGAAAGAAATGAACGCACTCGGTGCGGCGGAGATTTTAATGCCGTCGCTCCAACCTAAAGCGATTTGGGATGCGACGGGACGGTGGGAAGGATTAAAGAAAATCATGTACCAGTTCGAGGACCATGCAGGCCACGACGTGGGTCTTGCGGTCACGCACGAAGAAGTCGTGGCGAACCTCGCTCAGGGGCTTATCGATTCGTACGTTGATTTGCCGAAATCCGTCTACCAAATCCAGGCGAAATTCAGGGATGAACCGCGGGCGAAATCGGGTGTCATCCGAGGGCGGGAATTTACGATGAAAGATATGTATAGCTTCCACACGGACGAGAAATCGCTCGATGAATTCTACGAAGAGAGCAAAAAAGCATATATCAAGGTTTTTGAACGGTGCGAACTGAAGGCATACGTGACGGAAGCTTCGGGGGGAGATTTCTCCAAAAGCTTTTCCCACGAGTTCATGGTAGAGACGTCCGCCGGCGAGGATGAAACGTATCTCTGCCGGCTCTGCGGTTTCGCGCGGAATAAGGAAATCGCCGATTTCAAGAAGGGCGAACGGTGCCCCGGATGCGGAGCAGGTGTTTTGGAAAAAGTAAAAACGGTGGAGGTGGGGAACATTTTCAAGCTCGGAACCAAGTATTCCGAAGGCGCGAATTTGAATTTCAAAGACGAGAAGGGAAATCTGAGGCCGGTTGTGATGGGCTCTTACGGCATCGGCATTGATCGCCTGATGGGGACGGCGGTGGAGGTGCACCACGATGACAAAGGAATTGTTTGGCCCCCTGAGATAGCGCCGTTCCAGGTCCATCTTTTGACGATCGGCGCGGCGAACGAGGAGCTTCAAAAATTCGCCGAGAGCGTATATCATAAGCTTTGCGAACAGGGGGTGGAAGTGCTCCATGACGACCGGGTAAAGATTTCCGCGGGAGAAAAATTCTACGATGCCGATTTGATCGGCATCCCGTGGCGGGTCGTTGTGAGCGATCGGATGATGGTGCAAGAAAAAGTGGAAGCGAAAAAAAGGAACGAAAAGAACTCGAAAGACATGAAACCCAGCGAATTCTTAAAAGTGCTGAAAAAATGATGCTGAAAAAAATATTAGGCGTTGATTTAGGAACGGATACGACGCAAGTGTATTTAAAAGGCGTCGGTATCGTTTTAAACGAACCGTCGATTGTCGCATTCAACAACCGGACGCAGCGGGTGGTTGCCGTCGGCAGGGAAGCGAAGAAAATGCTTTCCCGGACACCCTCTCACGTGACAGCCTTGCGGCCAATCATGAACGGCGTCATCGCCGATTTCGACATGGCGAAGGAAATGGTACAGCGGTTTTTGAAGAACAAGACGCTCCCGTGGTCGTGGCTCACTGAGGTTGTCGTAAGCATTTCGACCAATTTGACGGAAGTTGAACGGAAGTCCGTGGAAGATCTCTTTAGGGAGGTCGGGGTCGGCAAAGTATACATGATTGAGGAGCCCATTGCGGCGGCTTTGGGAAGCGGTCTCGACATCGGCGCGCCTACCGCGCATCTCGTTGTTGATATTGGCGCCGGGACGACCGATATGGCCATTATTTCCATAAACGGCCTCGTTGTTTCCAAGCGTCTCAAGATTGCGGGAGATCATTTCAATCAGGAAATCATTCATGGCGTGAAAGACGAAATGAAGCTCTTTATCGGCGAACCGACGGCTGAGGAAATAAAAATAGCCGTTGGCGCGGCGGTGCCCCAGACGGAAAAACTTGATATCAGCGTGAGGGGAAGGGATGCCGTTTCCGGCTTGCCGAAGGAAGTCAATGTGCGGGATACGCAGGTGAGGTATTGGCTCTTGAAATCATTGAAAACCATGACGGAAGCTCTGAAGGAACTGATTGACGTCACGCCCCCGGAACTTGTCGGAGACATCTACCGGAACGGTGTGTACCTTTCAGGCGGAGGAAGCATGCTCCGTGGCATGCAGCAATTGTTTGAAAAAGAAATCGGCGTTAATGTCCATGGGGTTGATGAGCCTTTGATATGCGTCGTGCGAGGCATTGGCCTCATCGCCGAAAATACGAGTTTCTACACGAACATCCTGCACAGTTTCTCTTCTTCCTCAATCATCCGCTTATGAATCCGTTAAAAGCTTCGGTGATCGGAATGATTATTCTGGCAGCGACTGCGGTTGTCTTCTTTTTCGGCAAGGATATCTTTTCTTTTTTTGAGAATTTCCGAGCCGCGCTTCTCTCGGGAGGAGGGGGGGAACTGAGCTACCGTCGTTTATTGGATTTCAGGCTGGCGGCAGAGAGCGCTTCTTCAGAACAGAAGTCTTCGGCGTCGCCGGTTGCTTCCGGCTTCACGACCGTGGAGGCGGAAGTTTTTTCTGATTATCCGTTCAATAATTTTTCGCGGCTTACGATCGCGGCAGGAAGCGATAAAGGCTTGAAAGCGGGGATGCCGGTTTTCGAAGGAGGAAACATCCTGCTCGGCAAAATCGTTTCCGTTGGATCGCGTACATCGGAGGTTGAAACCTTTTTCGATCCGTCGTGGAAAAGTTCCGTTTTCATCGGGGGCGAAAAAATCAAGGGTCTGCTCTCCGGCGGATCTTCCCCCTCCGTTGATTTCATACCAAAGGGATCGGATGTTTCTTCCGGCATGCAGATAACGAATTCCGACAGCGCTTATCCCATCGACGCGTTTATCGGATCCGTCAATGCCGTGGAAAACGCGGGAAATAGCCTGTGGTTGCAAGCGACCGTCAAGATACCATTCGATCTCTCGAACGTCAACGACGTATTTGTCGTGACTAATTTCGACTAACAGCAATGCATCGGGCGCTTACGCTCATCCTTCTCCTGGCCGTACTGGTGCTGGTATTTACCTCGCGCCTTCTTGCCTTAGGCGGTGTGAACCCAGATCTGCCGCTTATATTTTTTGCATGGCTCTTGAGCGCTCCTTCCCTCCGAAGAATGAGGTTCGGAAGTTTCTCCCTGCTTATCCTTTTGTTTCTGGGTTTTATGGCGCTGGTTTCCACCTTTTGGCTTCCGGAAGCGGCTCTCCTCGGCGCCCTTGTGCTTGCGGCTTTTTATCCCAGTACACTCCTCTCCGGCCATCGGTTGTTCGACTTTCTGATTATCCAAGTTGTCGTTTCTTTCGTTTTTTATGTCTTGGGAGTCTTCATTTTTCACGGCGCTTTTCCCTGGGTCGACATTTTGTTCGAAGCGGCATACGGCATCCTTCTATCGCTTGCCGCCTATCTTTTCCTTCATGCCCGGTAGAATAAACTTCGGATGCGTTTGTGCCACCCCCGCCTGTTCATCCCCGCCGCCGTGCGGCAGGAATGAACGGATGGCATCCCGAATCTCGTATTCCGCTTCCGGGAAGCTCCCGTGTTTGAGGGCGGAGAGCTTCACGAGATGACTTTGATACGCGGATAAAAAGAGTTTTAATAAATTCAATGAAGAAACAAAAGGTCAACTTGAAGCGATTCCTCATCCGAGGTCGTACTCCGGGGCATGAAAGATGATTTGCACTTGAGCGATGTCTTGACCGATAAGTACGTTGAAGAGGATTTCATGGAAGTCCCTTTGGCCGACCAGGCATTCAGGTATTTTCTTCTCGTTGTCGGCGTCGTTTTTTTGGTTATTGCGGTGCGTTTATTTTACCTCGGCGTTATTCAACACAATTTTTATTCGAATAAAGCTTTGGCGAACGTGAGCGATTTGAACGTCGAAGCGGCTCCGCGAGGGATTATCAATGACCGATTCGGAAGCCCCTTGACGGAAAACGTCCCCTTATTCAATGTCTTTGCGACGCCGATTGATCTTCCGAAGGATGCCGGCAATCGGGAGAATGTTTTGAAAACAGCGAGCGGGATTTTGGGCATTTCCTCTCCCGGCACGACCGGCACGAACCCCAACGACAAGATACTCCTCAAGAGCGGCATCAGTCAGGAAGAGCTGATCAGCATCGCTTCCCAGAATCTTCCGGGGATTGCCATCCTCCCATCGTTCAAGATGATCGATACGACGCCCTTGAAATTTTCCCATGTGATCGGTTATTCCTCGCTTGCAACGGCGGATGACATCAAAGCCGACCCGGCATTGACGCCAAATGACACCAAGGGACGGACGGGGCTGGAAAGCTTCTACGACAAGTACTTGAGGGGGATTGACGGAGAAAAAAGATATCTCACGAATGCTGCGGGACAGGTGCTGGGGGAAAACGTCGTCCGGCGGGCCGAGCAGGGGGATACAATCAATACGTTTCTCGATGCGGAATTCCAAAATTATTTTTACGACAGGCTACAGAATACCTTGAATGGCCTCGGCAGGAATATCGGCGCCGCGATCGCCATGAATCCCCAGAACGGAGAAATTTTAGCACTCTTCAGCATACCTTCATTCGATCCAGGGAATATCGCCGCGGCTTTGAATGCCCCGTATGAGCCACTTTTCAACCGGGCGGTTTCCGGCCTCTATAGCCCCGGTTCAACCATCAAGCCGCTCGTCGCGGCGGCGGCGCTTACCGAAAGCATTTTGGATCCCAGCCGCCAGATTTTTTCCCCGGGATACATCTATGTCCCGAATCCCTACGATCCGACTCGCCCCTCGAAATTTTTGGATTGGCAGTATCAGGGATGGGTCGACATGTATTCGGCACTCGCAAAATCGAGCGACGTTTACTTCTACGCGGTCGGGGGCGGCTACGGCAATCAAAAGGGTTTGGGGATCGCGAAGCTCAAAGAATGGTGGCAAAAATTCCTGCTCGACAAAGAAACTGGCATCGACGTCGCGGGCGAGCAAAGCGGTTTCCTCCCCGATCCTGCGTGGAAAGAAAGGATAAAGCGTTCCATTTGGCGGATCGGCGACACGTACAATGTTTCCATCGGTCAGGGCGATTTGGTGATAACGCCGATCGAACTTTTGAATTATATCAGCGCCGTTGCGAACGGCGGCAAGCTCTATAAACCGCGCATTGTCGACCGTATCGTTGATTCCGAAGGCCAAACGGTCTTGAAAACAAGTCCGGAAGTCTTGAGCGATTTAAGCGGTGAAATAGGAAAGTACCTTCCACTCGTGCAAAAGGGAATGGAGGATGCCGTCTCCCAAAGTTACGGGACGGCCTACACGCTCCGCGATTTGCCGGTCCAAGTCGCCGCGAAAACCGGTTCTGCGCAGGTATCGAACAACCAAAAAACGAACGCGTTCTTCGTCGGCTACGCGCCGGCGAAAAATCCTCAGATCGCCGTCGCTATCCTCGTGGAAAACGCCAAGGAAGGAAGTTTGAACGTCGTGCCGGTGGCGCGGGACATATTTCTATGGTACTATGAACATCGTCTCAGAAGTCAAAATAATCAAAAATGAGCGATAATTACTTAACTCAGGAGCGGTACGACGAGTTGAAGGTCGAACTAAACAGCTTGAAAACCGCTGGCCGGCAGTCGGTTGGCGAGCGCTTGCGCCACGCCAAAGAACTGGGCGACTTGTCGGAAAACGCCGAGTATCAGGCAGTCAGAGAGGAACAAAATCTTTTAGAAAAGAAAATAGCTGATTTAGAAGATTTATTGGAGAATTCGTCGATCATCAACAAGGAAAGCGGCGGGGCGACCGTGAAAATTGGTTCCAACGTTACGATCAAAAAAAGCGGCGGCGAAGCCGTGACCTACACGGTCGTGGGATCGAGCGAAACCGATCCGGCGAAGGGCTTGATTTCCAACGCCTCGCCTCTTGGCAAGCAGCTCCTCGGTAAAAAAATGGGAGACGTGATCGTCATAGAGGCGCCGAAGGGAAAAAACGAGTACGCTATCCTGAAGATAAACTAAGGGCTTGGTACGAACGTCAAGCCTTATCCCACCCCTATGATGCCAACAAATTGATGAATGACATCAAACCAGTCGCTATGAACGCCCTCTTTGGATTAAGTGGAGGCAGTGGTCGTATAAGTGCGGAATGCTCGTTGTTGTAGCTCACTATTCTACGCTACAAACGAGCTTGAATATCGAAACAAAACGGCATGCTCGAGGACATCAAAGGAGAAAGGAAACGAAAACTCGACAAATGGGAAGAATTCGCGGAAGGGTATCCGGCCCGCGTGAAGCGGTCCATCACGCTCGGCGAAGCACAGAAGCGCTTTACGGCGCTCGCGAAATCCAAGAAGAACATGAGCGTCGTGGGGCGCGTTTTTGGTTTGCGCGATCAGGGAGGAATCATCTTTGCCGACGTGCGAGATATTTCCGGCGCGCTCCAGATCGTTCTCGTGAAAAAGGAAATGGCCGATTTCGGGCGGCTGAAAACCTCGCTCGACATGGGCGATTTCCTTTCGGCGACTGGCCATTTCTTCATAACGAAGAAGGGCGAGCGGAGTTTTTTGGCAAAAAAGGCATTGATTATTTCAAAGAGCCTGCGGCCCATTCCGCAGGAATGGTACGGCCTCGGCGACATTGAAACAAGATTGAGAAAACGGTATTTGGATTCTCTGGTGAATTCCGCCGTGAGGGATATTTTCGTGAAAAAAAGTCGCTTCTGGAGGACGGTGAGAGATTTTTTGATCGACGAAGGGTTTTTGGAAGTTGAGAATCCGGTTTTGGAGGCGGTTCCGGGAGGCGCCGAAGCTGAACCATTCACGACTCACCACAATGCGCTCAACGAAGATTTCTATTTGAGAATTTCTTTGGAGTTGCCCCTGAAAAAGATGCTCGTCGGTGGATTCGAAAAAATTTTCGAAATCGGCCGCATCTTCAGGAACGAAGGAATCGACCGCGAGCACTTGCAGGATTACACGCAGATGGAGTGCTACTGGGCATACGCCGATTACCACGACATGATGAAGCTCGTGGAGAAGCTTTATAAAAAGCTGGCGAAAGCCGTTATCGGTTCTTTGAAATCGAAAAAGGGAAAGGAAACCATCGATTGGGGCGGAAAATGGAAGAAAGTCGGATATTTCGACCTCTTCAAGAAATACGCCGGCGTGAATCTTTCGAACGTTTCCACCGAGGATTTGAGGCGAAAGGCGAAAGAATTGAAACTCGATCTTGATCCAGGCGACAGCAAAGGGAGACTGATTGATCTTATTTACAAGAAAACCGTACGCCCTCATTTGATTCAGCCCTGCTTCCTCGTGAACCCACCGGTTGAAATAGAACCGCTCGCGAAGCGCGTTCCCGGTCGTCCGGAGATGGTCGAACGGTTCCAAATCATGGCAGGGGGGACGGAACTGGGAAAGGGATTTTCCGAATTGAATGACCCCGTCGATCAAAGGAAAAGATTTGAGGAACAAGTGGCGCTCCGGGAGGGCGGCGACAAAGAAGCGCAAATGATGAATGAAGATTTCGTCGAGGCGCTCGAATACGGCATGCCTCCGGCGGCGGGGTTCGGGATGTCCGAGCGGGTTTTCGCAATCATGGTGGATATGGCTATAAGAGAAACCGTCTACTTTCCGCTCATGAGGAAGGAAAAATAAGAGGTTGATGCGAAATCTCAAATGATGCCAACAAACTTATGAGCAACATCAAAGAAGTCACCATGAGCACCATACTTGTATGAAGTGGAGGTATGTAGTCGTATGATAAGTACGGGATGCTCAATGTTACGGCTAAATTTTTTTCGCCATGACATGAGCTCAAGAATTTAGACACCATTGACATGCTTGATATCAATCTCATCAGGACGAATTCCGATAAAGTCAAAGAAGGCGTCCAGAGAAAGAAAATTGATCCGAAGCTCGTCGACAAGTTTCTGCGGTTGGACGATGAGTGGAGGATAAAAACCAAAGCGATCGACGAGCTTCTGGCCGAGCAGAACGCGGTGAGTCGCGAGATGAGCAAGAACCAAAGCCAGGATCTCTTGAGTAAGGCACAGCTTCTGAAACAACGCATCGGCGACATCGAAGCTGAACGGGATTCCCTTTCTGTTAAACGGGACGATCTTTTGAATAAGCTGCCCAACCTGCCTTTCGACAACGTACCGGTCGGCAAGGACGAGACGGAAAATAAAGTCCTGAAGAAAGTCGGCGAGAAGAACAATTTCAAGTTCAAGCCGCAGGATTACCTGACGCTCGGTGAAAAACTGAAAATCATCAACGTGAAAAAAGCGACGGAAATCGCCGGTTCGCGGTTCGGGTACATCATGGGAGATGCAGCCCTTTTGGAATTCGCCTTGGTGCAATTGGCCTTCGACATACTCGGCAAAGAAGGATTCCTGCCGGTTGTACCGCCGGTCATGATCACGCCCGAGGTATACAAAGAAATGGGGCGGTTAGCCGCCGAACAGAAGGAAGACAAATACTTCCTGCCGAAAGACGAGTTGTACCTCGTAGGAAGCGCCGAACATACCGTGGGACCCTTGGGCCGTGGCGAAGTTTTTGAAGAATCATCGCTCCCGCGGCGGTACGCTGGCTTCTCGACGTGTTTTCGAAGAGAAGCGGGTTCCTACGGGAAAGACACCAAAGGAATTCTGAGGGTCCACCAGTTCGATAAAGTGGAAATGTATTCCTTCGCGAAGCCAGAAGATTCCGAGAAAGAGCATCGGTTCCTTCTCGGCATGCAGGAGAAGCTCGTCAGCGCTTTGAAATTGCCGTACCGCATCGTGGAAATATGCACCGGCGACATGGGATGGACCGATGCGCGGCAATTCGACGTCGAGACGTGGCTGCCGGGCCAAGGCGAAAACGGGGAATACCGCGAAACGCACTCCTGTTCCAACACGACTGATTTCCAGACGAGAGGAATCAACGCAAAGTACGAGACCAAAGAAGGAAAGAAAGAGTTCTTGCACGCTTTGAATGCCACGGCCTTCGCGATCGGAAGAATGCTCATCGCCATTATCGAAAACTACCAGACGGAGAAGGGTGAAATCGAGGTTCCGGAAGCCCTGCGGGATTACCTCGGTAAAAACGTCATCAAGAAGCGTTTATAATGAAAAAGGCGCTGAAGCTGCTTTTCTGGCTCGTCGTTTCCGTGGCAGTCGTTTACTTCGGTTATGAGGCGTACCAGCAATGGCTCGCGCCGGAAAATTTTTCGGTGACGGCCCAGGATGCGCAAAAGAAAGGAACCGAGATGCTGAATAATGCCAAAAATTCCGTCGTTTCCGGAGCCCAGTCCGTGATAACGAAAAACATTTCCGACCTCGCAAAGTGGGCTGGTCAGAATTTGTATTTGCTGGCCCAAACCATTTCCGGCACCTCGTCTTCCTCGTCCGTCCCCGGAACGCCGGCGGCTATTCCCATTCAGCGGTTTTTCGATAACCAAGTGATCGTGGCGCCCGCAGCGACCTCAGGCAATTTCAGCGTTCCGCCTCCGACGGTTTCGATCATAACCGGCATAAATCAGCAGATATCTTTTTCTTTGGTTTCCGACGGCACATACGAGATACAGTGGGGCGACGGCGTCGTCGAAGACGGTGCCGGCAAAGGATCGGGGAACGTCACGGTCATTGCTCATAGCTGGACGAAACCGGGCGATTACTCCGTCCAGGTCAAAACGACGAGTTCCAACGGCAATGCTTCTTACTCGTTTCCCATAAGAGTGTTAAAATGACAATATCTTATTCCTTATGCGCGATGTTCTCAAGAACTATCAATTTGCGAGTCCGAAGAAGAGCAAAAAGAAGAAATGGAAACTGTGGCTTTCGATTTCTTCCCTTGCCGTTTGTTTTCTTCTTTTAATCCTTCTCGTGAAGGTCGTGCTTTCGTGGCCGGGATTGAATGTACAGAAATTTGCCGTTACCAACGGCTCTCAAATCGAAAACAAGTATATTCTTTCGGCGGTCACCAATCAAATGCTCCAAAGTCGGCTCCGGGCTCTCCTCGGACCGAGGAATATCCTCTTTTGGGGTCTGGGAGGAAAACCCTCCGAGCCTCAGAATCTGCCCGAGATAGCAAACGTAAGCATTTCAGCCAACCTCTTTGGCAGAAATGTTTCGATTGATGCCACACCCCGTGTTCCCTTCGGCGTTATTTGCGAATCGACGAGCACGAATTGCTTCGTCTTTGATCAGAAAGGCGTCGTTTTTTCATCCTCTCCCGACGTCAAGGGGCCGTTGATACTCAAGGTGAACGACATGACGGGCAGGAATATCGTCTTGGGTCAAAATATCCTCCCGGAGAGCGTCTGGCGCGATAATTTCTTCGGTATCCTCCAATCGCTGAAAAACGCGAGTTTCACCGCAGCGAACATCAGCTTCGACGACTTTTCATCGCGGGAGTGGTCGGTAAATCTCCTGAACGGTCCCGTGTTTTACTTCAGCTTCGATTCGACGCCCGATAATCTGAGCTACATCCTGGCGAACCTTTCGGCGCGGCTGGATTTTAAGAAAGCAACCTACATCGACTTTAGAGTCCCCGGCAGGATCTATTATAAGTAATTCTCCATTTTACCATTTCCAATCGATTTACCAACATTCGGAAATTTCCAAATGGTAAATTTAATGGAAATCAAGAATGGCAAATCGGAAATGAGGTTTATGCTATCATTACTTATAAGTCCATGAATCACAAAGAAGGTTTTTCGTTGGTAGAGTTGCTTATCTACATTGCTCTCTTTGCGGTCATCTCTCTTTTCCTCGTGGGGATTTTAACGACATTCACGAGAATTCAAGTGAGACAAAGCGCAGCGAATGAAATCAATAACCAAATCAGTTTCGTTTCGAGCGTCGTGAAGGAAATGGTCCAGAATTCCAGTTTAGTTTATTTGCAAGACGGCGTGACAACTTCAACTTTGGATTTGCGGATGGCGTCATCTTCAGTTGATCCAACGCTCATCTATGCAAGTGGCACCGCGATCTACTTGCAGCAGGGGAATGCCGCACCGGTCGCGTTGACGAACTCAAATGTTACCGTCAACAATTTCTCGGTCACACCGTATAAAAACCCCGGTGGCTCGACCGTAGTCCAAACAAATTTGTCTTTGACCTATAACAATCCGAATCCCGCGAGCCAGTTCAGTCAATCGTTGCAATTGGCCGTTGCGAGAATCTCTGCCGCCACATTCGATTCGGCATTGTATCCCGCAAGCTCAACCAGTTTGGATGTCGGGTCAGCAGCGAGTCCGTGGGGGAACGGATGGTTCAATGGCAGTCTCCATGTGTTCAATGCCGACACTGCGAGCAACCAGGGAGAAATTTATGCGGGAACGGGGGTTTCGGGTTCGGTCGCCTTGAAAGCGAACGGTAACGTCGGCTTCTATAGCGCGAGTCAAGGTTTGATCCTGAATTCGGGCAGTAACTGCTATCTTCTGGGGGTGAACGCCTCGGGAACTTTGAGTACGACGCTTGTCAGCTGCCCGTAGGGGCAACAAAATCAATCCTTGCATTCGTAAAGTTTACGAATGCTAAAACCTATTCGCGCGCACGCTCCTCGCCACCCAACTCGCCATTCGGCGGGGGACTTGGCTCGGCACGCGGCTCGCTCATGGATTTTGACGCATACTCCAACATACTCATTCAAGGACACGCCGAAAAAAGTGGTCTTCTTGATTATTGCCAGAAGAATGACGTCTTCCTCGAGAATGTCATCACACTTTCCAAGACAACAAGCATCGAGCATCTAAAAATATTCTTCAGAGAACTTCAGGAGAGGGGTGTATGCAAAGGCATGAACAAGTATGAAATCCATGCAATGAATCAGAAAATCATTATAGTCTAGAGCCGTCATTGTGAAATATCAGTGACGGCTTTTTGCTTTTCGTTAGCCTTTTAGGAGGATCACTTTTCCCTGAAGAGGGACATCTGAGTGAATTGATGAATCCCCGAGCGATGAGGAAGGAATAAACAATGTCGCCTGTCTGAATCCCGAGTCTGCCTCAAAATTCAGTAGGTACTGAATTTTGAGGCAACGAGGTTGAGTTCGATATTTCGTGGCTTTATTCCAACGAAGAGGGAGGGGGATTCATATGAATGAAAATTCTCCTGATGAAGGGGAAGGTGGTTCCCGAAGTCCTCCTTTAGCACTTGACAGGTGTGAGTGCTAATATATAATTATTCTTAACGCTGAATCCCATGAGAAACCGCAAGCCTACAAAAAAAATGACCACCTCCCACGTCGCATTAACCGAACATGACGGGCAATCGCTGATGCAAAAGGCGTTGTGCTTCTAAAGAGATGAAAGATCGCAGCAAGGAAATTCTCAAAACCGCCGTTGAAGACTATATAAAGACCGGCAAACCCATAACCTCCGAAGGCCTCTACGAAGATCACAATTTCGGCATCAAACCCGCCATGATTCGCTGGGAGCTGAATGATTTGTCCGAAGAGGGCTATTTCTACCAAACCCATCCTTCCGGCGGCAGGTTTCCCTCAGACAAAGCCTATCGACTCTTCGTGGAAGACTTGGTCAAAGACGGTTTGAAGGCCCGATGTGCCGATTCCGAATACCGGAGTTCGGTTTTGAAGTTTTTGAAAGGGGAGGTGAATTCTTTTGTGGAAGATGTTTCGGACGAACTCCGAATGCTTTCCGTAGGATATGAGACACGGAGGAACGAAATGTGGACGAGCGGCCTCTATGAACTTTTGGAGAATTTGGACCTTTTGGACAGAGAAGAATTGGTTGACGTGGTGAAAGACGTGGAAATGCTTCCAACGAAGATCAAATCAGGGTTCTGGAGGGACGAAGAAGGTTGGCCGAAGGTTTTCATCGGCAAGAATCCCTTCGTGCGGAGCAAGGACGTTGCAGTCATCGCAAATTGCCTCCGGGTCGGAAATGAAAATTTTCTCCTCTTGGCCATCGGGCCGAAACGGATGGATTATGCGAAACCACTGGAACTTTTCGAGGTATTAAACAAAGCAGTCGAATGATTTATTTTTTGAATTTCGAGTAAATGACTGAGTTCATAAATTCTTAAATTCAATCAAAATTCGAAATGCTGTCATTCAAAATTATGGAGGAAAACATAAAAAAAGGAGAACAAACGCAGGAGGTGAGCAACGTCGAGGAAATAAAAAAGGAGCGGGACGAGTATTTAGATGGTTGGAAACGTGCGAAGGCGGATCTCATCAACTACAAGAAGGAAGAGATGCACCGCCTGGAATCATTCACCAAGTTCTCGAACGAAGCCATAATGCTCGAAATGCTCCAAGTCCTCGACAGTTTTGATCTGGGACTCTCGATCATCAAGGAAGACGATCCGGCAAGGAAAGGAGTCATTCTCATCCAGAGCCAGATGAAAGACATCATGAAACGGCACGGACTGGAACGGATCGAGGTGAAGAAAGGTGATCAATTGGACACAAATCTCCATGAAGCGATAGAAGAAGTCAATTCCGATGCCCCTCCGGGGACGGTAAGCGAGGAAGTGACGGCCGGCTATAAGCTTCACGGAAAAACAATACGGCCGGCAAGAGTAAAAGTGTCGAAGAAACAATGACAAACAATAAACAAAACCATGAGTAAGATATTAGGCATAGATTTGGGGACGACGAACTCGGCGATGGCCGTCGTGGAAGGCGGCGAGCCGAAAGTCCTCGAGAATGTGGAAGGTTTGCGGACAACGCCCTCTATCGTCGCGATTTCGAAATCGAACGAGCGCCTGACGGGCCTTTTGGCCAAACGCCAGGGCGTCGTGAACCCGAAGAACACCATTTTTTCGGTGAAGCGGCTCATCGGTCGGAAATTCACCGATCCGGAGGTCCAGAGGGACAAGGAATGGCTTTCGTACGACATCAAGGCGTCCGAGACCGGGGGCGTCGACATCAAAATGGGCGATCGATGGTACACGCCGGAAGAAATATCGGCGATGGTCTTGCAAAAACTGAAGGCTGATGCCGAAGCGAAACTCGGCGAATCGATCACCGAAGTGGTTATCACCGTTCCGGCGTACTTCGACGACTCTCAGAGGCAGGCAACCAAGAACGCAGGCGAAATCGCCGGGTTCAAGGTGCGGAGGATTTTGAACGAGCCGACGGCTGCTGCTTTGGCCTATGGCATGAACAAGCAGAAAAACGAAAGGATCGTCGTTTACGATTTCGGCGGCGGAACCTTCGATATTTCCATCCTCGAAGTCGGCGATGACACCGTCGAGGTAAAAGCGACGGGCGGCGACACTCATTTGGGTGGAGACGATTTTGACAAGAGGATTATGGAATATCTCGTTTCCGAATACAAGAAACAGGAAGGCATCGACCTTTCGAAAGACACCTTGGCGCTCCAGAGATTGAAGGAAGCCGCGGAACGGGCGAAGCACGAACTTTCGACCGTCACGGAAACGGAAATCAATCTACCGTACATCACGTCCGATGCCAGTGGGCCGAAGCACTTCCTGATCAAGATGACGCGGGCGAAGCTCGAAGATTTGGTGAAGGATATGATCGATCGCTCGATCCAGCTCGTAAAAGAAGCGGTTGAATCACCCGCTCCCCGGGGAGCGGGGATGAAACTTTCCGACATCAACGAAATCATCTTGGTCGGCGGCCAAACAAGAATGCCCGCCATGCAGGAAGCGGTGAAGAAACTCTTCAGCAAAGAACCCAATAAAAACATCAACCCGGATGAAGTCGTGGCGGTAGGCGCCGCGGTTCAGGCCGGCATACTCCAGGGAGACGTAAAGGATATTTTACTCTTGGATGTAACGCCACTGACCTTGAGCATCGAAACGTACGGCGGTGTTGCAACACCCATGATCCAGAAGAACACGACGGTGCCGACCGCAAAAACGCAAATCTTCTCGACGGCAGCCGACACCCAAACCTCGGTGGAAATCCATGTCGGTCAGGGAGAACGCCCAATGATGGCGGACAACAAGACGCTTGCCCGGTTCATCTTGGATGGCATACCGCCCGCGCCGCGCGGAGTTCCGCAAATCGAAGTAACTTTTGACATCGACGCAAACGGCATTTTAACCGCGAAGGCCGTCGACAAAGCGACGAACAAGGAACAATCCGTGAAAATTGAGGCCTCGACAAGCTTAAGCAAAGATGAAATCGAGCGTTTGAAGAAAGAAGCCGCCGAACACGCGAGCGAAGACCAGAAAAAGAAAGAAATGGCGGAAACGCGGAACCAGGCGGAGATGACGATCTATGCTGCGGAGAAATCCGTGAAAGATGCCGGCGATAAGATAGGCGAAGACGTCAAGAAAGACATCGCCGAGAAACTCGAAAAGGTGAAAGGATTGAAAGACGGCGCCGACATCGACGGCTTGAAATCGGCCATGAGCGATCTTTCGACGTCACTCCAGAAAATAGGGGAAACAATGTACAATAGGACAGAAGAACCAAACAATGGAACAGGGACTGCAAATAGTCAGTGAATCCAAAGAAATCGAAGAAGACAAGAATTGGTGGAAGATCGTTCTCATCGGACTCTTTGATGTCGGAGTGAGCGTTCTCTCGTTTTGGTATCTAAACCAGTTTCTCAGCGTTGCGGGATTTTCCAACTTTTGGCTCCTCGTTCTGTTTTTCTTCCTTGCTCTCGTCTTCAACATTTTGACCGTCTTTTTGGTCAAAAGATTGTGGAAAGCGGTTCTCATCGGCTTTCTCGAAATCGCCGTTTCCATCGTATGGTACGCGAAGAACTTCAGCGCAGAGGATCCCAATCTTTCGCGAATCCTCGTCTTGGGACTTGCGGCGGGATTTTACTTCCTCTTCCTCGGTTTGCGGCGCGGGAACAAGATGATCGAGAATAGTTTGAAAACGAAATTTTTCGGCACATCAAGACGGATGATACCTATGCTCTCCGCCGGATTTCTTGTCCCATTCATGGTGGTTTTCGGCTTGTACTTCTTCGGCTGGCATGCAGGTTCTCCCGCGATGGGAAGAGGAATCACCGATGGATTGATCGACGCGATCGTTCCGTTTTCGAGCATCATAACGCCGGGCAATACCGTGAGTCGCGGCGAAAGCATGAAAGAACTTTTGAGGAATTTCGCGCTTCAGAAATTGCAGTCGACCAAGATCAGCACAATCGACAAAAGCCAGACGATCAATGTTTCCTACAACAGCCTCCCTCCCGATTACCAAAAGCAGCTCCTTGACCAGATGACGGGCGAGCTGGAAGCAGGGCTGAAGAGCAAATTCAGCTATTTCGATTCCCGAAAAAGCGTTGCCGATTTCGCGTACGAAGCGGCATCCGACTATTTTAACAAACTTACCATTGTTTTCGGTTCCTCCGCGCCGGTGCTCCTCGTCGCAGTGCTCTTTTTCATCATCAAAGGAACTTTGGTTTTATTCTATTGGCTCATAGAATTCATAGCGTTTGTCGTTTTGAAGATTCTCGTTGTTTTCAATTTCGCGTATCCCAACTTGGAAACCCGGACAAGGGAATTCTTGCTTCTTTCGTAGAAAGGGCAAAATGCAAAGCGCAAGATTGAAACGTAAAACTTTTTAGCTTTAAACTTCAATTGTGAGTTTTAAATTTCGTATCTTCGGTAAAAATTAATGAAAGACTATTACAAAGTACTCGGTGTTCCAAAGGATGAAAGCGAGGAGAATATTAAAAAGGCGTACCGGAGACTGGCGCATGAGTACCACCCGGACAAGCCGGGGGGCAACGAAGCAAAGTTCAAGGAAATCAACGAGGCGTACCAAGTGCTCTCCAACAAAGAAAAGCGGGCGCAGTACGACCGGTTTGGCCAAGTCTTTGAGAACGGAGCTCAGCCGGGAGCCGGTGGGGGCACATGGAATCCTTTCGGCGAGGGGTTTTCGTCGTGGGGTTTCGGCGGCAACGCGGAGGATATCGGGGATATCTTCGGCGACATTTTTGAACAATTCGGAGGAGGAAAGCGCAAAACTCATATACGCGGTTCCGATATCGAAATCGCGATCCAAATAACGCTCGAAGAGGCGTTCCGCGGACTTCAAAGGGATATCCAGTTCAAAACGAACGTTGCTTGTCCGTTTTGCGGCGGTGTGGGATACGACAGAAGCAAGGGGACGAAAAAATGCGCCACATGCGGCGGAAAAGGGGAAGTACACGTTAGCCGGCGGACGATCTTCGGAAATATTTCGCAGGCGAAGACCTGCGACGAATGCGGCGGCTTGGGTGAAATTCCGAATGCCAAATGCAAACACTGCGGAGGCGACGGCCGCGTGTTTTCCTCGAAAACGGTTTCGATCTACATCGCCCCGGGAATCGAAGACGGCCAAGTGATCAAAATTGCGGGCGGGGGCGAGGCCGGATTGAAGAACGGCGGAAACGGCGATCTTTACGTAATGGTAGGGGTGACGCCGAGCGCAATTTACACGAGGAAGAAAGATGGTCTCTATGCGACGAAAAACGTGACGCTTTCGGAAGCTCTTTTGGGAAAAGAGATACCGATAACGGACGTCGGCGGCGAAAAGTTCACGGTCAAGATACCCGCGGGATTTTCGTTGAGCGAAAAGATAACGGTTCCGAAGCGGGGTATGCCGCGATTCGGTGGCGGAGGCCGGGGTGATCTCTATCTCACATTCAACCTGAAACTCCCGAAGCACGTATCTTCCAAAGCGAAGAAATTAATCGAGGACTTGGGAAACGAACTCAATGATTGATGAGGAAAAAACGTGGAGCGTCGGCGGCTTCCTGGATCACCTGAACAACATTCTGAAGAGTGAAGAGGTTTTCGTCGTCGGGGAAGTGACCGAACTCAAGAAGCACCCCACGGGGTTCTATTTCGCCCTGAAGGATCAGGAGGGCGAAGGTATCCTTTTCTGTTATTTGAGTCCAAGGAAAGCAAAGATGTTCGGCATCGATTTCGAGGACGGGTTTTTGGTCAAGGTCGGAGGCTCTCCCGGCATTTACAAGCCGCGCGGCAGTTTCAGTTTCGTCGTGGAAAGTCTGGAGCTCGTGGGCGAAGGATCACTCAAGAAAACATACGAACTTTTGAAGAAAAAACTTGAGACCGAAGGCCTCTTTATGAGAAAAAGAGAATTGCCGAAATTCATAAATAGTGTTGGTATTATAACTTCAAAGACCGGAGCGGTCATAGATGACTTCAGGAAAAACCTGAAGCAATTAGGCCTTCATCTTTGTCTCTATGATGCGAGAGTTGAGGGTCGGGAAGCGGTCGCCAACATCATGGCGGGCATCGATTATTTCAACGGCTTTCCTGAGGGAACGTTCGACGTTTTAGTCGTTATGCGGGGCGGCGGAAGCCTGGAAGATTTGCAGGCATTCAACAACGAGGCCGTCGCGCGGAAAGTATTTTCGTCCCGCATCCCGGTTCTCTGCGGCATCGGCCACGACAAAGACGTCCCGATTGCGAGCTTAGTTTGCGATAAAGCGGTGTCTACCCCTTCGATCGCCGCACAGACGGTGAACGCTTCGTGGGACGATTTGTTTTCGGGAGTTCCGCTGCTTTCCAAAAAACTCTCGTTCGCTTTCGAATCAGCCCTCGGCGAAGCGGCGGGTACGCTCGAAAACCTTTCTCAGCCACTTCTCGGTTTTTTGTTTTCGGAAATAGAGCGCGTGAAAGCGCGGCTTGAGTATTTCCTGAAATATTTGAATGCCGCAAACCCGATGAGGAATTTGAAACTCGGCTATAGCGTCGTTTTCGGAAACGGGGAAAAGATCATCAAAGATGCCCGGTTATTGAAGAAACACGATAAAATAACCATTAAGCTCTTTAAGGGTTTGATCGGCGGCAAAGTAACGGATATCATAGATGAATAGCATGCCCACCAAAGACAAAAAAGAAAAAAAGGAAATGAGCGAAGAGTTGAACAAACTCCAGAAAATCGTGGAGTGGTTTGAAGAGCGCGAAGAAGTGGATGTTGAAGAAGGCCTTGCGAAAGTCAAGGAAGGCGCCGCTATCATCAAGGATTTGAAATCGCGGATGAAGGACGTCGAAAATGAATTTGAGATTGTCAAAAAGAATTTAAAAGATTAGCGATGGAAAGCATTTCGATAGACAAGTTCAAGGAAATCGATTTGAGGGTCGCGAAAGTTCTTTCAGCTGAAAAAGTCGAGAACGCCGACAAGCTTTTGCGCTTAGAGATTGATCTCGGCTCTTCAACGAATCCAGGGCAGGCAACAGAGAAAAGACAGATCGTTTCCGGTATCGCGGAATATTATGCGCCGGAGTCGCTCGTCGGCAGAGAAATCATCGTGGTGTACAATCTCGAGCCGAGAACGCTGAAGGGTTTGGAAAGCAAGGGGATGCTTTTGGCGGCATCGGGCGACGGCTTCGTTTCGCTTCTGGAACCAGATAAGAAAGTGCCGCCCGGAAGTAAAATTTTTTAATCCCTAAAAAACAGGAAGCGGAAAGTTGGCAGCAAAAAGGTTCCCCGCTTCAAATATATCGGTGATTAAACACCGAGGTGGTATACTATAATATACCACCTTGAGCTTACGACATCCGCCGGGTCGCAGACGGCCAAACTTTCCTTATTTTTTGATTTTTCCAAATACCGTCCGGATAGTGTTTCTGCAATTTTTTGCCTTTTCCATTGCTTCTTTGCTTAAAACCAGATCGCAAAAAAGTTATCGTCCTCCTGGTAACGTCTGCACGCCGACTAATTTCTCGTATTGGTACGCCCTTCTCCAAGAAAGCAACGATCATTAACCGTTTTTCAAACATCGCCATTTCATCTTGAGGGAGAAGGCGACTGAGTATTTTCTCAATATCACCGGCGCTTTTAACTTGCTTCAATGCTCCAAAAAAGCTCTCCCAAACTTTTTCTTTTATATCTTCCTCGAAAAGTTTTTTGCTGGTTCGCGGCATAGTTTTGGATGGTATACTATAGTGAATTTAATTCCGCGGGCTGAAGCCCGCGGCTTCCCGTATCATCATGGCATACTTTCGGTATTCTCGCGAATGGAGCTTTTGACAGCGTTGTAGTTCCTGACCCCCACCGTCTCAGCAAAGCAGCCGTCCGCCCAGAAGTTGTCTCCCCAGAGGAATTCTTCAAGATCAGGAAACTCTTTTCGGATCACCCGACCGTGCCACCCTTCAGATACTGGACGGCTTTGGCGAGGGCAAGATGTGGTTGAATCTAAGTCATGAGATGGACGTGATTGGGAAGGATCTTCGGTTCATCAAGCCACCAGCGGTTCACGGTGGCAGCTTCGTAGAGGAGGTTGTGAAGACGGCCGGCCACTTTGTCTGTTAGTATCCGCTTCTGGTGCTTAAGAAGCAGAACGAGGCAATGCCGGAGACAGTGTCTCGTGCGGGCACCGCTCCAATGCTTGGGGTGCCATACCGAAAGTATGCCAGACTACGCTTCACCCTACCAGACTAAAGCCTGGGGCTATAGGCAGGGAGAGAGTATACCACTTTCCTATTTTATCCGTGGGCTTATAATCAGTATTGTATTTTCCATATGAAGAAGGTGCTGGTTATCGCAATCACAATCGCTGTCTTACTCGGCGGATTTTATTATTTTTTTCTTGGGGCGGCGGGAAGTGATCAAGCGCCTGAACGGTTTGTCATATCCCTTGGTGAAGACAAATCGCAGGCCACGCAAGATTTAGCGCGTCAAGGTTTCATAAAGAACAGCTTGGGATTTGCAATAGCGGCACTCCTTGAGGGGAATCGCACTCTCGTGCCCGGTGGGTACAAGATTTCCAAGTCTATGAACGCTTTCCAAGTGGCATTGGTTTTGGCGAAGCCGTCGTATATGAAATGGGTCGTCGTGCCAGAAGGTCTTCGGAAAGAAGAAATCGCTGACATGCTCCAAAAAATCTTGGGTTGGTTGGATGACACGAAGAGCCAATTCCTGAACGCCTATCAGCGTTTGGGTGGGAATGAGTACCGGGAAGGCGTCTACTTCCCCGACACGTATCTCCTTCCAGTTGACGAAACAGGCACCCAGATAGCCCAGAGATTCATAACCCAATTCAATGAAAGTTTCACGCCGTACGCCAAAGAAGCTGCGGCTCAAAACATAAAGTGGACTACGGCGCTAAAAATCGCTTCGCTCATAGAACGGGAGGCCAGCGGCACGAGCGACATGGCTCTGATATCGGGAATCATTTGGAATCGGCTTCTGAAAAACATGCCGCTCGACATCGACGCGACCATCCAATATGTCATCGGAGACGCGGGGAGCGGTTATTGGGCGCCGCTCACAAAGGGAGCGACCAGTTTCAAGTCGCCCTACAATACCTACCTCCACGCCGGTCTTCCACCGACACCGATCTCCAATCCGGGGATCGATGCCATCAATGCGGCGCTCAATCCGGCAACGACGACATGCCTGTATTACCTCCACGACGCGAATGGGGTCATCCACTGCACCGATACGTATGCCGGACAACAAGCAAATATACAAAAATATTTGAAATAAAGGAGTTGATGCACAAACGCATCGCTGGATGGTCACGCGATGAAAAAGTGAAAAAGCTTTTTGGGATAAAATGAAAAATCGTGCTAAACTTGGGAACAAGCCGGGCAATCCGGCGTACCGGACAGCAGCCACATTCAGGTACCGGCAATATTTGAAGGTTAAAAAGACAAAATCGAAAAATGAACGGTAAACTTTACATCGTGGGAACGCCCATCGGAAATTTGAAGGACATAACGGAGAGGGGAATCGCGACGCTCAAAAGCGTCGATTTGATACTCGCGGAAGATACCCGGGTGACCAGCAAACTCCTGAACCACCTCGGCGCGAGAAAGCCCATGTGGCGATATGACGAATACGCGAAGGATGATCTTTACGAACGCATCCTTGAATTCCTGGGAGCGGGGAAAAATATAGCCATGGTGACGGATGCCGGCATGCCGAACATCGCCGATCCGGGGTCAAAACTGATTTCCTTCGTACGGGAACGGACGCCGGAAGCGGAAATCGTGTCGATACCGGGGCCTTCCGCCATCGTGACCGCTCTTTCGGTTTCCGGAATGAATGCCGATACATTTACGTTTGCCGGCTACCCACCGCACAAGAAGGGGAGGCAAACCTTTTTCAAAAAGCTGAAAGAAATCGAAATGAGGCCCGTTGTCATGTATGAGTCGCCCCATCGGCTCCAGAAAACGTTCGGCGACATGGAGAAAATCTGCTCGTCGCAGCACCCGATAACCGTGGCGAAAGAACTTACGAAAATTCACGAAGAGGTATGGAGCGGAACGATCGATGAAGCGAAAAAGCATTTTGAAAAGGATCGGGGAAAAGGGGAATTTGTGATCATCATACCCTGATGGCGTACCGGGGAAAGAGAATGCTGGATTTGATCGTCGCCGTACCGGCTTCCCTGATTACCGCGGTTTTAACACCCTTCGTGGGTGTCTTCATTGTTTTGGAAAGTGGTTTCCCGATATTCGCGAGGCTCGATCGCGTGAGCGGCAGCAGAACGATCCGGGTTTGGAAATTCCGCTCGATGGTGAGAGGGGCGCACGCCATAAAGAAGGAGTTGGAAAATTTGAACGAGCGGAAAGACGGACCGCTTTTCAAGATAAAGAATGATCCACGGCTGACAAAAATCGGGAAAATGCTACGGAAATTCAGATTGGATGAACTCCCTCAGGTTTGGAATGTTTTGACGGGCGATATATCGCTCGTGGGACCCCGGCCGCACGAACCGGAAGAAATTCTGCAGTATCCGCCGGAATTTAAAAGACTCTTTCTTGCTAAATCAGGTCTCACAGGACTCTCTCAAGTAAGCGGTGCATCGAAACTGCCATTCAAGGAGGAGGTGGCGCTCGACCTCTTCTACGTCGACAACGAATCGTTTCTCGTGGATTTGAAGATTCTCTGGAAAACGCTCATCATTTTTTTCTCCGACCCCACGGGAGTGTAGAGAGAAGAATTATGTTTGACATAGGCCACCGTTGTGAGAGAAGTTTTTAATTTCTCTCTATTTTTTTCTCAACATCTCTATTTTCCATTCTTCCCGAAGAAACATTCCATGCAGGCTGCGCGTCTCTGCCTGACGGCAACTCTCGGAGCGCCGATAGCTCGATTCCGCAAAGCGGATATCGGCGCGAGAGCATAGCGGTGCGGCGAGCCGCTGGAGCGAGCCGACACCCGGTGACAGAGAATATGGACACGCAGCCGAAAGCATGGAAAATCACGTAGAATCGGGGTAGAATTGAGCTAATGAAAGTTGCCATTCTCCATGATTATCTGAACCAGTTCGGCGGAGCGGAACGGGTGGTGAAAGTCCTTCTCGAAATTTTCCCGAATGCCGACATTTACACCCTCCTGCACGACGTGGAGAAAACAAACGGCCTCTTCGCGAAGAACGTCAAAAAGACCAGCTTCCTCGATCATGCACTCGTAACGAGCCACCACCGCGCCCTGATTCCCTTGATGCCCCTTGCGGCCCGCCTGCTGACCGCGGACGAAGAATATGATTTGGTTCTTTCTTCTTCTGCGGGATACGGGAAGGGAATTAACGTGAAGGGGCAATATCATGTGTGCTATTGCCATACGCCCCTTCGCTACGCGTGGGAAATCGATTACCTGAAAAACTTGTCGATTACGCCCAAGGGATTTTCGCAGGTGTTCACATATCCGATCGCGCGGTGGCTCAAGACATGGGACAAGAATGCAGCGCAAAAAGTGAATCTTTTCATCGCCAATTCAACCTTCATCGCGGATAAGATAAAATCCTATTACGGCCGGGATGCGGTTGTTGTGAATCCGCCAGTCAATTTGAGCGTGTTTTTTCCGGAGAGCGGAAGCGGAAAAAAAGACTATTACCTCATGGTCGGACGGATGCTGTATTTCAAGGGCTTCGACATCGGCATTCATGCCTTCAATCATCTCCAGAAGCCGTTGAAAATCGCGGGGAACGGCCCCGAACTCAAGAAACTCCAAAGGACAGCGAAGTCACCGTACATCGAATTCATCACGAACGCGAGCGACCAAGACCTTCGCCTCTTGTACTCGAATGCCAAGGCGCTCATTTTCCCGCAAATAGAAGATTTCGGCCTCGTCGCAGCCGAAGCCCAGGCCTGCGGGACGCCCGTCATCGCTTACGAAAAAGGCGGCATCAAAGATATCGTTATCAATAAAAAAACGGGGCTTTTCTTCGGGGAACAAACCCCTGAAGCCGTCATCGCCGCGGTGAAAGATTTCGAGAACATGCCGTTCAATCGCTCCCTGATCACCAAGACTGCAGAACGGTTTTCGAAAGAACGTTTCAAGAAAAACATCCTGGATGTTGTGAAGAGTTACGGCATACGACTCTGAATCCCGTGAGCAACGAACGTCCCATCAATGATTTACAAAAATGAGCCAGTGAAATACAAAACTTTTCACAACGAGTCGGGTTTTTTAATTTGTTTCTAACGGGATGAAGATTTTCATCGATACGAGATCACTTGACGCAAAAATCATTTCCGGCATCCCAGAATATACGCGCTTCCTGGTCAAAAATCTCACGGAAATGTACCCGGAGGAAAAATACCTCTTCTTCTCAAACGGCTTTCACAGGAAGAGAAATCCCTCTTCTGCCGAAAACCTCCCGGGGAAGACAATCAACTACGGTATACCGAACAAAATCTGGGATACGACAAATCGTTTCTCTCATCTACCGAACATAGACAAGCTCGTGAAAGCCGATGTTTACCTGAGCCCGCATATCGATATTCTTTCCTTTAAGGAGCCGCGGAAACACATCCTCACCATCCACGATCTTTCGTTCATCTTCCATAAAGAATTTTTCACATGGAGAAAGAACTTCTGGCACTGGCGTCAGAACTACCAAAAGCAAATCAAGGAAGCGGGGTGCGTCATTGCGGTATCAGATTTCACGCGCCAAAACATTCTGGATCATTTCCGCATCGCCGAAGGGAAGGTTGTCCGCATCTATCCGGGGATAAACCCATACTATAAGCAACTCGGCGCGAAGGACGATGGGCTCACGACTTTTCGAAAGCAAAAAAAAATCAGTTATCCTTTCATCCTTCATGTCGGGACGCTCGAACCGCGCAAAAATGCGATCGGCGCCATAAGGAGCTTCAATATCCTCAAGGAGAAGAAGGAATTCCGGGACTTACGGTTCATTCTCGTCGGCACACGAGGATGGCTCTATGAAAAAATAGTTGCCGAGATCGCGGCATCACCCTTCGAGAAAGATATTCTTCTTTGGGGGAGGGCAACGGAAGAAGAATTGCGTTATCTCTACAATCTTGCGGCGGCTTTCGTGTATCCCTCTTTCTTTGAAGGGTTCGCTTTTCCATGCCTCGAAGCCCAGGCCTGCGGGACGCCCGTCATCGCTTCTGACCGGGGACCTCTTCCCGAAACTCTCGGGGAAAGCGCCTTTTTCGTGAATCCTTGGAAGGTCTACGAAATCGGAATGGCAATGGAGAGCATTTTATCACACAATAATAAAAGGGATGAACTCGTGAAGGCCGGTTTCGAAAACGTAAAGAAGTTCAACTGGACCGTTGCGGCCCGGGAAGTTATGGAAACCTTGAAAAAAAATCACCATGCCCCAAAAGACTGTTCCTAAAAAGAATATCGAGCCCGTTTTGGTTGATATCAGAAAACCCAATTTCAACTACGAGCACCTCGAAAAATTCGAGACGGTCAATCTCACAAAAATCCCGCAAAAAAGGAAGGGGCGTTTTGCCGTTTTCAAAAGGACAGTCCTCGCGGTTCTTGTCGCTTTCATCATCGGCGTGGTATCGTTCATCGGCATAACATTCGCGAACATCAAACAGATAAAATCGGTCGTCACGGAAACGGGATCCCAGATTATGCAGAATTTCAATTCATCGGTCGGCGCCCTGAAGAATTTCGAACCCAGCAATGCAACATCGTACCTGGAAAACAACACAAAATCCCTCGCCACCATCAACGACCTTGTCCAAAAGAGCTTCGGGCAGACGATTCTCGACACTCTCGGCAACATCGTGCCGATATTTAAGGAATCGGTCGGCTTGATAGGCCAAGTGTCGGACTTGAACTACAGCCTTCTCGAACTCACGAATACGCTCGGCGATCTGGAACAAAACGGGTTTAAGTATTTTCAGAACAACGGGTCTGCCTTGATAGCCGATCTCCAGAAAATACACACCTTCATCCAGAATCTCAACGCGGAAACGAAGAGCATCAAGAATGCGACCTCATACCTCCAGAGCATGTCGGGATTTTTCGGCAATTTGAATCAGTCGATCGGCGATCAATATCTGAAATACAGCTCCGATCTCTATGGCTGGGACAATATGCTCATCGCGCTCATGAACTTCTTGAACTCTTCGACCACGGAACATGTCGCTATTTTGTTCCAGAACCCTTCCGAGATACGGCCGGGCGGCGGATTCATCGGAAGCTACGCGGACCTTGCGATCCGGAACGGACAAATCCAAAACCTCGATGTGCGTGACATCTATGACCCCGACGGACAGCTCACCGTAAAAGTCATCCCGCCGGAAGAATTGCAGGCAACGACGCCGAACTGGGGGGCGAGGGATTCTAATTGGTTCTTTGATTTCCCGACATCCGCAAAAACGGCCGTCAACTTCCTGAATATCTCCAAGATGTATTCGGAAAAGGGAATACGGTTTGACGCCGTCATTGCGATCAACATTAACGTCGTAGAATCTTTCCTCGACGTAACCGGCCCCATCGCCGTGCCCGGCTACGGTACCATCAATTCCTCGAATCTTCTTCCCGAGGTGCAGAAAGAAACGGAGGTCGGCGCAGACAAATCCGCCGGCCAGCCGAAGAAAATTCTCACGGTCATCGCACCCATTCTCATGGAAAAATTGAACGGGCTAAACGTCCAGGGCAACCGGGCGCTTGTGAACGCCCTAAAAACCCATCTCGACAAGAAAGACATTATGCTCTATTCGACCGACCCAGTCATGCAGAGCTTTCTTGGCGCGAACAATTTGGATGGCTCGGTCTACGAACTGCCGGATAGTTTCTGGGGCAATTATCTTGCCGTCGTGAATGCGAATGTGGCGGGCGGGAAAAGCGACGCCTTCATCGACGAAAGCGTGACCGCGAAGATCGACATGGACACGAGCGGCAACACTTTCACGAACGTTTCCATTGCGCGGCAGCACAACGGTAATACAGCCCAAGACCCTTGGTGGAAGGCAAAAAATAACGACTTCATTCAAATTTTTACCGAACCGCAATCGAGTCTGGTCGACATCAAGGGGAATGACTTCCGCCCGAAGTATTCCCCGCTCGCAAACTATGCCCAGTCGACATACGCCGTGAACCCGGATCTCAATGCCATCCAATCGGGAGAAGTATTCCTTTCCAATTTCAACGCCTGGCAGCGCAATGAATTCGGCAAAAATGTCTTCGGCGCCTGGCTTGTCACTCAGGCAGGCGGAACCAAGAATCTCACGATCCGGTACCAGTCGAGCTATACGAACGTAAAAGCGCTCCTGCCGGGCCAACAGTACACTTTTATCTTTGAACGGCAGTCGGGCGTCAAAAATTCCCTTGATTTGACCATCAATGCCCCCTTCAAATATTATTGGGTGGAATCGAATTCACCCGTCTTCACGTATCGCTCGGATGATCCAGACAAGAGAATAATCATAACCTTGACTTTGGGTTACCAAAGTCTCAACGAATGAAACAAAAGAATATTCGAAATTTTTGCATCATCGCATAAATCGATGGCACGGCTCGCTCTCCAAGTCGCTCTCACGAATCCCGCAATTCGTGAGCTCCGCGATGGGAGAACTTCTGTTTTCCCGACCCTCTTCCCGTCAATGTGCGCTTATGCAAGAATATAGTTACATATCACATGGAAACCAAAAATATAAGAAACTTCTGCATCATCGCGCACATTGACCACGGCAAATCGACCCTGGCGGACCGATTTCTTGAAATAACGGGGACGGTTGATTCACGGCACATGCACGCCCAATACCTCGACCAACTCGAGCTGGAGCGCGAGCGAGGAATAACCATCAAGATGGCTCCCGTCCGGATGAGCTACGGCGACTATATTCTGAATTTGATTGATACTCCCGGCCATTCAGATTTTTCCTATGAGGTTTCGCGCGCCCTCCAGGCAGTCGAAGGGGGGGTCCTTCTCGTCGATGCGACACAGGGTATCCAAGCCCAGACGCTTTCGAATTTCCGCTCGGCAAAGAACGCTGGACTCACAGTGATAGGTGCAATCAATAAAATCGACAGATTCAAAGACCGGAACGATCCCATACTCCTCGAATTAAAGAAAGAAGTCGCCGACCTGATCGGCGTCGAAGAGAAAAAGATCTTCATGGTTTCCGGCAAAACCGGAGAAGGAGCAAGGCAGCTGCTGGACGTTGTCATAGAAAAAGTACCGCCGCCAAAAGCCGCAATTCCAAATGACAAATTACAAATTCCAAATTTAGGCCGAGCGCTGCTCTTTGATTCTTTTTATGACGATCACAAAGGCATCGTCGCTTCGGTTCGGGTTTTCGACGGCAAATTTCAGAGAGACGATACCGCCGTCTTTGCGATCAACAATGTGAATTTGAAAATCAAGGAAGTCGGTTACTTCGCGCCACAGATCAAGGCGGGAACAAGCATCGGAACGGGGGAAGTGGGATACATCGCGACGGGCATCAAGGACACGAGCAAGGTGAAAATAGGAGACACCGTATTGAATTCAAAAGTTCAAATCTCAAATGCCACATCACTTGCCTTGCCTGGCTACCGGGAACCCAGCCCTGTGGTTTTCGTCTCATTTTACTCGGAAGACGCGAATGACCACGACGTTTTGCAAAGGGGGCTGGAAAAGCTTCACTTGAACGACTCATCTTTAAAAATAGAGCAAGATCAAAATGAGATTCTGGGGAGAGGGTTCAAGGTGGGATTCCTTGGGAAACTCCATTTCGAGATAACGGCCGAGCGCCTCGAGCGTGAATTCAACGTGACGGTGGTAAGCACCTTCCCATCAGTCGTCTATAAAATCAAACACCAGGGGCACATCAGCTTCATAACGAAACCCGAAGACTTGCCCGAAGGAGTGGAAGAAATTTGGGAACCGATCGTGGCAATCAACATCCTCACGCCCTCGAACTATTTGAGCAACGTCATCTCGCTCCAGCGGACGTTCCGAATGCGAGATCTCACGACCACGACCATCGGGACGGCGATAGAAATCGACGGGCGGATGCCTTTGGCCGAACTCATCAGCGATTTCGACGACCAGTTGAAATCGGCAACATCCGGATATGCTTCGTTTAGTTATGAATTCGAGAACTATGAAAAAGCAGATATCGTGAGGGTTGACAGCTATGTCGCAAGCGAGATAGTGCCGGGACTCTCAAGGTTCTTCCCCAAGGAAACCGTTGAGCATGAAGCGCGGAAGATGGTTGAGAAACTCAAAGAAACGCTTCCGCGGCAGCAATTTTCACAGGCAATCCAGGCGAAGATCTCCGGGAAAGTGATAGCGCGGGAAGACATCCCGGCCATGCGGAAAGAACTCGGGAATTTCGGCAAAAATGGGGGAGACCGAACAAGGAAGATGAAGCTTTGGCAGAAACAGAAGAAAGGGAAGGAGAAACTAAAAGCGATGGGGAAGGTCACAATCGCCCCAGAGGTGTTCAAGGAGTTGATCAAAAAATAGAGAGCGGAGGTTTTCCCTCGCTTAGTCTCTCATTCGTCAAAATCCACCTTACCCCTCATCGAAATGAAAGGAATAAAGCCGTGCAATATCGAACTCAGCATCGCTGCCTCAAAATTCAGTACCTGCTGATTTTTGAGGCAAGATCGGGATTCCGACGGGTGATCGTTTACCCATTCCTTCCTTATCGCTCGGGGATTTTAAAACGCTTTCGGGGAAACTGTTCGAAACGACTTTTGTTCTCTCTTGAGGAGAGATAGAATAGAAAGCAATGAATCCTGTTGGAAACCGCAAACTTATGCAAATCATAATCATCAACCGAGTCGAGTTAATCGCACATCATAGGCAGTTGCTTTAAGTAAGGCGTTCTGTTCCCAATAAGATGAGGTACTGGAAAGCCATGGTGTTCGTATTGTTCTTCGCTCTTGTGGCGTGGGGATTGGTAAACCTCTACGTGGCACGAAGGCAGGCAAGCGAACGGGCGGGGATCCTCCAGAGTGAATTAAACGAGGAAAAAACGAAAAACCAGAACCTCGCCTCTCAGCTTCAGTACTATTCAAGCGACAATAATTTGGTGAAGGAATTGAAGGAACAGACGTCTTACAAAAATCCGGGCGAAAAGGTTATAATACTCGTGCCCGGAGCGACATCAACGACCAGTACGACAAGTACACAATAGAAAATGCGGGTATGGTTTAGTGGCAGAATGCGACCTTCCCAAGGTTGAGACAGGAGTTCGATTCTCCTTACCCGCACCACAAAGGAAAAGTCAATGCCTCGCGGCGCGAGACGCGCCGCTCGGCGACCAAATCGTATGGAGTTTTCGGGGCAAAAAGAAATTCCCGATTCCTCAAAATATGGTTCGAGCCGATGTTTTTCAGAAATGTTGGCAATTCAGAAAGATTATCTGATTCAAGCAGTTTTTCGGCTTGATTTAAGGATTTTACAAACTCACGAGCCGGTTCGAGCCAAGATAATCCTTTTTGCTCAAGGTCGGTGATTTTCTCAGCAAGCGACACTTTTTCGGACAACAATCTCTGCTTTTTGGCGGCGTATTCTTCTGTGGATAAAGCGTCTGCTAAATAGATGTCCAGTAGCTTTTGAAGTTTTACTTCAATTTGCGATAACTGATCTTTTAAAATACTAACCTTGGCTTGTGCGTCTTGCTTTGCTTTATCTTGCTCGCTATCTAACGCCGCCAAAACTTTTTCAGTGTCTTGGCTCGACAAAGAAACTTTTTGAAGAAAAGATTTGATTTGCTCGGTTAGTGCTTCCTCGCGGAGATAATGCTTTTCTTGGCACGGCCCTTTCTTTTTCGTGCATCGGTAGTAGTTATGTTCCTTTTGTTTCTCGGCAGTAATTGAACAACCGCAGGAAGCGCATTTTAATAAGCCAAGAAAAGCAAAATTGTGTTTACGAACTTCTTGTACCTTGCCACGCTTTGCCATAACTTCTTGGCATTTGTCAAAAAGTTTCTTTGAAATTAACGGCTCGTGCGTTCCTTCAAAAATTTCCCCCTTCCATTTCATCAATCCTAAGTAGAAAATATTTTGTAGATTTTTCTGAATATTGCCCACTCGTATTTCTTTATTGAGATTGCCGCGCAAGCCGTTATCCTTGCACCAATTTGCGAGAGAATGAAGGGTGTATTTTCCGGTGGCGTATAGCTCAAACATTTTTCTAACTTTTGGAGATTTATCGGGGTCAATATCAACCATTCTCGTTTTCGGATTGTTGAGATACCCCACCGGAGCCCAGCCAGGCCACACTCCGTTTCGGATTTTTTGGCGTAGTCCACGCTTCACATTCTCTCGTAAATTATCTACAAAATATTTTGATTGCCCGAAAGCTATATTGAGCATGAATAATCCCTGCGGTGTCGGTTCAAACCAAAAAGTGGGAAATTTGAGGGACTTAATCAAGCCGCGATCTACGAAATGAATAATCTTTCCGCCATCAACGGAATTTCTTGCGAGACGATCGGGGTGCCATGAGATAATCCCGTCTGCCTTTCCTGATTCGAGAATTGCCAACATTTCTGCGAATTTCATTCGCCCAGGTTCTTTGGCAGTTTTTGCCTCGCACAGCGAGGCGACAATTTCAAGTTTTTCTTTGGCGGCAAATTCTTTTAGCTCAACAAGTTGAGCTTCAATCGAAAGCACTTGTCGGTCGTCCTCCTCGGTAGATTTTCTCGCGTAGATTATGTATCGCATATGATTTGGATTTTGTTGTCAATTATGGCAATATGTATTCCACTCTGGTAATTCCAGACACAAACAACAGAAAGGAGGTCGTTATGGTCAAACAGCACCTTGCAAAGGGGATGAAAGTCAAAATCCTCGAGAGGGGAGAAATGATTGACGAAGCGATCATTCGACGCATCGGGACTGGTGGATATCCGCCTACCGACGAGATCGAGATCGAGAGCCTCAAGCTTCATCCCGGGGAGAAGACCGAGTTCGCGTTCATTCGACACAACAATCCCGACCGAGAAGGGTGGCGCATGCTCTTCGAAGATCCGATGGCTGGCGGTCGCTGTTTCAGTCAGCGGGCGCCGACCTACACCTTCGAGCCAGCGTAAGATGTCTTGTCCTCCCCAATCATCAACGGGCGCACGACCTTCGGGTACGGCGCCTTTCTTTTTTCTTAATTTTTTTTGGATTTGAATTTTCATAAAAGAATTTGCCGCCAAAGCAGTAAATTTTTCAATCATTTTTCATTGAAAAATTTACTGGAATGATTTATATTTAAATCATTCAAAAACTTGAAATTGTCCGGTTCGCGGCGAAGCCGCTCAATTTTGGTGGGGGCTTCCTCGCCGCCGCAGGCGGCGAAATGCGTTCGAACTATTTTAAGAATGGAGCACCAGACGAGACACCAAGATCGACGCGTCTGATACCATGAACATGTGGGGGCGGGGCTACTTGGAGAAACAAGAAAGTCAAGTACGGGATGCTTGGACTTGCGATTCTCGAATCGCTCGTCATGATCGCGGCGCGGGGACACCATACGACCGATGTCGTCGCAAACTTCTGCGGGGTATTCTTTATCTATACCGTTGGTAGCCGCTGGTGGGTTAAAGCAACCGCGGCGGAACAAGTTCCTTCCGCGCTGTGACTTTGCGGTCGATCATCTTTCGGAGATCGACGACTCTCACGTTCCATTTTTTGCCGATCTTGAAAGCCGGCAGTTTCCCTTTTTTGCACCACGTGAGAATCGTGCGATTCGTCACGCCGAAAAATTTAGCGAGATGCTCCGTATCGTAGATTTTGCTTTCGTTGCTCGTATTGACATTATACCACTTCGATGGCCTTCTTTTGAAAATCCGAAAAACGTGATAAAAAGGCATCCTTATGCAATCTGATAGCAGAAGAACAATAAAACCGGCAGGTATTCCGCGCCTATCACAAGGGAGTGCGCCGCCATCCGTGGCTGATAGCTTCGGTTATTTTGGGTTCCGTGGGCATTCAGGCGGCAGATTTGTCTTCTCCACTCTTCATGCGGCAGCTTTTCAGTACATGGAGAACATCCGCTATGGAAGGCGCGGCGCGACCGATGGGGAAGTTATCCTCGCGGCGAAGAAAGCGCACTGCCACGCATTCATCGAGATACTGCCTGAAAAGTACCAAACGTATGTCGGCGAGCGCCAGTGGGTCGCGATCGCGCGGGCGATTTTGAAAGACGCGCCCATTTTGGTTCTCGACGAAGCAACTTCGAGCTTGGATTCCGAATCGGAAGCGCTCATCCAGGATGCGCTCCGTACGCTCATGGAAGGGAAGACGGTTATTGTGATCGCTCACCGGCTTTCGACGATCATGAAAATGGACCGGATTATGGTGATAAAAAACGGTGCGATCGTCGCCGAAGGGAACCACAACGATCTCTTGAAACAGAACGGTTTATACCAGAAGTTGTGGAACATCCAAGCGGGAGGATTCCGTTCGTAGTACAATAAGAAGCATGGAAATGAAACGACTATCCTCGAAACAGCCGATACCGCCGGATGCGAAGCGGGTTTTTCACGGCGTCATTTTCGACGTCTATCAGTGGCAGCAGAAACTTTTTGACGGGTCGTACCAGACATTCGAGAAACTGAAACGTCCGGACACGGTTCTCATCATAGCCGTCAATCGGGAGGGAAAGATTTTCTTCGGCCGGCAAGAACAGCCGGATAAAGCGCCGTTCGCCGGCCTCCTCGGCGGGCGCGTAGAAGAGGGAGAAACGCCTCTTGAAGCAGCCAAGAGGGAACTTTTGGAAGAGTCGGGATACGCCTCCGACGAGTGGGATTCTTTCGATGTTGTAGAACCGGTGAGCAAGATCGACTGGAGCATTTACACTTTTATTGCGAGGAAATGCCGTAAGGTCGGCAATCAAAAACTTGAAGCGGGGGAAAGAATAATTCTGGCATTCGCGACATTTGAGGAATTCGTCGATCTCACACTCTCGAAAGAATTCGGCGACTCGGAGATAAGGGTAAGATTTTTGGAAGCGAAACTCGATCCGGCAAAGATGGCTGGATTGAAACGTCTTATTATCGGCTGATGCGGTAGTGGTTGTTTTCCTCCTCGAGAAACCCTTCGCGAGAAAGGGAAGCGAGAAGAGGCCGGAGAATGGTTTGCGGCTGGTTGGTTTTTCGCGAAAGCTGATGGAGCGTTAAGGGGAATTTCAAGAGGAGTTTCAGTACCTGTCCGCGGGTTTGGCGAGTTGATCCCTCGAAACGCAATTGTCTCGCGTAGTGTTTGCTCTTCCGATTGGGATTTTCTTTTTTTAAGGAACCCAGCATAGTACCGTAATCCATGAGAGCCCAGTACCACTCGCGGGGATTCCTCCGGTCGATCGTTTGTTCGACGAAAGGCAAAATGTCGCGGTCGTCGACCTCTTTTTTCTTCCTAAAAAACCAATGAATGAACGTCCGCCGGACATTCGTCTCGATGTAGGGAAGGGGGATATTGTAGGCATAGGCAAGAATTGCTCCGGCTGTCGCTTTTCCGATGCCGGGGAGCTTGGCAAGCTCATCGGGATTTTTCGGTATCTTTCCGTCGTATTTTTTGATTACTTCCCCTGCGGTTTTTTGAAGATGGAGCGCACGGCGGTTATATCCCAGTCCCTGCCAAATCCCGAGGATTTTCCCGGGAGAGGCGCCGGCGAGCGTTTGCCAGTCGGGGAACGTTTTTAAGAACTTCGGGTAGTATTGCTTCACCCGCTCCACCTGCGTTTGTTGGAGCATGATCTCGGAAACGAGAATACGATATGGCGTCAAATGTTTCCGCCACGGAAGATCGCGGCCGCAGTGCCGGTAGTAACCCCAGATTTCGCGTTGGAACTTTCCCCTTTGCTGTTTGCTCAAATTTTTTGCCATCGTGTGGATTGTACCCCCGTACCTGTCGAGGGGCAACGTCTATTATTTAACGCTCCTCGGCAGGTACAGGGTGTCGCGCAACGCTCTTGGATTGCCTTTCGTATATAAGGATACGAAAGGTCGTAAATTGAACGATTACAAGAGATGAAGAATACATCTACGCTCATGCTCGCCGGAGTTATTGTTTCCGGGATGCTTCTTGCGGGAATGGCGCTCGCAGCCGAGGGAAAAGGGAACGGTTGGGGGGCGAGAGACGGCAAAGCGCTGGGCATTGTCGGGACCGTCGCATCGGTCAGCGGCACATCGCTCTCCATGACGAGCAAAAGTTTCGGGCCGAACGCGGCGACAACGACGTACGCCGTTGATGCTTCGAATGCCGCCGTCGTTAAAGACGGCGCGACCGCGACGCTTGCGAGCATTGCGGTCGGCGACCGGGTGATAGTGCGGGGTACCGTGAGCGGCGCGTCAATTGCCGCGACCGTCATTCGTGATGATGTGCCGATGAGAGGGAACGGGGAATTCGGCAAACGGCCCCAAGGGCAGGTGCCACCCATCCAGGGGAATGGTGAACCGGTTGTCGGGGGAAACGTAACAGCAATCAATGGCACAACACTTACCGTGACGAACCGGAGCAGCGTTATTTATACCGTCGATGCTTCGAATGCGAAAGTGGTGAAAGAGAACGCCGCTTCGTCGATCGGTAGCGTCGCAGTCGGCGACAGCATCCTCGTCCAGGGGGTGGTAAACGGAAGGACCGTTACCGCGAACACGGTTATCGACCAAGGCGCGCCGAAAACACCGTCCACGAACGTAAGCACCGGCAATGAAGGTTTTGTAGGAAAAATCTTCGGAGGGATCGGAGGATTTTTCAAAAAACTCTTCGGATTTTAAACGGAGAGCCTCGACAAACGAACAGAGGGGAGGGGGTGTTTTGCGCTGATCCAAGTTCGGTTCTTCGGGTTTGACGAGAAACCCGCATTATGGGGGCTTCTCGTGCTATAATAAAAAGAAAGAGAAATCTTGCCGGCGGTCGCGAGCAAGAAGAAATTATTGTGCGTGTGACAATAAGATGAAACAAGCATACCTAAAAGGTCTTGTAGCCGGAAGCGCTCTCGTTGGAGGATTTTTTCTCAATATTCTTCCTGCGGCCGCTTCCACGCCGTCGCTGTCGGCGTTTTATACCGGCAACGGCGACTACGTGCAGATCAATATATCGAACGCCGATCCCAACGTCCCTGTCCTTTTGAACTACGCCTCCTCATTAACGTCGCTCGGCGCCACCAATGCGAATGGTTCTCTTTCTTTGACAATCAGCACCGCTCAGTACGGCATTCCGGCGGGGAGCGTCGTTTCCGCATCAGTCAATGGCCAAACATCCAACACCATCCAGTGGCCGTATACAAACCTCTCCGGTTCATTCAGCCTGAGCCAGACGAGCATTTCGCTCATCGCCGGGCAGTCAACGGTCGTTACGGTAAACCCTTCCGGCTCGTACTACCTTTCGAGTAATTCCAATCCGAGCGTCGCGAACATCGCGATCAACGGCAACCAGATCACGGTGACCGGAAATACCGCCGGAACGACGAATGGAAGCATCTGTTCTCTCGTAAATCCGTCGACGTGCGCATCGGCGACGATAAGCGTATCTGGTTCGGGAACGCAAACTATTTATTTCAGCCAGAATAACTTGAGCATGTCGTCGGGCCAAATCGCGACCGTCGTCGTGACGGGCGGGAGCGGTGCGTACTCTATTGTCGGCAATTCGAACTCTGCGAGCGTCCAAACGAACTTGAGTGGTTCCGTTATAACCTTGACCGCGGGTGCGACGATGGGGTCATCGGCGATTACCGTTTGTTCGGCCAATACGAGCTTTTGCAGCGTTTTGAACGTAACGGTCGGCACCAATGCCAATTATTCCGTCCTCGTTTTCACGCCCGCGAATCCATCGCTCGCTTTCGGTCAGGCGACGTCGGTCAGCATCATAGGCGGCATCGCGCCGTACTACGTAAGCTCGAACTCGAACAGCGGCATTGTCCAGGCGACGCTTTCCAACAACATCCTGACGCTCTCGGCGCAACAGACTGCCGGTTCCGCGACGGTTACGGTTTGTTCGGCGACGAACGCGTGCGGCTCCGTCGTGGCGAACGTCAATTCCACGAACGGCGCGATATCCTTTGGCCAGAGCAACATCTCCATCCCCGTGGGGCAAAGCTCCAATATCCCGATTTACGGCTCAAGCAACTATTACCTATCGAGCAACAGCAGCGCCTCCGTCGCCTCCGCCGTCATCAGCGGAACGAATGTTTTCATCTCGGGACTCGTGGCGGGAACCGACAGCATCGGCATCTGCTCGAGCGCCGGCCAGTGCGGCACGATCTTCGTGACCGTCGGAGGAACAGGAACGGTGAGTTCCTCGAACGCTACGGTCTCTCTGTATCAGTCGCTCGCCGTTGGGAGCCAACAAAATCTTCTTATATCGGGAGGAACGGCGCCGTATTACGTCTCGCCGGCCTCGAACTCCGCATTCAGCGCAACGATAAACAACGGGAGCACATTGACCCTTACGGGGCTTTCGGTCGGCATATCGTCGGTCAGCGTTTGTTCCTATAATGGTTCTTGCGCCACCCTGAACGTCACTGTGACGAACACATCCGCATCGAGCGGAGCGAGCAATGCCGGGAACGCGCCAAGCGGCATTTCCGACGGGTATGTTTTCAATAATCTCATCACCTACGGCATGAAGAATACCGACGTCCTGGAACTCCAGAAACGTTTGGCATCCCTCGGTTTCTACGGAGGACCCCTTTCGGGCTACTACGGCGATTTGACTACGAAAGCGGTCCGAGCGTTCCAAACGGCGCGCGGCATCGCGGCGGCCGGTTACGTTGGGCCCTCAACGCGCGCAGCTTTGAACCGGTAGCCTTCATCCATGCTTGAAAGGAAAACCATTGTTTGTGGAGGAGTGTTTGCGGCCGTATCGTTGATTTTTCTGACGATGTACGTCGCGGTCCAGGAGAGTGAACGGCAGGCAGCAAACGATCCGCAGATTCAAATGGCGGAGGATGCCGCATCAGCCCTGAACGCCGGCGAAACTTTGGGGGCCGTGGTGCCGGGCGAGCGGATAGACGTCCTGAAGAGCCTTGCGCCATTCATCGAGGTTTTCGACAATGCGGGGAAACCAGTCATCTCTTCGGGGTACCTGAATAACGTGATGCCTACGCTTTCAAGCGGTGTTTTTGATTATGTCCGGAACCGCGGAGAAAACCGTTTCACCTGGCAGCCGGAATCCGGCGTGCGGGACGCCGCAGTTATGACGCGTTTCAATTCGGGTTTCGTTCTTGTCGCCCGGTCGCTGCGGGAGGTTGAGAAGCGCGAAAGCCGGCTTTTGTTGGAAGTATTCGCCGGGTGGGTTATTCTTTGGGGGACTTGGGGAATTGGCGCTCATCTCCTTAAAAAGAAGGCGGAGAAATAGAACGTTTTCCACAGAAACGACTTTCACCCGCCTTCCGGCGGGTTTAAAATAGTATGAGAAATTTTTATTAATAAACCCCGGAGGTAATCGTGGATGTCGATTCCATACGCATCACGGAACACGTGAAGCAAAGATTTTCGGAGAGGTTTCTCAGGGTCAATAGAAGCAAACCGAAGAATTCAGAAGCGACGCTGAGAAAATTGCTGGCTGATGCTGAAGAAGTGGAAAGGCCTCATGCCTTTTACTACGTGATAAAGCATCATGCAAGAGCAAGATATTTTGCCGCCGGCAACTGGTATTTTGTTTTCGACATGCCCGTTATCACGTTGATAACGGCTTTCCATCGGGACTCAAGCCGTCCGCCCTGGCCCAAGAAAGAAATATAAAATTGAGAGCGTGCATTCAAGCGGCTGCTTGGAAAATCAAACAGCCGCTTTCCTTTTATGAAGGAGCACCGTTCCGGCGCTTCTTGATGTAACGTTTAAGCTTCAACCCGAAGACAGCGAGAAGGAGGAGGGTAAGGAGCGAATAGAAGGCGAACGAAGCCCCGCCGAAATCTTGGGCGATTTTCTCCCAATAAGAACCCATAAAGTGTCCCGCGATGGCATATCCGCCGCTCCACGTGACAGCCGAGAGGATGACGGTAAGGAGGAAAGTGCGCGGTTGCACCTGGAGAAGCCCCGCGGCGACCGACGTATATCCTCTCACATAGGGAATAAGCCGGCCGAGGTAAATCCCCCACCAGTTTTTTTCGAGAATCCTTTCGCTGAAGTGTTCAATGTGTTCGATCTTGATGGGTATCCAGCGCGGCTTTTTATTCAAGATGGTTTTTCCAAAGAAATAGAAAACGAAGAACAGAATCGATGTCCCGATGAAGTCTGCGGCGACCACTGAAAGGAATACCAAGGGAAGGCTTAAAACGCGGATGGATGTAAGATAGCCGGCGAAAAGGAGAACAAACTCGTTCGGGATGGGATTCGGCACTCCGATTTCCTGGAGAAAAACGAGCGAAAAAATCGCGAGATACCCGTACTGGGTGATATAATCCGCGAGTGCGGTAGGCATTGCTTAATTATAGGGGAGGAGGTATAACTTTTAAAGCTCATTAAGGAGACAATAAGAAAATGAAAAAAACGAGGTTTTTTATTTGTGTTCCCGTTCGCAATGAAGCGGGGACGATAGGTGACCTCCTCACATCGATTTTCTCTTTTGAATTGGATGAAGGGGACAGTCTTTTCATCATCATCGCGGATAACGGATCAGTAGACAACACCGCTGAAATAGCCAGGAAGGCTTTGGGTCAGAGAGGTAAAGTGATTTCCGCAACTAAAATGCAAGATCACCACAACTATCCGCGGGAAGAGGCTTTTCGGGCGTCATTTTTCTATTCAGAATCCCCGGATGACATCATGTGTTTTTTTGATGCGGACGATTCTGATATTCCTTCCGACTGGTTGAGGTGCGTGAAAAGAAAAATCCGGAAAGGCTATGTCGCGGCGAGCGGACCCTATAGATACGACTTCAAGGAGTGGTACTGGAAAACGGCGAACTGGCTTGCCAATTGGTTTATCATGCCCCTTCTGCCGTATGTTCTGCATGCGGTTTACGGGAAAAAAGCTGCCATAATCATTGGGGGTAACTTTGCGGCAACGCGGGAAGCCCTGAATGACATCGGCGGAATTCCACAAGTTGAGCCCCTCGACGACGACCCGGCGATAGCGATGCGGTTGGTGCGGCTCGCGGGTCCGGTTGCTTTTACGAACAGGATGGCGGTTAAAAGCTCCGCGAGGCGCTATTACAAATATGGCGTCGGGAAAACTCAAAAAAAATACTTCGAGAGATTCATGAAAATCTACAAGGAGGAGGAAAAAAAATGAGTTTTCCTTTGCAAATCGGATGGAGATTTTTGTGCTCCATCCGATTTTTGTTATAATGGAGATGCATGGAAATACAATGGAACAGGGTAACGTGGTATTCGCGTATTTTCTCGATCATCATTTTCACGGCACTACCGTTCTGGGGATTCTATCTCGGTTATAACTACGGCCAAACGCAGATATCAGGGCCGATCATCGTGACTATCGGCCCGGTAAGGAACGCTGCGGCAAAGCAAAGCGGAATACCGGCTTCCGGCTGGTTTCCCTATCGAAACGATCAGTACGGTTTTACGCTCAAATACCCGCTGGGAGTCGAACAGCAAATGCCGACTGAGGGACAGCTCGTGAAGTTGAGCATTCCCGGCATTTTCGAAATAGGCACGAACTTCGCCGAAGCCTCGTTTGTTGTAAGCGCCAGGAGAGATCCGTCGGCCATTTCGCGTTGCGAAACGTTCAGCGGTTCGAATCTTGGCCCCGGAGGCGAAACTTCAACGGTCGTCGTGGAAGGCATCACGTTCTACGATACCAAGAGCGCCGATGCGGGTGCCGGAAATTTCTACCAGACGGATGATTTAAGAACGCTCCGCAACGGCGCCTGCTACGATATAATCATGACCATTCATTCCACCAACATCGATAATTACCCGCAGGAATTCGGCGTCCAGCCATTTAACTATAACAAGATTCGCGATCTCCTCTTCGCAATCCTCCAAACATTTTCCTTCGCCCCCACACCTCAGTAAGATTACGCAATGCGGAAGGGATACCCTTCCTGAGATGGAGAGGGTCGCCCAATGACTATGAAAAATAAAACAAAAGACATTGCGGGTTTAGCGATCGGCATACTCGCCGTCACTTTGATTGTTTATTTCGGCTTCATCGAAAACGGCGGCCCGGCGCCGGTTCCGGCAGGGGACAGTGGATACGCCATTTCGGCGCGGACCCTCGACGAAGCAGGAAGAGGTTATTCAATCACCGGTTTGTATCCCGTGTTAAAAGGCGCCGGCGCAGTCGCATTCAACGCGTATGTTTCTTCGGTGATCCAGGGGCGCATTGACGCCTTTACCCGATCGCTAGCCGCGATGGATACTTCCCGTCTGCCGCCCCAAATGCAGAATGCGACGAGTACACTTGTCATTGACTACGAAACCGTTGCGACATCTTCGGATTTCGTTGATTTCCTCTTTTCGTCCGAAAGTTATCTCATCGGCATGGCGCATCCGACGCACGCCCTGGATTCGGTGAACTTTGACCTCGCGGCCGGAAAAGAAATCAGCCTGCCGGATTTATTCCAGCCGGGCGCGGATTATCTCGCGGCGATCGCCGACTACTCGCGGAATGACATCTTAAACCAGATCAAGAACGGCGTTTATTCTTCGACTGAAGATTACGTCAACCAGAACGGAGGATTGATACCCGATCCGGTGAACTTTAGTGTTTTCAACGTCACGAAAAACGCGCTCATCATCCGCTTCCAGGAATACCAAGTCGGGCCGTACGTGTCGGGGCCCGCATCAACTTCCATTCCGTGGAGCAGCCTTTCCGGTATCCTGAACCCTTTCGTCTCCCGATATTTCTAAATTTCCCAAACGAGACCCCCCATCAGTCATAAACTGGCGGGGGGTCTTTGTCTCCCTTCGATCTTATATATTCCCCGACGGTATTTGGGATTTCTTTCCCAAAAGTTTCGTGATCGCCCAGAGTCCGGAGAGACCGACCAAGATGTAAATGATGGTCGACAAGGTCGATCCCGCGCCGAAAAGGGCATCAACCAAGTTAAAATTGAATGCTCCGACAAGGCCCCAGTTGATGGCACCGATGACGACAAGGAGCGTTGCAATCCATTTAACAGCTTTCATTTTTGTGATGTAAAAGCTCGCGACCTTTTTTCTTTTTATTATACTAAAAATCGTCCTATCCCCGCAGGGCAGGCGTCTTCCGCAAGGATTCGATGGTAGCCATACTCATATAAGCGAAGTGCGCGGATGGAGCGCATCCCTCCCGTCCGGTGACGGCGCCACGTGGACGAGAAAAACCGGCATGCCGTTTTTCCGGGAAGCATCCGCGATCGCCGCGGCATTCTTCACGACGTCGGAAGCGAAGTATGGGTATCGTTCTCCCGTCGCGATGCCTTTCTGGAGGTCGATCACGAGTTTACTCATAACTTGATGGCGAGAACCGTCAAAATTTTCCATATGGCTATCTTCCGCATGATTTTTTGCTTCAGGCTGTCGGTTTTTTCCAGGGTAACTTTTTTTACCGCTTCGCGTTCAAGATCGTTGACATACCGCTCAAGCATTTCTCTTGTCGCTTCCCGTTCCGGCGCCCGCTCCGGCATAGGAGGAAGTTCATGATTCATATCGGTTTTGATACCAATTCGTCGAGTTCCTTCTCAATCATTCTCTGGAACTCCTTAGGGTCGCTTCCACTCAAGTGTTTTTTCGTTTTGAAACTCTCGGTGTAGTTTTCGAGAGCGTAGAACGACGAATTCAATTCCTCGAAGAAGAGTGATTTCTGGTCCCGGGAAAGGTGGGGAATGATGAATTCGAGCCAAACGCCCTTGTCTTCGTGGGAGAGCCGCGAGCTCGTGATAAGTTCCTCAAGCATGATGAGATATGATATTATTATACCAAGCCCATGAAAAAATTTGTTTATCTCGTGATCGGGGCAATCATTATCGTTGTCCTTTGGATTGCTCTCGGCTCCCAGAAAAAAGCGGTGGCGCCCGTGGTCACGGCGCCCGTGGTCACGGCGACGCCATCGGTGGAAACGAACGGCTCCATTACGGTAACGACGCCGCCTGCGCCGGAGAAGATTGTTGTTCAATCCGGTTATTTCAGCCAGGAAAGCGCTTCTTCCCTCGGGACGTACCTGACCGACGCAAAGGGCATGACGCTCTACACTTTTGGGAACGATGCGCCGGGTGTCAGTAACTGCTATGACACTTGCATCGACAAATGGCCGGCATACGGCCCGAGCGTCAAAGCGGGTACGGCGCCGGCGAATCTCCCGATGCTTCCCGCGGACGTGGCTACCACAAAGAGATCCGATGGGACGTTGCAATTCACCTGGAAGGGGATGCCTTTGTATTATTATTTCAGCGACAAGAATCCCGGCGACACGCTTGGCGAGGGAATCGGCGGCGTTTGGTACGTCGTGAAATTGTAATTTTCTATCGAGAACGGGGGGCCTAATATTTTGAGGATAATTTTGCAAGCGCCGATGTCTTCGGCGCTTTTATAATTGAGAGTGATGAAAATGAAGGATATGCCGCGGGTGGAGCGGCCGCGGGAGAAACTCGCGAAGTACGGCGCCGAGCGGCTTCAAGATGCGGAACTTCTGGCGATTCTCCTCGGGTCGGGTGTGCGAGGCATGAACGTCGTCGAGCTTTCCAAGAAGATTCTCCGGAATTTCAGCGGAGCGAAACTGCAGAATGCTTCCGCCGGTGATTTCGCAAAGATACACGGCTTGGGTTCCGTGAAGGCCTCGCAAATCGTGGCATCCTTGGAATTGAGTCGTCGCCTCTTAAAAGGGAAAAAAGCCGCACTGATTTTGTCGCCGGGGGACGTGTGGAACGAACTCAAGGACATCCGCAACTGCAAGAAAGAGTATTTTATCGTTTTCTATCTCGACGCCCGAAACCAGGAAATCAAGCGGGAAATCGTATCCGTGGGAACGTTGAACGCGAGCTTAGTCCACCCGCGCGAGGTTTTCGAGCCGGCGGTGAGGAATCTTGCGGCGCAAATTATTATCGCCCATAATCATCCCTCCGATAACACTGATCCTTCAGAAGAAGACATTATCCTCACGAATCGTCTTGCGGAAGCGGGGAGGATCCTCGATATCGAGATTCTCGATCATGTCATTGTTTCACAATCGGTCTTCTTGAGTTTCAAAGAGAAGAAACTGCTGTAGGTCTTCATATCTGTACAATCTCCGCACGTCAGGTCTTCGCGAACTCGCCCGCGGTGAATCCCGTTACCCCGCTCCGTCTATTATTGCCTAAAAGAAATCTCCAGATCGAAAGACGGCTTGAGAAGAAGATCGCTCAACGGGGACATCGCTTGAAGCGGTACGAGAAGCGGAAGATCGGGAACATTTCCAATGGAAGAACGGCGACGAGGTCAAGAAATACATCAAAACGCACAAGGAGCACATCGGCGAGGAGTTGATGGACGTTTTGTACTGGTTGCTCCTCTTGAGCCACGATCTCGACATCGATATCAAAAAGGCATTCGGGGATAAGGGGGAGAAGAATGAAAAGAAATATCCCGTCGAGAAATCGCGCGGAAGCCGCCGGAAATACACGGAGTCCTCAATCGGCAAACAAAACGGTCGCGACCTTACGGTTCGCGACCCTTTATTTTTCTTTCCCAGAACTTTTTTCGGTTCCGGCGTTTCCGCCAGTAACCATATTCTCGAATTTCGCAGAGCTTCACTTCGTAGCCGATTTCCCGAAGCTGCGAGAAAAAAGCGTGAAGCTCATCGCAATCGCAAATGATGCTTTTTTCTGCCGAGAGAAATTCCCGGCAGCCGTCGAAGGTTTCGACGAATTTCGCGAACTCGTCGAGCTTGTGCCGCACCTTCCGCGAGAAGTGCATCGTGCCCGAGAGAATGAATGCTGCTGTTTGCTTCTCGCTTTTTTCTCCGTCTCTCGCTGCAGCAAGGAAACGGGTTGCTTCCGCGAGAACGTCCGGCCTCAACTCACCCTCCCCGTCAAGAATGCGTTTCATGCAGAGAGCCATATTCCGATAGTGGCTCGGGGACAATCCCTTTCCCATACTTTCTCCTTGTTTGTGTGCTGTAGTGTTAGTTGTATCATCCGCTCCGCCCGCCTGTCCAGCCCGCCCTCTGCCTATCCCCAGAATCGACCGGGGAAAACGGGAGGCTAAATATTTATCGTTGGTAACCCGATCCAAAAGCGTTACAATCAGTTTGGGGAATGTGAAAATTCACGCTATAAATTTTGCTTATATCGATGGCGCAAACCTTCGTGTTTAATATATGGGGTCCGGGTCACAATTTATCCATCAAAGCTACTATTTTACCGGTAGGACCAAATCCGAAAGGATTTGATATAAATAAAACGGTATTAATCGCCTTGTCTGTCATGCATACTTATTGTACGTCAATCACAGTTTACGAGCGACAGTGTTGTTTTTAACGTAATGAATTCAATGGGGGTTAGTTCTGTTTGACGACGCCTCTCTTGCCTGTTATTGTTCGAGCATGACTCCTGGCGGCAATGATTTTTCCGATCTCGGCATCGCTCCGGGGATTCTGGAGGTTTTGAAGAAACTCAATTTCACGGAGCCCACGCCGATCCAGCGCCAGGCGATCCTGCCGGGCATCGAGAAGAAAGACATCGTCGGCATCGCCCAAACCGGGACCGGAAAGACGCTTGCTTTCGGCATTCCGCTCATCCAGCACGCCCTCCAAGGGATGAAGACGGCTCTCGTCGTCGTGCCGACCCGTGAGCTCGCCATCCAGGTGTGCGAATCCATAAACTCGGTCGGCACGAAACTCGGCGTGAAGACCACGATGGTTATCGGCGGAGAAGACATGTACCGGCAGGTCAAATCGCTCCACGCTCATCCCCAGATTATCGTCGGGACGCCCGGCCGCCTCGTCGACCACCTCGAACGAAAGAACGTCTCGTTCGCCGACCTCGCGACCGTCGTTCTCGACGAAGCGGATCACATGCTCGACATGGGATTCGCTCCGCAGATCCAGAAGATTTTCGCCGCTCTGCCGCGCGAACGGCAAACCATGCTTTTCTCGGCAACCATGCCCGAGCGCATCGTGGAAATTACCAAGCGGTACATGAAACTCCCGATACGGGTGGAAATCGCCCCGCCGGGCACTGCGGCGGAAACCGTCTCGCAAGAACTCTTCTTTGTTGAGAAAAGCGACAAGATGCGTCTTTTGGAAAAGATACTCGACGACTACCGCGGGTCCGTTCTTATTTTCTCGAGAACGAAATTCGGCGCGAAGAGAATCGCGCGAGGCGTCCGCAACCTCGACATCTCCGCGACTGAACTCCACTCGAACCGGTCGTTGAGCCAGCGGAAGCATTCGCTTGAAGGATTCAAGAATGGCATGTACCGCGTTTTGATCGCGACCGATATCGCGGCGCGGGGAATCGATGTGAAAGGGATCGAACTTGTTTTGAACTACGATTTACCCCAGAGCCCCGAGGACTACGTTCACCGGATCGGCCGGACCGGCCGCATGGGAGGCATCGGACACGCAATCTCTTTCGCGACACCGGCTGAGCGGCGCGACGTCCGGGACATCGAACGACTCGTCCGCTCCGCTATCCCGCTTTCCAAACTTCCAGAGCTCCCGCCAGCCCGGATGGCACCGCGCCCTGAACGCCCTCCGCATGCTTTTCACTCCCGAAACCGGCAGCCCTACCGCCCGCATCGGAACAGGTTTTGAGATGGGTTCTGATCTTGGTATAACTAATTCAATTTGGCCATCCTCATATTCTTCGGACCGATGGCAAGCGCCGAATTCGACAGGGCGACGTGGCTCGAATTCGCAGTTGCGCTGCCGTTTGTCTATTCCGCAATTTTCTTCCATGCGCAGCATTCGCGGGCGCGGGAATACGCAGAGGAATATTCGTTCAAATCGCTCGTTGCTCGATCGCTCGGCGGGTATGCCGATCTCGTGAAGAAAGAGGTGAATCACGCGAAGGTTGAAGAACAAAAGAAATATCTGGATTTCGTGATCGATACGATCGGCATCCTGTTCTCGTCGCCCCGCGAGGCGATTTCAAAGCATCCGATCAAGGATGAAGAAGACGTGAAGGTGGGCGTGGTGGAAAAGCTCGGCGATGTTTTTAAGAAGTTCATATCGGGGAATCTGGGATAGGAGAAAGAAGAATGCCTCCATGCGGCAACGCCTTTGCAAAGAAAAAGAGCTGGATGTTCATCCGGAAATATGGTAAAATTGAAGCATGAAAAGCCGCAGCGAGAATTTTATGCCCGATCTTTTCACCACCGAAAATCCCAAGCCGGGAGAAAAGGGTTACCTCGAAAAGGGCTTTCACTTCAATAAGAAAGGAGAGGTGGAAGATGAAAAGGGGAATATTTACAACGAGTATTACCAGCTGATGAAGGAAGCGCCGAGCGAGGCGTATCTGGCGGCAAAGAGATTGCATCCGGGATTTGACGATGATCAGTTGAGGCCTTATGTCAAGATGTTCGAGAAACAAATCGAGACCGCGAAGAAAAACGAGAAACATGAAAATACTCGTACAAGTGAAGCCGGGCGCGAAAGGAAAAAAGATTGAAAGGGTTGATAAAACGCATTTTAAGATTTCAGTGAAAGAGCCTGCGAAAGAGGGGAGGGCGAACTCTGCCGTCGTGAAAGCGGTGGCGGACTATTTCGGCGTGAGTATCTCGCGCGTCACTGTGGTCTCCGGATTAACGTCACGGGAGAAGGCGCTGGAGCTCAATTGACGGCTTCCCGGGAACGTTGTACTGTTGTCGAAGCTCTCTTGAGAGCAAGTGCGCTTATTTTTAACTAAAAAGGAGGTGTTGTGTGTTATACTCATGGTACCTGGAGTTCCTCAGATTCTGCGCGTTCATCGATGGCCCTGAGGGTAAACCGGATGGAATGACCTTGGTTTTTCTTTCCTTTACGGTGGGAATGTTCGTACTCTTTGCATTTAACCGAGGGAAGGGGAGAATAAGGAAGGCATTGAGGAACGATAAGGGTGAAATCGGAATTGATTTAAAAGAAGGAACTCAGTGGTATTTCTGGGGGCAGAAGACCGTCAACAAACGTGGTTGGCCGATTCACATTGTCCTCTTGTCGCCTCTCGTGGAATTGAGAAGAGATTCCTTGATGGTTGCCGAGTACGTTTTCATTGACGAGGAAAAATTCCCGCCGGGAACCATCTTTGAAGTTCGCGACAAACAATTGGCGGTCAAGGAGCGACTCGACGACCGCAGATCTCTCCTGAGAAAAGCGGGTTTTTGACCTCTCGCGGACCCGTATACGAAGCCTATCTTCGGAGAATCGAAGATAGGCTTCTCTTTTTTCGTCTTCGCGGACATGGACGCTGCGCAATGCCGCCAATGCCAAAAACGTTCAAGCGGTTTTGAAGTGGATTCTGGCAAGAATAATGAGCGCGGCGAAACTCGAAATGATCGAAAATACGAAAGGCGCCCGGAATCCCGCGGCTTGCCACAGAAAACCCGCGATGACGGAAGCGGGGAGCGCAATGAGACCCGTCACCATGGCGAAGCTGCCGAGAAAACTGGCGCGAAGTTCCGGCGGCGACATGTCGGCGACGATCGTTTTCAAATTTCCTTCATACGCGCCGTAGTGGAGACCGTAGACCAAGAACCCAACGAGAAAGAGCGCGAGGGAGTTCGTCATCGCGAAGAAAAAGTTCGCGACGATGAAGAGAAGATAGGCGACGGAGAGGACGATTTTCCTGCCGATCCGGTCGGCGAGTTTCCCGAACGGCATTGCCGTGAGCGCCGAGACGAAAATGAAAACGCCGTAGAGAAGCGTCACTTCTTCCAACGAAGAGCCGACGGTTTTTGCGGCTAAGATATAGAATGAATCGGTGAACGCGCCGAGCGTGAAGACGGCCGAAGCGACGGTAAAGAGTTTCAAATCCCGGTCAGCGAGTTTGAACGAGAAGGAAAGTTTTTTCTCCAGATTCGTTTGCGGGCGATGTTCGCGGACGAGAAAGAAAATCAAAAACGCTCCGATCAAGGAGGGGACGGCGGCGACCACGAAGAGCTGCCGTTGGGTCAGGGCGGCGATGAGGAAGAGGGAGGCGAGAAGGCCGACCAACGCTCCTGTCCGGTCGGCGGCCCGGAGCGCACCGAAAGCGGTTGCCCGGACATTGTATTTTTTGATGTCGGCGACAATCGCATCGCGCGGTGCATCGCGGAGTTTACCTCCACGGTCGAGGATTTTTCCCGGTATCACGTGCCAGGGAAGACGCGACAGGGCATAGACAATCCTGCTCAGGAAAGCGCTTGCGTATCCGATCCAAATAAAAATCTTTCTTTTTTTTAATTTGTCCGACAGGAATCCGGAGAAAGCCTGGGAGATCGAAGTCAAGGCATCCCCGAAACCGTCGACAAAACCGAGAAACGTCGTCGAGGCGCCCAGGGTTACGGTCACGAAAACCGGCCAGATAACGGTCACGAGATAATAGCCGACATCATTCAAGAATGACGCGGCGGCGAAAATCCAGATTGTCAGCCGATGCTGTTTTTCAGGTTCCATTGTTTTAATGATATCATGGGGCATGCGTTAAACTCCCCCGCCTCAGCGAAAGCGCACCGCAACAGAGTTGCTCTCATTGAGGTGCGGGGGTAAACTGCTATTGATGGACGAGGCTGAATGGTTAAAGAAAAATCCGGCGCTTCAGCGCTTCGAGAAAAAACATCCGAAGATTTCCGCATTTTTCGGCAGGAGGTTCTCGCGGCGCGGCCGCTACGGCCTGAAGTTCACGTGGGGGATGGTTTTGTGCGCTTCATTTCTCGTGATCTTCATCGAAATGGCGATTGATGTCCTCTCTCGGGAAAGCGTCCCGTTCGACTTGAGCGTGATGAATTTCATCTATACCTTCCGGAACCTGGATTTTGCCAGGGTCTTTTTATTTTTCACCGACTTGGGTGATTGGCAAATCATGACGGCACTGATTGTCATTCTCATAATCTTCTTCCTGATGCTCGGCAAGAAACAGGAGGCGCTTTTTTCCGTCGCAACGCTCGCCGTGGGCGAGGCGCTCTATTCTTTCGTCAAGATTCTCATGGCTGTGCCTCGGCCGAGCGTTTTCTATTCCCTGGTTCCTCGAAGCGGCTTTTCGTTCCCGAGCGGCCACGCGGTAGGGTCGGTGGTTTTCTATGGAATGGCGGGATATCTCATCGCGAAGATGTTCAGAAGACATACGCCGCGCATGATCGTTTGGGCGACGACCGCCCTCATTGTTTTGGGGATCGGCCTCTCGAGGATTTATTTGGGGGTTCACTGGATTTCCGACGTTTTGGCCGGCTGGTCGCTCGGCCTCGCGATAGTCTTTTTTTCCATCACTCTTTTTAAAGAATTCAACCGCGATAAACCGGCCGGCGAGAAACCGGTTTTCAAGAAAAGATCAATCTATCAGATAACGGCGGCGTTTCTGGCCGGCGGCGCGCTTTTCATTTATTACTTCTACCTTTACCACCCTCTCGAATATAAAGTTCAACCGAACCCGCCCGCGCCGATATTTTTGAGCGCAACGACGACCATAACCGATCTCATCTCCCGTTCCGATTTTCCGAAATTTTCCGAAGCGATCACCGGCGACAAGATGGAACCGATGAGTTTCGTTGTCGTCGGATCCAGAGACGCCCTCGTTTCCGCTTTTAAAAAGGAAGGGTGGCTCATCGCCGATGCGCCGACGACGGCGAATTTCGTGAAACTCGGACTCGCCGCCCTTGCGGGAAAGGCGTATGATACGGCGCCCGCATCGCCTTCGTTTTTGAATGCCAAACCGCAGCTTATCACGTTCGAAAAAAACGTCGGCAACACCTTTAAAGTGCGGCATCATACGAGATTCTGGTTGACGAACTTTTACTACGGAACGGAGCCGGTGTGGGTCGCGTCAGCCAGCTTCGATGAGGGCCTCCAGCGCTATTTGATTTACCACAAAATCAGCCCGGACATCGATACGGAACGGAATTACATCAACGCGGACCTTTTGCATTCAGGATTCGTTGCGACCGGTACGGCAGTGCAATTAGTGCCGCCGCAGATGGGGGAAAATTTCGCGGGCGACCCGTTCTTCACCGACGGCAAAGCCTACGTGATATTCCTCAGGTAGCTATCGGCAAATTTCGTCTTTCTCCCGTCCCTCGTATTTGAATCTGTCTCGAAGGCGCTCCCGAGATCGGTTTTTGTTTTCATTGTGGCAGGTTCCTGGTTTTGCTATAATGGTCGGTAATGGCTGATGCGGCGAGCAAGAAAATTCTTTTGGTGGAAGACGAACCGATGCTCTCCAATCTCTTGAAGGGGAGATTGGAGAAAGACGGCTTCCAGGTAACACAGGCGAAGGACGGCGCGGAGGCGCTCGTCGATCTCAAAACCAACAAATATGATTTGGTTCTTTTGGACATCATCCTCCCCAAGATGTCGGGGTTTGAAGTCATGGAAACCATGAAAACCAACCCGAACTTCCAGGAAGTTCCCGTAGTCATCGTTTCGAACCTGGGGCAGGAGAGCGACGTCCAGAAAGGGCAGATGCTGGGAGCCGTCGGTTATTTCGTCAAAGCGCAGCTTTCCATAGAGGAATTAGTATCCAAAATAAAGGAATTCTTCGCCGACGGGGGGGAGTAGTTATCCACAGAGTCCCCCCTCTTGATATGTTTTGTGTGCTATAATAAAATTATGGAACATACTAAGCAGGAGAGGGGTTTCACCCTGATCGAGCTTTTGGTCGTCATCGCCATCTTGGCCGTCCTGGCGACAGCCGTCGT
>DAIDAY010000020.1 GCA_027310365.1 bacterium
CTGTGTTTGAATCCCGAACTCGCCTCAAAATTCAGTACCTACTGATTTTTGAGGCGACGGAGTGAAGCTCCGCATATTCCGCTGCGGATGACGATGAGCGAGGATGCATGATGGTGAAGGGAGGTCTACAAGCGGGGAATAAATCATCTTGCTCCGGCGCCTCTTTTTACGACTTGCAAAAAACGGCATTTCGGATAAAATATTTACGGCGCCGCAGGTACAAAAGTGCGCCGCTAACTCATGAACATAGGGGATGCCATATCGCTGAGAGCGGAACCGATACTCAGAATCGGTGGGTTTGAGCTTACCAATACCCTCCTTCTGACATTCATCGTCGTTCTGTTTTTTTTAATTTTTGGTTTTCTCTTCAGGAAGAAGATAAAAGTATTTCCAGGAAAGTTTCAAATGATCCTCGAATCGCTGTTTGAAGAAATGCTCACCCTCATGGAAAGCGTTCTGGGGGGCCGGGAGGTTGCCGAGAAGTATCTTCCGCTTGTGGCGTCGATTTTCTTTTTTGTGGTGACTTCGAACTGGCTTGGCCTCTTTCCTGGCTTGAGTGCTGTCGGTATCAAGGAGATGGGGAAACCAATCATACCGTTTTTCCGTTCGCCAGCGAGCGATTTGAATTTCACTCTTGCCCTTGCCCTTGTCTCCGTCGTCGCGACAAACGTCATCGCCGTGCGATCTTTGGGAATAAAACTTCATTTCAAGAAATATTTGAATTTCAGCAGCCCCATCAAGTTCTTTGTGGGTATTCTTGAATTCGTTTCTGAATTCGCGAAAATCATTTCCTTTTCCTTCCGGTTGTTCGGGAATGTTTTCGCCGGCGAAGTGCTCCTCATCATCGTTGGGGCACTCGTTCCCTACTTCGTTCCGATGCCGTTCATGGCGATGGAACTCTTCGTGGGTTTCATCCAAGCTTTCATTTTTGCAATGCTTACCTTGGTGTTCATCGCGGTTGCAACCGCCGAACACGAAGGGCATTAAAAAGGTCGAAAATAAAAATTAAAAACTTTGAATTAAAAAGTAATACTATGGACTTAGCAAGCATAAAAGTGATCGCGACGGCACTCACGATAGCGATCGGCGTCATTTCGCCAGCCATCGCCATCGGAAAGATCGGCGCAAGCTCCACGGAAGCCATCGGTCGGAATCCGGAATCTGCTCCGAAGGTACAAACGGCCATGATTTTGGCCATCGCGTTCGCAGAAGCTCTCGCGATTTACGCGCTCGTCATTGCACTCATCGTTAAATTTATCTAAGGACGTTCTTCAAAATTCCGAGTTTACAACGAAGGAATTTTGGCGAGAAAACCTTATCCCGCACTTATCATACCGACAAATCCATGAATAAAAATAAAACAGTTAAAATAAACTATTATATGCCCAATGCAGGATTTGCTTGTACGGTAAGTGCGGGATGTTTGTTGGTGTGGTTCAATTTTCGTCGCCACGATCATGCTCGAAAATTGAATCAATAAAGGCAATGCAATCGCTTATAGAAAGTTTCGGCATCGACTGGAAGCTCTTGGTGAGTCAAGTGTTTAACTTTCTCGTTATTTTCGGCGTCATCACCTTCCTCGTCTCTAAGCCGCTCGCAAAAAGCGTCGCCGAGCGGCGAAAGAAAATCAAGGAAGGGTTGGACAAATCAGAAGAAGCCGATAAACGCCTGAAGGGGGTGAGTATTCTCGAAAAAGAGACGCTCAAGAAAGCTGAAACCGAAGCGATGAAGGTTATTTTGAGCGCCGAGGAAAAGGCCAAAAAAGAGGAATCGAAAATCCTCAAAGAGGCGGAAGAGAAGAGCAGGCTGGTGAAGGAGAAGGCGATGGAAGAGATAGCGGAGGCGCGGGAGCATTCGATGCAGTCGGCTGAACAAGAAATAGCGTCTCTCGCGAAAGAGATTCTCGTGAAAGCAGTAAAAGTAAGCCCCGCCGCTGTTGATGAAGCGCTGATCACCCGTGTTTCGAAGGAAACGATGCGACAGCGAGGAGGCCGATGAATCCCGTTCGCAACCTATATTTATGAAAAACAGAGTCGCGTATCAAGTTGCATGCATCGTGTATTATAGGCAGTCGTCTGGGGAAGAGGCGTTTTGTTTCTAAAAGGATGAAAATACCGCCAAAAATATATGCCAAAGTTTTCGCCGAGCTCGTGAAAGATAAGAACCCGGAAAAAATCGAGGCGATGATCAAGAAATTCTCGGCGCTCGTCGCGAAAAACGGGGATATCGCGTCGAAAGAAAAAATCGCCGCACTCGCGGAGCGGTATCTTCGAGAAACCGACGGGAAGCATTCGTTCCTCATTGAGACGGCGCGAAATCTTCCGGAAGGCTCGTATGCCGCGATCCTCGAAAAGATGGGGAAGGGGGAATATGACGTCAAGAAAATGGTGGACGAAAATCTGATTGCCGGAGTGAAACTTACCGTCGATGAGTCGCGGGAACTCGACCTCTCTCTCAGAGGAATCTTAAAGAACCTCTTTGATTGACAACTACATGGGTCCCGCACCTTTTGAAGATTCCTTCGCTGGTAAACTTCAAGAGGGAGGGTATGTATAAGATAAATAATGACAAGTCAAACGACCATGGTACAATATTCAAACTTCATAGTCGCGAAGTTTACTAATCTTTAAAAGGTGCGGGATGAGTTACGAAATAATAGAAAAACTGAAAAAAACGCTCGGCGAATACGATAACAAAGCCGAGTGGCAGGAAATCGGCACGGTGACGGAAGTCGGCGACGGCGTTCTTAGGATTTCCGGTTTGGAGGAGGTGAAAAGCCAGGAGCTCATCATGGTGGAAACCGAGAAGGGCGAGGTGCCCGCTTTGGCCTTGAATCTGGAAGAAGGGGCCATCGGTGCGCTCCTTTTGGGAGAAGACGCGGGAATCCAGAGCGGATTCCGTGCGAAGAGGACGGGTCAAATCCTTTCGCTTGAAGTCGGCGAAGAAATGCTGGGAAGAATCGTCGATCCGCTCGGGCGCCCGATGGACGGGAGAGGGGAAATTTTTAAAAATAAAAAACCGGTTCGGTATTTCATGGAACGGAAAGCGCCGGGTGTTTTGGACCGGGAAGGGGTCAAGGTTCCTCTCCACACCGGCATCAAAGCCATCGACTCGATGATACCGATCGGTCGCGGACAGCGAGAGCTTATTATCGGCGACCGGCAAACCGGGAAAACCGCGATTGCGCTCGACGCCGTTATCAACCAAAAACGGGATAAGGGAAGAAAACTGCCAGTCTGCATTTACGTTGCGATCGGCCAAAAGGAATCGAAAGTGGCGCAACTCATCAAGACGCTTGAAGAAAATGGCGCTTTGAAGTATTCCATTGTCGTCGTTGCCGGCGCCGCAAGCCCGGCATCATTTTGGTATCTCGCCCCGTACGCGGGATGCGCGATCGGCGAATATTTCATGGATCGCGGCGATGACGCGCTCGTGATTTACGACGACCTTTCGAAACACGCTTGGGGATACCGACAAATCTCTCTTCTCTTGAAGCGTCCGCCAGGGCGGGAAGCGTATCCCGGAGACGTTTTTTATCTACATTCCCGGCTTCTCGAACGGGCGGCGAAACTGAGCAAGGAAAAAGGAGGCGGATCGCTCACGGCGCTTCCCATCATCGAAACGCAGCTCGGCGACATTTCGGCGTACATCCCGACGAACGTCATTTCTATCACTGACGGGCAAATTTACTTGGAGTCCGATCTTTTCAACCAAGGTCTCCGTCCCGCCATCAATGCCGGCCTTTCTGTCTCGCGCGTCGGTTCTTCGGCACAGACGAAAGCCATGAAGAAAGTCGCCGGCAAGCTCCGTTTGGAACTCGCCCAGTTTCGGGAACTGCAGGCTTTCGTCCAATTTGCTTCGGAAGTCGATGAAGCGACAAAAAAAAGAATCAAGCGCGGAGAAATATTGACCGAAATCCTGAAGCAGGAGGATTTGAAGCCGGTGCCCTTCGAAGAACAAGTGGCGCTTGCGTATGCCGCGACAAACGGTTATTGCGATGACCTAAAAAGGCAGGAAATGGGGGAAGCGACGAAGGGGCTTGCCGCATACCTCAGGGATATCCACGCGAAAACGCTCGAGAAAATAGCTGAGAGCGGCGATCTTGCACAAGAAACGGAGGAATTACTCAAAGAAGCGCTGAAGGCATGGCATCGTTAAACAACATCAAAAAAAGAATAAGCGGCATCAAGAGCATCAACCAGATAACCTCCGCGATGGAGCTCGTTGCCGCGACGAAAATGCGGAAGGCGCAGGAAGCGGCACTCGCTTCGCGGTTCTATTCCTTCGATGCCCTGGAAATCCTCGGGAACGTCATTCATTCCCTTGCTTCGTTCGGCGATGAAACCCACCTCTTTGAGCGGGAAGCAAAAAAGACGCTGGTCTTAATCGTTACGTCCGACAAAGGTCTCGTCGGCTCTTTCAACGGCTCAGTGCTGAAGAAAGTCGACGCATTTTTGAAAAAACATAATGACAACCTGAAAGAAGGAAAAATAGTTTTTGTGACCATTGGGCAAAAAGGAGCAGACTACGTGAAGAAACTCGGCATCACTCCTTTGAGATCATTCACGAACTACAGCGACATCGTCGATTTCGGGGAAATCGGCGAACTCACGGAAGTTCTGAGCAAAGGGTATCGGAAAGAGAATTGGGACAGGATTATTTCCTTTTCGACCAACTTCACTTCAGCCCTTTCCCAGGAAGTCGTCGAACGGCAAATTCTCCCGTTCAGCGTCACGGAGATACGGCGGACGATCGAGGACATCATCCCGAAAACGGGGAGGTATTCGGAACTCAGGAAGGAACTTGCGGAGCGCCGGGCGGAACAACCCCTGGATTACATCATGGAGCCGTCTCCCGCCGAAATCCTCGAAGATTTCCTGCCTCATCTTTTAAAAATCGAAATATACCATCTGATGCTCGAGGCTAACGCTTCGGAGCACTCTTCGCGGAGGATGACCATGAAGAACGCTTCGGATAACGCGAAAGAGCTGACGGGCGAACTCACAGTCTTCTACAACAAAACGAGGCAAGAAATGATCACCAAGGAACTCGGAGAAATAACAGGAACAGTCGCCGCCCTCACCAATCATTTGTAACATGAATCAAGGAAAAATAATTCAAATCGTAGGACCGGTCGTCGATGTCGCATTCGATGAGAAAAAAATGCCGAATCTTCTGAACGCCTTGACGGCGTCGCACGGAGATCGAAAAGAACCCATCGTCTTCGAAGTCGCGAAACATCTGGAGCCCGGCAAGGTACGGGCGGTTTCCCTTTCATCGACCGACGGCCTGAAGCGGGGCGACATGGTCACCGATACGGGCGCACCGATCAAGGTTCCGGTCGGGAACGGCGTTCTCGGCAATATTTTCGACGTCTTGGGAAACACCCTCGACGGCAAAGAGAGGAAATTCGACCACCATTGGTCCATTCACCGACCCGCGCCTCCATTGATATCCCGATCCACGAGAGTCGAGGTATTCGAGACTGGCATCAAAGTCATCGATCTCATCGCGCCGATCATCAAGGGCGGAAAAGTCGGCCTTTTCGGCGGCGCAGGCGTCGGCAAAACTGTTTTGCTCCAGGAACTCATCAGGAACGTTGCTGAAGTCGCGAAAGGCGCTTCCGTCTTCGCCGGCGTCGGCGAAAGAACCCGCGAAGGGAACGACTTGTACAACGACATGAAAGAATCGGGCGTCTTGGAAAAAACCGCCTTGGTTTTCGGCCAAATGAACGAAGTGCCGGGTAGCCGTCTCAGGGTTGCGCTTTCCGCTTTGACGATGGCCGAGTATTTCAGGGACGAAGAAAGGAAAGACGTTTTGCTCTTCATCGACAACATCTTCAGATTCTCGCAGGCCGGCTTGGAAGTTTCGACGCTCCTGGGGCGATTGCCGTCGGCCGTGGGATACCAGCCGACCTTAGCCGAAGAAATGGGCAAACTCCAGGAACGGATAGCTTCAACCGACAAAGGATCCATCACCTCGGTGCAGGCTATTTACGTCCCGGCGGACGACATCACCGACCCGGCGCCGGCAACGACTTTTAGCCACCTGGACTCGACAATCGTTTTATCCCGCGCCCTGACGGAAATCGGCATCTATCCGGCTGTTGATCCCTTGGCTTCGAACTCAACGGCGTTAACGCCGAAGGTTGTGGGCGATGAACACTATTTTGTCGCGCATGAAGTCCAGAGAATACTCCAACGGTATAAGGAATTGCAGGATATCATCGCCATCTTGGGTATCGAAGAACTTTCGGAAGAAGACCGTAAGCTCGTCGAACGCGCGCGGAGAATACAGCGGTTCCTGTCGCAGCCGTTCTTCGTTGCGGAAACGTTCACTGGGAGAGCCGGCAAATACGTTTCGCTCCAGGATACCATCCGGGGCTTCCGCGAAATTATTGAAGGAAAGCATGACGGCGTTCCGGAAGAAAACTTCTATCTGAAAGGCGGCATCGAAGAAATCAATCAATAACGGCAATGATGCGCGCGAAAATCGATTCATTGAAAAAAGTCCTGTTCGACTCGCCGATTAAAAGCTTGACCGTCATGACGAAAGCGGGGGAGATAACCGTGCTGCCGGAACACCGGCCGCTTATCACCTCGTTGAAGCCCTGCGCGGCGAAAGCGATAGACATGGACGGCAATGAAAAATTCTTTGAAGTGAAGTCGGGATTCCTCGAAGTTAAAAGGACGAAGCGCGACACCTATCTCACGCTCCTCGTTGACTAAAAGCTGAATTTTGTGGTACATTAGGCGGCAGTTATTACTAGAAGGTGGAGAAAAAGAAATGAGGAAAGTTATTTCCTTTATATCTAAAGAAGAACATTATGAAGCGGATGCAGCAGTTCTCGCTTGTTTCGACTTCCGATTCCATCCTGCGTTAAGAGCGTACATCGATTTTCTGGGCAAGGTAGATCTCATTGTCGCCGCCGGCGGCGTGAAACAACTAGTTGCTCCCGAGCACGAGTCCGATCGAGAATTTATCCTTGACGAGTTTCTGAAGTCTAAAAAACTCCACGAAACAAAGAAATTTATTCCCATCGGACACATTCAATGTGGTGCTTACGGCGGGGTCAACGAAGAAAAGTTTTACATAGATGAATTGGGAAAGAGCCCAGATATCATAAGGAAAGCTATTCCCGATGCGAAAATCGTCAAAGCCTACATAGGATGGGACGGCGTTTATGAAGAAGAAGCTTGAACGGCGAGGGTTTGTCTCATGACAGACCAGAGGTATTTACCTGCTTCTGGTCTGTTTTTGTTAGACAGGATGCCGCAGCTTTGCAATGGGATACGGAGGGGGATAGAATGATAGCGATGAGTCAGGACACCGACCTCGTAAAGCAGAAAGTCGACTTAGTCGACTTTCTGAAATCTTATCTTTCTCTCGTTCCCGCCGGCAAGAATTTCAAGGCGCTGTGCCCTTTTCACCAGGAAAAAACACCCTCCTTCTTCGTTTCTCCCGAGAAAAAGATGTGGCATTGCTTCGGGTGCGGTCTCGGGGGCGATGTTATCAAATTCGCGATGCTCTACGAGCACATCGAGTTCCCGGAGGCCTTAAAGTTTCTCGCGGAGAAAGCCGGTCTTGAGATACGCACCCTGAACCCTGCGGAACAGCGGGAGTTCGGCGTCCTGTACGATTTAAACGATACAGCGAAGAAGTTTTATCGATCGTACCTTCTGAAAAATGAAAAAGCACTTTCCTATTTGAGAGGTCGGGGACTCAAAGACGAAACGATGGAAGAATTTTCCCTCGGCTATGCGCCAGGCGGAGAAGAACTTACAAGATTTCTTATCAAGGGGGGGTTTAATGTGAACGACGTGGTGCGCGCCGGCCTGACGCAAAAAAATGTCCGAGGTCTCTTTTGGGATAAGTTCCAAAAGAGAATCATGTTCCCGATAGAAAACCAGGTAGGCAAAACAGTTGCCTTCACCGGGAGAATACTGCCTGACGGATCGGGTGCCGATCAAAAAGATATTCCGAAATACCTCAATTCAGATGCCAGTATCATTTTTAATAAATCGAAAACACTCTATGGCTTCGATAAATCGAAAGGGGAGATTGCCGAAACGAAAACCGTGATCATCGTTGAGGGACAGATGGATCTTCTAATGCTTTGGCAGTCGGGATTTAAAAACGTCGTCGCGGTTTCCGGCACTGGGTTGACCAAGGAACACCTTGAGCGCCTTCGGAGGTTTACCGATACCGTCATGGTGAGTTTCGACAAAGATGCAGCCGGCATCAAGGCTCTCGAAAGGAGTTTGGAGCATTTCCACAATTTCGACTTCCACGTCAAGGTGATCGACCTCGGCAATTTCAAGGACCCTGCCGACGCCTGCCAAAAAGATCCCGAACTCATGCGCCAGGCAGTCGATGCGGCGAAGCCCGCGCTGTTGTATCTTATGGACATTTACTTCTCCGACGCATCGTACCGGGACGGCGATATTCCGGTGAAAAAGAGGGTTCTTCGCCATATCCTGTCGCAAATAGGAGCGGTGCAAAGCGCCGTTGAAAAAGGAATGTGGATCAGCGCATGCTCTCGTCTCTCGGGAGTGCCCGAGAACGACCTTCGGGAAGAACTGAACAATCTCAACGAGGAAGAAGCGAGAAACGTAACTGCGGAATTTATGAACGCCATCGAACAACTGAACAAACAGGAGGGAATCGCGAAAAAACTCGTTACCATCGCTTTGACAAAGACCGAGTTCCTTGATAAATTAAAGGGCGAAATCACGTTCATTCCGGACTCTTTGAAGAAAATCGTGGAAAGCGGCGCGCACGCCGACGACACGGCTCTTCTGGAACTTGAAGCTTCGTATATCGCAGATGCGATGGATGAAAAAACGATACGGAAAGAGTTCAACGATCTCCTGACGAAACTCAAGGTTCTCGCGATCAAAGAAACGAAATCATCGCTCAAAAAAGCTCTCCAGGAAGCTGAACGGAAAGGTGATGAAAGCGATATCGCGAAAATATTGGAGCAGTTTTCGGAAGAAAGCAAAAAATTAAACGATCTGAAAAAATAATGGCGACGAAGAAAAAACCAAAAAAGAAAGCTAAAACTCCGAAAGCGAAAAAAAACAAGGGCAAAAAGCCCGCGCCGGTAAAAACAAAGGTGAAGGCGAAGAAAATCCCGATACTGCCGGAGTATGCCGAGGCTTTGGAAGAACTGGTGAAACGCGGCCGGGGACGGGAATTTCTGACCGATGCAGAAGTTTTGAATTATTTTCCGGAGATAGAAAAAAACCTTCCATTCTTGGAAGAGGTTTATAATCGTCTTGAAAAAGAGGGGATCAAAATAAAAGAGTCCGGACCGGTCATCAAAAACCTCAACCTCGAGGAAGTTTCGGCCGATGAATTGAAGGAAGCAACGAAGGTGGAAACTGATTTGCCGGATGCCGTACAGATGTATCTGAGGGAAATCGGCAAAACGCCGCTTTTAACTTCCGCCGAGGAAAAAGAGCTCGCAAAACGGATAGAGAAAAATGACGAATCGGCGCGCAAGAAACTCATTCAGGCGAACCTCCGGCTCGTCGTTTCCATCGCGAAGCGGTACGCAAACCGGAGCCAGCGCTTGAGCATCCTGGATTTGGTTCAAGAGGGGAATATCGGCCTTTCACGTGCGGTCGACAAATTCGACTACACGAAAGGATTCAAATTCTCGACCTACGCAACGTGGTGGATACGCCAAGCCGTGACACGAGCGCTCGCCGATTATTCACGAACGATCCGCATCCCCGTCCACATGGTGGAAACGATAACAAAGTACACACAAGCCAAGCGGCAGCTCATGCAGGAATTGGGGAGAGAGCCGCTGCCCGAAGAGATTGCTTCCGAAATGGGCATGGATGTGAAAAAAATCCACTACATCCAGAAAATTTCGCAAGAAGTCATGTCTCTCGAAGCGCCGATCGGCGACAGCGAAGACGACCTGACGCTTTCCGATTTCATCAAGGACGAGCAAAGCTTGAGCCCCGACGAGATGGCCAATCAGGCGCTCCTGAAGGACCAGATCAAGGAAATCCTGGCTGATCTCACGGAACGGGAACAAAAAATTCTCGCCATGCGGTTCGGCTTGGACGACAACATTCCGCACACTCTGGAGGAGGTGGGGAAGGAATTCGGCGTGACGCGGGAACGCATCCGGCAAATTGAAGCGAAAGCGCTGGAAAAAATACGAACCCATCGAAAATCGAAGAAATTGGAGGGGTATTGATGGCAAATCCGTTGTGAATGTGACACAATGAAAAAACACCGCTCCCTGCGGTGTCTCTTGTATTTTGTCGCAATTACTAAACGAAGCGCGAACCTTTTTTGAGCAGGAAAACTGACCCGCCCCGCCGCCGCTCGCTGACGCTCGCCGCCGAGCAAAATACTCTTTATATCTTTGAATTTGCGCGCGCCCCCGGAAAATTTTTCCAATTAAGGAAAAGAGTATTTTGCTCGGCTCTGCTCTGAACGAGCAGGGCGGCGGGGCTACGCTCGGGCGGCTCGGCATTCCCTCCTTGAACCCCCCCTGCCGAGCCGCCCTCGCGGGAGAGTTCAATTTTTTCGGCGAACGGCGGAGCCTCAATTTGGGTGGTGAGTGGGACTGTTTATATTTTCAGAAATTTTCGCGCCAGCGAAATGAATTTTTTATCCCGTTCCCACCTTACCACTTGATGGTATCCTAAAAATTCCATCAGTAAAGGGATAAAGCTTCTACTAAAAGAAGAGGGCCTTCTCTGATGAGAAAGGCCCTCTGTTAGATGCCGAGGCGCTCGCAGAATTTGCGCAGCCCTTCTTTGTTTCCGGGCCACTTGAGAAGTTGAAGCGCTTCTTCTTTTCCGACCCACCGGAAATCGTCGTGCTCGTGCGAGAGCCGGACGTTGGTGTTGGCGGGAACCTCCACGCCGAAAATGTATTCGACGTGATGCCTCCCCTCGTCCGTGAACTCGTAGTGGTAGTTGCTATCAACCACCTCGACCATCTCGGTGATGCCGGTTTCCTCGAACGCTTCTCTCTTGACCGCCTCCTCAAATGTTTCTCCCTGCTCTACGCCACCGGTCAGCGGTTGCCAGAATCCACCCCTTTCAGGGACTCGTTTCATCAAAAGAAACGAGTGCTGACCGTCTGGGAGCCTTTTGTAAAAGAACACTTCGATTTGGTTTTCGGTACGCATAACTACCTCCTTTCTGAACTTAAGGTATCATAACTTTTTTAGATTTTGGTGTCAACTCTTTGACTTTAAGATTTAAATATTTTAAAATGTTTTAAGCTGTTCGTTCACAAATCAAACCATACAGAAAGGAGGATAAGCGTCATGAATCACCTGGATGCCGTAAATGAGTACCTGCAAACGCGATTGGCTCGCAGAGCTGAACTGGCAGGATTCGAGTTAAGGAAAAATCGGTGTGTGTTTTCAAGAGAATCTTCGTTTCGGTTTTCCTCTCGTAAGATGTGAGAGGATGATCGAAACGAGTGTTTTCTTCTGGGAAAGACGCATGCCGCGGTGTCGG
>DAIDAY010000021.1 GCA_027310365.1 bacterium
CGCGTTCGGCGCATCCGTCAACGTTGTATGAGCGCATGAAAACGCCGGTTACATCGTAACCTTGTTTTTTCAGAAGATACGCCGCGACGGACGAATCCACGCCGCCGCTCATGCCTACGAAGACTTTTTTCGTTGACTTTGTCACGTGGGTATTATAAGATTCTTTCTTGTTATGGCAAAGTTATCGTACAATGAACTTCGGGTCGGGACGATTTTCGTCAAGAACGACGATCCGTACCCCTACAAAGTGCTTGAATCGTCTTTTGTTCGGATGCAGCAGCGGAAACCGGTCATGCAGCTCAAAATCGTGAATCTCATCAGCGGCAAGACGCAGGAATATTCGGCGCACCAGAACGAGGATTTTGAGGAAGCGGAAATCGACGTTATGCCGGTCATTTTCATCTACCAAAACCGCGGAGAATTCTGGTTCAACGAGAAAGGCAATCCAAAAAACAGGTTTCAGATGAAAGAGGATATTTTGGGAGGCGCGGCGGAGTTTTTGAAACCGAACACGGAACTCACCGCTTACAAGTTCGACGATAAGATCATCAACGTGGAACTCCCGATTAAAATGGACTTGAAAGTCACCGAAGCCCCGCCAGCCGTGAAAGGCAACACCGCCCAGGGCGGTGCGAAAGCGGTAACGCTCGAAACCGGCGCGAAGGTGAATGTTCCCCTTTTCATCAACGAAGGCGACATGATCCGCGTCAATACGGAAACCAAAGAATATATCGAGAGAGTTTAGGGGTTATGCAGGTTTTTTAAAGACTTTCTGAGCGACTCCCGCAAATCTTCAACATTGAAGTCTTCCCGCTCCGGCTTTTTCGCTTTCACCTCTTCACCTTTCAGATGTGCGAGCGAAAGAGTTTTTTCATTCCCCTGAGTTTCTTCTCCATCGTTTCCTTCATGGGAAACGATGGTCTGCCGCCGGGAATTCAACGGCTTCAGCGAATCCCTCCGCTGGAATTTCTGAAAGAATGGTCTTCCGAGAGGCCTGCCGTTCCGCGGCGTTTGGGGACGAGAGTAGTCGCTCCGCCCCTGCGGTTGTCGGCCCTTATCCCGCTGAGGCGCTTCGTTTGAAGCAGTCGGCGAAAATTCTATGCCGATCTTCGCCAAATCGGAGAACCGCGACGCGGATTCTTTCTCCGGTCGCCGCTCGGATTTCCGTGCTTCAAAATGCTCTTCCCTTCCCATGACGCCGCTCCACTTGTTGATTTCATCTTCGATGATCCATCGCGCTCTCGCATAGGTCTTTCTCGACGATTCGACAATTTTTTCTGCTATCGCGGGATGGGAATCCAAGTTGAAAGGTGGCAGGGTGCTCGCCGAAAACGGGCGGGACGTCACGCCGTCAACGAGCAGTTTCAGGTAAATGTGGTAGTTGGGGAGATTCACCAGGTCCTGCGCGGTGAATTCTGGCTCGAATTCTTTCTCCAAAAATTCCGCATCGGCCGCGCCGACCCGGAAAACCACCATGGTGCCAGCGTTGCCGAAAACGGCATCGCGCACTTTTGTCGAGACATCGGTCACGAGTTGCCCCACGTACTGGTGCGCCAAGATCAAATCCAAGCGGTACTTCCTTGCCTCGGACAAAATATTTGCGAATGAATCGGTGGAGAAGTTTTGGAACTCGTCGACATAGAGGTAGAAATCGATGCGTTCGTCTTCCGGCACCCTCACCCGCTCCATGGCGGCAAGCTGTATCTTCGTGATGAGCATGGATCCCAAGAGCGCGGAGTTGTCTTCGCCGATTCGTCCCTTGGAAACATTTACGAGGAATATCTTCCCCGTGTTCATGATTTCAAAAATGTCGATGGTGCTCTTCGATTGCCCGACGATGTTTCTTACAAGCGCGGTCGAAAGGAATTGCCCAACCTTGTTCTGGATCGGAGCGATGGCTTCGTTCCTGAATTGGTCGCGCCATTCTTCGAATTCATTCACCCAAAACGCTTTCACGACCGGGTCTTTGATGTTCTCGACAATCTTCTGCCGATATTCCTTGTCGACCAGAATACGCGTGATGCCGAGGAGCGTCGTCCCCGGCGTATCAAGAAGCGCGAGAATCGCGTTGTTCAAAATATATTCCATTCTGGCCGACCAGACATTCGACCAGATTTTCGTGAAAATGCCCATGAGACCCGATGCCACCAAATGCTTGTGCTTGGGATCAGGCAATTCCAAAACATTGAAGCCGATGTGGAAATCGGTGTCGGCCGGATTGAAATAAATGACGTCTTTCAGACGCTCTTCCGGTATTTTCTCGAGAAGCCCTTCCACGAGCTCGCCGTGCGGATCGACGACACAAAGACCCTCGCCGTTCGCGATATCCTGAACGATCAGGTTATTGAGCATCGCAGTTTTTCCCGTGCCCGTTTTTCCGACAACATACATGTGTTGTCGCCGGTCGCGCCTTTTCACGCCGAAAAGCCGATTGGTATTGCGAAAATCGGTCCTCCCGAAATAGGCTACGTCTTTATCGTTCTCCGCCATGGCGATGTTTCTATTTTAGCAGATTTTCGTACTTCTCCATAAGGGTTCCCGTTACTCCGTTGTGGAGGCAAATATCCCTGTAGAGATGAGCCGACGGGCGCATCTTTCGCTCCAGCGTTTTATAGTCTATCTCGACGAGACCAAACCGGGGCCAAAATCCCTCCGCCCATTCGAAATTGTCCATCAGAGACCAATGGAGATACCCCCGCACGTCCGCGCCGTTCTCGATCGCCCGGTGAATACGTTCCAGGGTTTCGACAATGAAGGACGGCCGCTTCGCGTCGGTCGAGTCCGCCAAACCGTTTTCGGTGATGTAGATCGGCTTTCCGAAACGCTTTAAGTCCATAAGGACGTGGTACATCGACTCGGGATGAATTTCCCACCCCACATCGGAAAGCAGTTTATTGTCGTTTTTATTGAACCACGAACCAATCCGATGGTGGAAGTAGTGGTTCAAACCGATGAAGTCCTCGTATTCGCTGATCCGGTTCAAAAAGTAGAAATTCCACCACCAATCGGCGACCGCTTTCAGAACCTGACCAACGAGATTCGTCCGCGAGGCATCGAAGTGGATGTTATGAGAGGCAATACCGACGTGCGCTTCCGGATGTGCCTTTTTAATTACGCGGTACGCCTTGATATGGGCTTCGATGAGTCGGCGGTAAACCCCGAGATAAGAAAACAGGTTTTTCTTCTGGGGCGGCCATTTTCCCTGGAGGTACGACTCAGCGGTGTATACTTGCGGCTCGTTGAGCGTGATCCAAAATTTCACTTCATTCCCCATTGCGGAAACCAGCTGCTCCGTAAAACGCGCGAAATACTCAAGCATCCGCTTCGATTCCCACCCCCCTTCATCGCGGAGCCAGAGTGGTATCGGCCAGTGCCAAATGGTGACGAAGGGCTCCAAGCCGTTCCGGCGGGCTGCCCGTACGACATCGACGTAATGCTGCAGTTCCTTTTCGTCGAACTTCCCCTCTTCCGGTTCGATGCGCGACCACTCGAGCGAAAACCTCGTTGCATTGTGGCCCATTTCTTTTGCCATTCTGAAATCGTCGTCGAACCGTGCGTAATGGCCCGTTCCCATGCCGGAAATAAAGTTGTCCTCGCCGTATTTTTCTATCAACTTGAGTTTCTTGAGATGCTTCAAGCGTTTTTCCGATTTCTCCCACTCGCTCCAATCGTTCTTTGTCCCGCCTTCGACTTGATGGGCCGCGGTCGAGGCACCCCACAAGAATCCTTTCGGGAAAATAAGATTTTGTTTCATTGGCTTAAAATTTGTTTTCCCAAATCCCAAAAACTCGGATCGCCGCGGGTTTTCCGCCAGTACCACCATTCCGACCCCCAGAGATAGACGGGGTTGAGTCCCGTCCGCTGGGCAAATTGGAAATTGTTCAGAAGCGTACTCGTGGAGAAATCCGATGTCTGGGCGCTCATGCTTTCGTATACCAGCGGAGCGCCATTCATCGCCCATGGCTCGGCCTGCAGTTCCGATATGAAAACTTTCGAAACGCCCGAAAGGAACTGGACGGCAGCCGCTTTTGCTGGATAAAAAGCGGGGGGGATGAAGAAAAAACGGAAAATGCCGATCAGGGGCGCGCTCACGACGCGGTAGAGCGTGGTACCCAGGACATCGGTATGTTTTGCGGCGCCGAACCACCACCCTAATTCCCCGCTGTCGGTCGTCACGACCAGGCGCGTCGGATCCAGCTTCTTGATCAAGGAGATTTCTTCATGAAACAAATTTTGATCGAAGGGCGGGCATTCCCCGAACGATGACAAGTATGGTTCGTTCTCAACCTGCCAGTATGTGATCGCCGAGTACGACTTATAGTGATTGACGACCTGCGTCAGGTAATCCAGGAGCGACTGATGGTAATTTTCTTTGTTGAGCTTTGCCCACTCCGGAATGTGGCATTCCGGCCAGCGCGGCACCCGTTGGCCAATAGCCAGAATGACATTCCGGTTCTCTTTCTGGGCGATATTCATCTGCCAATCCAAATCGCTGAAATCGAATTTTCCCTGGTTCGGCTCAAGATATTGCCAGTAGGCCATAAGGATGAGGTTCTTCGGGTTCAATTCGCTCAAGATCGACTGATAGGCCGCCTTCCAATCCAGGCCCAATCCTTCCCGGGCGTAAAATTCGCTGAAGGACAATCCTGTTTCCGGATGGCCGTTCCCGAAACTCAACGTGAAGCTCGCCAGATAAGCAACCAGGAGAGTTCCGATGATTATTCCTGCCACCTTGAAAGTTTTCTTCATTGAAAATCGATTGAAAATTGAAAATGGTAAATTGAAGATTTAAACAAACAGCAGAGCTACTCCTGCAGTTATCAAGACAATACTCCACACTTTCTGTCTCACAATCCCCGGCTTCAGCGGCTCCTTTAAAATCCGCGGGAACTTTTTGGACAGGAAAACGATGAACGCAAAGAGGAACGCATATTGGATTCCGGAAAGGGCGTTGACCAGCGATACCGGCCCGAGCGAGAAAGCGTAATTCACCAATACAAAACTCAGGAGCGCAGCCGCCTGCCCCGCAATGAAGATAAATCCCGTTTTGACCGATGATCTGCGGAATGAACGGAAAATTTCTCTCCTGGGTTTCGCGGGCACGAGAAGAACAAGCGACCCCACAACCGCTCCGAAACCGCGCCAGATGAGGCCGTCAATAAACGTGTCGTTGTTGAAAACGAATTTCATGAGAACCTGCGACCCAGCGAAAAAGAGAGCCGAAAGAACCGATCCCCAGAACAGTTTCATTCCCATGTGTTTCGCTTTTTCCCGCCACGATTCTTCGTGGGCCACGACGAACCCCCCGACGACGATAAGAATGAAGCCGATGATTTGATTGATCTTGAGGAGCTCGCTCAGGAAAAAGAACGCCAGGAGGAAAACGAATATCGGCGTTATGCCGCCGCTCAAGGGGACCACCTGGGACGTTTCTTCCTGAGAGAGAAGTTTATAGAGGATGAGGAGCGCCACAACATACGTCACGCCGGAAGCGAGACTTGCCGCGATCACCGGCATTCCCGGAACATGGAAGCCGAACGGCAGGAGAACGATGACCAGGACGCCCAAAACGTTCACCAAAAAAGTGTACACCCACGGGTCTGGAACCAAATCCGTGAGCATGATTTTCGAGACGATGAAAGAAATCGCATTCAGGAAGTATGCAATGAACCCGATATAAAGCCAGTTCATCCCGTTAGAGACAGGAAGCGCTTCAATCTCCTTTGGAGGTAACGTTTGCCTCTGCCTAATGTTACGTACTTTTCTCTCGACCGTGCGTCATCTTCATTGAAACAATCTGCAGAGGAGGCGAGTTTCCGGGAGCGCTCTTCTTCGTCCAAAACGACATGTGCATGAAACCTCAGACTGTGGCCTCTAACGGGATTCGTCATTGAGCAACCAACTTTTCTATGTTATACGCTCCCATTTTTTCAGCTTCGAGAAATCCGTGCATGGCCGCTTCCGCGAACCAGCCGTCCTTCAGGTAATCGAAGAGCCATTCATGCGCATAATCCGGATCGTACTGATTCATGGCTGCGCCGACCCGCAAGAGCCACTCTCGATTGAAATCTTCCTGCGATCCGATGGGCGGCGCAATGATGATGGGCAGCCCCAGCGCGCAGTAAAACGAGAGTTCCGATGGTTTCGTCCATAAAATATCGGTTGCCCTCAATGCTTCGTTGAATTTTGCAAAGTAATCATGGAGACCGATGGCCCAAAGGATTTCGGCGCCATCATTGAACGGCTCTCTGAACCCCAGCGCTTTGAGCTCGCTCGTGAAATAATTCATCGTCTCCCGCCGTATGCCAGCCGAGAGGATCACTTTCACTTTTTTGCTCTTGACATCATCCCGCAGACTTTTGACGATTTTCATCCCTATTTCCTTCTGGGCGCCCGCCCCGCCGACCGAAAACAAAATGGTGAGCGGCCTTCCCGCCGTCGACGGGAGTTTTCCGAGATTTTCCCTGATGATCGAACCGTACTCGCTGATGTATCTGCCGCTCGGGTCGAGATTAACGATCCGCAAACGCATGTCTTTTTTCAGAATGTCCTTCCCTTTCCCGCCGATGTTTTCTTTGGGTAAAGGATACCCCGTGAGGTGAATATTCTCTTCTTTGATGCCATAAAGTTTTAGGCGCTCGAAGACCCGGTCGGTCGAAGCGCAATAGTGTATCCGTGTTTTTCCCGGTTCCACGGGCGCCCACCCGCGCGCGACGTCAGCATCGGCCGTCACGCAATAAATCTCGCCGGGATATTTCCACTCTTCGGCCATGAACGCCGTCGTGAAAAACGTCGTGACGAGGGGAATTTTCTTCGCCGACAACCGCTGCATCAGATCTTTTCCCCATCCTTTTCGTATCAATCTGAAGGCTTGCCCCAAGGCGATCGTCGATCTCGAAAGGTCTCGCTTCGGATAAAAGGTCAAGATCTTCTGGAAGCGATCATATAAATAAAAGACGGCGGATCCTATCAAAGGTACCCGCTTGAAACGTGAAATAAACTCGTAAAAATGCGACGTACTGGACCAAATGTCCTTGTCGCCCGAAGGGATTCCCTCATAGTCGTTCGCATTGATAAGTTTTCCGTCCGGAGAAAGATCCCGGAGCGGATACGCGGTCCTTTGGTGGCCATATCCCATACTGACAGCCACAACCCACGCCTTTCCCCCAGGAGTATTTTTCGCCATATGGATTCATTATAGTCTACACAAAAACCTAATCAAGATTTTGAAGAAACCGGCAAGATGAAAAAACGGGAAAAACGTGGGCTGGCGCCCCGGAGCGCGCACTTTTTCGCTTGCCGCGATTCCTCGGAGAAAAATCTACCCCCGCAAAAACTGAAGGAGGAGCGCCACCGGCGATCCCGCCGCGCCTTTTGCCAAATGATCTCCTTCGATCGAAGTCATCCGTGGCGCCATGTCGATGTGCACCCAGGGGATATCCCGTCCTGAAGAATACGAGGGACTTTTGATGAATTGCCAGAGAAATGCCGCAGCCGTTATCGCTCCGCCGTAGCGCGTCTTGCTTTCATTCGCCACGTCGCCGAACGTCCCCTTGATGTCATTTTCATACTCTTCCCAGAGTGGGAGCGGCCAGACGTAATCGCCTGCAAGTTCCCCGCTTTCCATCATTTCTTTCTGAATTTTTTCATCGGTCGAAAAGATGACCGATGCCCGCTGGCCGATGGCAACCATCGCCGCGCCCGTCAGGGTCGCGATGTCGATGACAACGTTCGGATCATATCGCTTGGCGTAAGAGAGCGCATCCGAAAGGATCACGCGGCCCTCGGCGTCGGTATTCAAAATCTCGATGGTTTTTCCCGACATCGTTTTCAAAAGATCTCCCGGATGATAACTCGAACCAGAAGGCATATTTTCGACGGCTGGAATCAAACCAACGATGTTTTTTGCGAGTTTGAGCCGCGCCGCCGCAGCGAGTATATGGATAACCGCCGCGCCGCCGGACATATCCATGTGCATTTCGTAGATGCCGCTCGAGGGTTTTAAGTTCAATCCCCCGCTATCGAAGGTAACTCCCTTACCGACCAAGACGATTGGTTTTTCTTTCTCGCCCTTCAGGTATTCCATAATGATGAATTTCGGCCGTTCCGCTGATCCCCGCGCAACGCCCAACACGCCGCCCATCCCTAGCTTCTTCATTTCATTCTCCTGTAATACCTTTACCCTGAAACCTGAATGCTTACCGGCGGTTATCGCAGCTTTGGCCAAAAGTTCCGGCGTCATGTCACCCCCCGGCGTGTTCGAAAGTGCACGCGTCTTGTTTATCTCCTCGCCGATCACCTTTCCTTCCCGCAAAGCGCCGGAAACATCTTCGCCGCTCGAAATAGAAACATTCTCAACGAAATTCCATCCGCCCTTCGGCGGTGTCTGGTATTTTATAAACTCAAAATTTGCGATTTCAAACTCCATCGCCGCGACCCTCGGGACGATTGCGTCGAAGTCTTTTTCTCCTGTCCGGAAATCATCCAGATGCACGACGATATTTTTCAGCCTATGATGTTTGGCAATGACGATGACCCTTCGCATCAACATTATCGATTTCCGATGGTTGAATTTCTCCGGCAGTTTGGTGAATATCGCTCTCCGTCCGCCCGGCAACGGAATGACGTGCTCCCCCTCTTTCAAATTTTTCTCGACACTTCTCAGGTACTCCTTTTCCCCGGCATTCAGAACGCCAAAGAAGTAGTGCTTCTTGATGTCCTCGTCAACGATGAAAACCAACGCCGCATCCCCCGGAATCTTTTTAACTTGTTTGATAATCATTTTTTCATTTTACCATCCCCATATCTTTTAAGAAACCGAAAAGAAACGGATGGTATACTATAGTATACCACCTCGTTAAACTACCTCGGCGTTGTAGCATCCTTCGCAATACACGATCTCTTTTCTTTCGGGAGCATACGAGGTTTCAAACTCATTCGAACAATGAACAGCGGTGTGAGTATGCTGGGATAGATTAGTGTAAACGCCGTTCTCTGATTTTTCACCTGCACACTGGCATTTCCGATGCCACAGCTTGAGTGGTTTCCTCTGATCCAGACGCTGCGCGTGACGGCAGCTAAAACAGAAATGCGGCAAGGGCAATTCCATCCTTTGGTAAAATGAGAGTTCTTGCGGGATTATTCTGAAAACACGCGTGCACTGCTCATTGCATTCTCCCCGGTGAGCGCATTCGATAATCTCGCTTGTTATGGAGTCTTTCACGTCGCTTATGCTATCCGGGACGTCATTTGTCTTCATGGTTACTTGGTAGTTTTTTTCTTCCGGTTCCTTCCATTTGAATCCTCGGCCCAATGTTCCATTTCTATCCAACGGAAAATACTCTTGCGCAATGGTCTCGTTGTACGCAAAAGGAGAAAGTTCCGGCGGAAAGAACTCGCCATAGGGGTACATCCTTCCCTTTTGATCGGCGTACGGCATATCTTTCATCTGCTGAATGATCTTGGGAACGAGTGTTTCATATTCCTCCTTTGAGTATTGCCTGTTTAAATGCAGTATTGCTTGCTTCTTAGTCCGGCACAGCCGAAGAGATTTGATGAATCGTAGCAATTTTCCGAATAGGTCGTGTTGGTGTTGTTCCAGCTTACATATGCAAATTTGGTCGAAGAGTTCATGACTCCTCCGATGATCTCATAAGAGAAGAAGAGGTTGCCTCCGACTTGCATGCAATCGTAGTCATTCTCGGCATTCCATCCACCGATGGTCAAATACTTGCTATGTGAAGCCCCTACTCCCCCGCCGAACTCCTCGGAACTCGATGATCCGATGAAGAAACATGTCTTGAGATTGTTGGAGTTTTCTATGTCATTTCCCGTCACGTTCTGCGATTTCGTGATATGGGCAAACTTCATCGGCTGGGAGAGGATAAACTTTCTGAATTTATCCTTGTACTCCTCAAGAGTTTTATATGATTTCAAATCGACTCCTGCAAGCCTTTTTTCGTATTCTTCTTTTGTAAGCTGTTCGTTGAACCAGCAGTATTGCTTATTCCGGAAGCCCACGCATCCGAAGCAGTCCGAGCACCCGCGACAATCATAAAGAAACCAGGAATTAAGGCAGTTGTCGCAGTAACGCCCGAAAGCGATATGATACGATTTTGTACTGTCCAGGAGTTCATAGCATTTCTCGCTCTCATTTATGAAAAAAGTATCCATACTGTCTTTACAGTAAAGGGCTGTATTGGTATAGAGCACGTCTTCGCTCTTATACCCGCCGATCTCCATGTAGCAGTTCTTGTGGTTGCTGACATTGTTACAGTATTCGCTCCCCACCGAATTGCGGTTCATCATAGCGATGCGCGGCACTTTGAGCATCAAATCATGAAATTGCTCGAAGAAGGTGCGCGAGAAATCGTACTCCCGGCCATAATCCAGCGGATTCCAGCCGTCGGACCACCAAAATTTTGCGTCATAGACCGCGAACGGCGAATCGCTCGGATAGAGAGAAATAATATCTTGATGGCCCGGAACATCGCACTTTCTTTTATAGAGCACCTTTTCATTCCGCCACGTCATTCTCCTCATCGACCGGCACTCCGGGCACCACGTGGGCGGCGGGACCTGAATCTTCTCGTAGAATCCAAAATCCTCGGGATCGATGGTGAACTCCCTTTTGCAATTCTGACAAATTCGCTTTTCGGAAATCATACTTACATTCTACAACATAAAGAGCGAGCCGAATATTCTCGCGAAGGCTAAGACTTGGGCGTCGCCCCGGAGACAGCCTGAGCGGGAATATTTGGCGAGATCATATCACCTCCCTTTGATAACACTCCTCGCAGGCAAGTCTCTTATAGCCAAATTCCTCCGGATAAAAAGAAACTATCTGCCGGCCGCAGAAGGAGCACTTGGCCGCGCGCGGAAAGATATTGAAAAGCCGTTTTGTTCTCTCGACCGTTCTCACATCGGGATAGAAATGAGGCAATGGTATCTCG
>DAIDAY010000022.1 GCA_027310365.1 bacterium
TCCTTATACTGCTCAAAAAACGGCCGGGAAAAATCATAGTCGCGGCCTGATGCGAGGTTATCCCACTTATCGCTCACCAGTAGTCCCTATCATAGACAACCATGTTGCTTTCCGGAGAAAACATCGTGAGAAAATCTTTCCCTGTCGCCGCGCATTTTCCCTTATAGAGAGTCCTTTCATTCCGCCATGCGAAACGCCGCTGCATTCTACACTCCGGGCAGAAGGTCGGCGGCGGAACTTGGATTTTTTCATAAAACCCAAAATCTTCGGGATCAATTGTGAATTCCTTCTTGCAGTTCTGACAAGTTTTTGTCCCAGGGGCCATTGAATCCATTATACAATGGAAATCGAGATGAAGTTATCAACTTTTTTATCATACAGACATTGAACTGACGAGCGTACCGAGATATGGCCGAGGTATGCGAGCTCTTATCATGAAACGACATTGGATTCCTCTCCGCACCACGACACTCAGCAACCATAAGATTGCGGCCTCGTGATGCAGATGCCATATCGAGAACGGGAGGTCAAATGTTTATGGTACACTTGAACTATATGGGATTATCATTCAAAGACAGAGTATATCGCACCACCAAAAAGATACCGCGCGGGAGGGTCGCGACATACGGCCAAATCGCACGGCTTGCGGGGAACCCGCACGCGGCACGGGCAGTCGGCCTTTTTATGAAAACCAACCCCCATGCGCCGATCGTCCCTTGCCACCGCGTAGTCGCTTTGAATGGAGCCTTGACCGGCTACTCGGCAAAAGGAGGCATTAAAAAGAAAAAGGAAATGCTCATCCGCGAGGGCGTGAAATTCCGCGGCGACCGCGCTGATCTCAAGGTCTCGCGGTGGAAAGCCCGATAGCCGCTCCCCGGAATTGAAAAATGCCCGAAACTGGCAGAAAATGATGATATGAATCTGGAACAGATAACGCAGCCCATAGAGGCGGAAAGTTCCGACGACAGAGAAATGAAAATTGCCGAACGGCTGGCTCGTCTTCAGGTACACTTCGCCGATTCACGGCACCAAGACGGCCGCTATGCGGATTTCAGCGAAGCGCTCAACAAGAACACTACTCTGATCAGCAGTTTACTCAGGAGGTACTACGAGAACATCCGCGGGGAGAAAGAGGAGGAAAGAGACAAAAAAGTAAAATCTTTTGCGGCTTCAGTCGACGAAGAAATAAACAAACTATACCGGGAAACGCCCGATCGGGAGAAACGGGATGAAGTAATAACTCAGCATTTACTTGGTCTGTACTCCACTATCAAGAAGAGAGAGCCGGATGAAATTGAAAAGCGGATGGATGAGGATTTGAATATAGGAGCCATTAAGGTTGAGCGGGACGTCCGCGAGAAGAAGTCCATGGAGGAAGCAGGATTCGACCCCGAAGACGAATTTGTGACAATTCATTTTCCCTCCTTCTACGAAAGCGCATCTTCACGATCGCCGCTGGTCGAGGTTGGTAAGTCGTTCAGTAAACTCGCTGAGATCATTCCCCAGAAATATCCGGAGGCGCGGGCCATAATCAGCGAGTCATGGCTTCTTTCCCTTCCCGCCGCCGAACGTTTAGGCTTCAAGAAAGTCTTTACACCCGCGGCCAAGCCGGAAACCAATCTCGCGCGCGGCGGCATATGGTCGCAATTTATAGACCAGAACGGGAATATAAGCAAAAAAAGATTTGATGAATTCATGAAAACCGGCAAGCCTCCGTACGCTGTCACGCTCGGCTATATACCCGTGGAAGAGTTCTTAGGCAGATACCTGCCTGCCGGTAAAAAAGGAGAAATATTATTGAAAGAAATCAATCCGGACTGGAAAAGAGAGGATGCCATAGAACTGGAAAAGTGTGCCGACGAAATCCAGGAAATACACAATGATTTCCAAAGCTTCGTCGAGGACACCAATTCTTCCGCGGAAGATTTTATGAAGAACTACCCGGCCTTCGTGAGCGTCATGACAAAAGCGGGATGCTATGAGGATTTCTTGAAGGTTATAGCCAAAGCAAAGGAAAAGGGGTATCGATTCTCGGAAATAGCCCGAAAGATGCCGTTTGAAAACGCAAAAATGGGAATAGCATACGAAAAATACCGGAAGGGACTAGAAAGCAAAAAGTACCGGGATCGAAAGGTTTTTATAGAATAGTTTTTAACTCCGAAAGGCTGCCGATTGTTTTCCAGGCGATTTTTTCGAGCTCGCCCGAACCGGGAGATTTAAGAGCAATGCCTCGTATTGTCTTGAAGAGCTTTGCATCGTTCACGCCGTCCCCCACCGTTACGCATTCTTCCGGTTTCAAGTTCTGCTGTTTGCAGAGTTCCGAGAATTGCTCCAGTTTTTTAGCCGCTTGATCTTTAAAGTACTCGAAATCAACGAGTTCGCCGTTTTCGTCCCACACGAGCATGGCATTCGCGAAGTAGCAACCCACGCCCAGTTTTTTCGCTACGATCTCCGCAAAAAGGCTCGTGGAACCGGTGATAAGGCACGGAGTAATTCCCTTCCCTTTCAGAAAATCGATGATTTCCTTCGCGCCGTCCGCAAGGGGTATATGGTCATAGAGACTTGTGAAAAACTCTTTGTTGTTCTTCCCGGTTTTTGCCCACATATCCAGGAGTTTTTTCTTCGCCTCTTCGTACCCATCGCCGTCCGTTTCCAACATATCCCGGTAGAACTGGAGATGATGATCAACGGACGCATCCATCGCCTTCGTGATCGCGATCCACGAATTTCCCTTCACCAACGTCCCGTCAATGTCGAAAATAACCGCTTTGATCATAGAACAATAGATTGATAACATTTGTTGCAATACGCAACGGGAACTTCTTTCTCAGTATATCTCAAAACGAATTGGATGCCGCAATTCGAGCAGGCTCGCGGATGCTCAGCCATATTCCCGAGCCACAACTTGAATTTTTCGTCTACCCGGCAAAAGGGGCACTCGCGCGGCAGCGGCAGATTCATATGGCGGAGGAACGATAATTCCATGGGAATTACCTTGAATCCCCGCCCGCACTTCGAGCACCCGATAACCTCGTTTAAAATCTCATCTTTCACGTCCTTGATGCGGTCCGGGAGGTCGGTAGCGGACAACGTTGACCGGTATTCGCTTTTCGGCAGATCGTGCCATTTATATCCTCTCCCATTGATCTCTCCCTTCGAAAGCGGGAAGAAGTATTCGACAAATGATTCATTGTACCCATGCGGCGACATTTCAATCGGAAAAAACTCGCCATAGTTATACTGGCATCCGTTTTTGTCTTTATAGACATTGATATCCATATCTTTCTTTATCTTATCCGTGAGTTTCCGATACTCCTCCTTGGAATATTTCTTGTTCAAGATGCAGTACTCAGCTTTTTTCATTCCCGCACATCCGAAACAATTGGAGCTGCCGATCGCGACCATTTTGCAATATTCGAGATCCGTACAGTTGATCCCGCATTCGTGGGAAAATTTGATCCGTGAACTTTGTGTACCGACTTCCGAGGAGTCATAGGAAAGGGAAAGTGTGTCGCCCCAGTACGATATATCGTAGCAGTCGGCATTTATCCCCTCGTCAATCATGCTTATGTACCGGCAGTCTTCACCATTGTTTACCTGGAACGAATCTTTGACGTTCTTGGAATCGTAGATGTGGGTTCCCCAGCAATCTACGTCACGGTCGCCGAACTCGGCCTTCGGGATTTGCGTCGCCCAAAATTGCTCCGCCTCCTTGAGGGCTTTTCGGTACCCTTCGTACGAGCCGAGGTCGTACTCCGAGATTTCTCTTTGATATTCTTCTTTCGTATATTGTCTGTTCTTAATGCAGTACTTTTTGTTTTTTACGCTCGCACACATGAAGCAATCCTGGCAGTTCGATGCATCCTTCATAAAGGAGCAATTCAAGAGCTCCACGGCATAGCTTCGTGAACCTATGCATCTGTTGCACTTGTACGAATGCATGCAATCATACAGCCATTCGCAACTCAGGCACATCGTCGAATCCATAACCGCTTTGTCGTGAGCAAGGTAGAATCCGTAAGCGCTGTCTTCCGTATAATTCGACTGGTACAAAAGATAGCAATTCTTCAAGTTGCCGGTATTGCTCGTATAGGGGGAATCTTTCGATGTCGGAATATCGATCGATAAGCCCAAAAGAGGCGTTTTGTGCAATAGTTCTTCAAATTGCTCGAGAAACGGACGCTTCGGATCATATTCCCTGCCTTCAGCATACTGGTCCCAGCCGTCTCCCCACCAGCACTCAGGACAATAAACAACATACGGCGCATCGGGTGCGTAAACCGAGATGACGTTCTTTTTGCACAAATCACACGGCCGCTTATACAAATTGAACGTATTGAACCACGCGAGCCGACGCTGGAGGCGGCACGCTGGGCAAAACGTCGGTGGCGGGACCCGGATGCGTTCGTAGAACAAGAAATCCTCCTGCTCGATTCGGAATTCCTTTTTGCAGTTTTGACAAACCTTCTGCTCCGAAGTCATATATAATAATTATATCCAAGGTGAAAAGAAATCTTTCCAATCAAACCGTCTCGCAGGACGAGCGGGCATGGCTCCCGCCAGTCCAGAGACTGGCGGGAGAGCGAGTCCGAGAGCGAGCGGCCAAACCTCGCTGGGGTTTGGCATAGCGTGTTTGGGAGGAAAGATTTCTTTTCACCTCCCCTCGGAGTCGCCTTCGCCGTTCTTTCCTCCCTCCTTCAGCAATCCCTCTTCCTTGAGCTTCTCACGCTGCTGGCGCAGGATTTTTCTGCAGCGCGCGGTCAAGAGAAAACCCCTTATTATTTTATCAATAAGGAACGCAACAACTATCCCTATAATGATCCACCAAACGGCACTCATTCTTACGCAAATGTTATACAACAAATATGGCGAAAAATCAAGATTATCCAACGACCGTCGTCATCCACTCTTTGTAGGCCCGGTTCAACCGCCTAACGTCCACCGCAGCGATAAGCGGCATTGAATATGCATGATTCTGATTTATCAGATCTTCCACATCCTGGATCTTCGGCTCATTCGTCTTGATGAGGAGGGCATACTCGTTTTCGCACTTCATGGCGCCTTCCCACATGTAGCAGGACTCAATCGGCCACGTGCTGACGCACGCGGCAATCTTCCTCTCGACGATGAGTTGGGAGAGTTTTCTGGCTTCCTCAACATCTCTGCATGTTGAATAAACAAAAACCATATTTCAACTACTTACTTTTTACTCGACCTTTCCCCGCGCCTTTTCACGACTTAAGGCTGCGAGTTGTTCTTCTTTTTAATTGTGTTTTCGCAGCCTTCTCACAACGTTGTTGGCGACACCAATAGAGAAATACCCCCCGAACCATGCTCCTCGTATGCACACATAGTGCATACTTACCATTTGAGACTATTTGTCGTGAAAAGGCGCGGGGTTGGATCTTTTTCAAACCAATGGTTCGGGAGTTTGGTTGTCGGCATCGTTCGCCTTCCCCGTGATGGCCGCTTTTTCCTGCGCGCTTCGCCAGATCCCCGCCTCTTCTTCGGCAATGAGTTTCTTCGCGGCGTCCGCCGAGATGGAATATTTTTCGCGCGAGTGATTGATGATTTCATCCTTGAACGATTTGTGGGAAGGAGGTAAAACTTTCAGCGTCTCCGCCGAAAATGGGTCATAGGTCTCGCCGTCGATCGTCATCTTGATGTAAATCTGGCCCATCCCGAGATTGATCATGTCTTTCACATCAAAAATCGGGGCCATCTCCGGCTTGAGCTTCACGGCGTCTTCGCCGCCGACGCGGAAGATGATGATGGTACCGGTATTCCCGAGAACCGCCGCCTGTACTTTCGGCAGGAGCTGCCCCACGTACTGGTGCGCAACGGTGAGACACAGACCGTATTTCCTCGCTTCGGAAAGCAGGTTCTCGAACGTATCGGTGACCAGGTTTTGGAATTCGTCGACGTAAAGATAGAAATCGTTCCGGTCGGCCTGCGGCAGAGTCGCCCGCGCCATGCCCGCCTGCTTGATCTTTGTGATGAACATCGAGCCGAAAAAGCTGGAATTTTCTTCGCCGATTTTTCCCTTCGAAAGGTTGATGAGAATGATTTTTTTCTCATTCATCAATTTTTCGAGATCGATCTTGTTTTCTTTCTGGCCGAAAATATTCCGGAGCATCGGATTCGAAAGGAATTGCCCCAATTTGTTCACCAGCGGAATGATGGCCTCCGTATCGAACTTTTCCGACCAATCGGCGAACTCGATCGCCCAAAAGCGCTTCACCATGTCGTCCTCGATGTACTCCACCACCTTCTGGCGATAGTTGCGGTCGGAAAGCATCGAAATCATGCCGCGCATCGTGGCATGCGGGTAATCAAGAAGCGCGAGGCAGGTGAACCGGAAGACGTGCTCCAGCCGCGGCGTCCAGTTGGCGCCGAATTGCTTTTCCATGACTTCGATCAATCCTTGCGTCAGTTGGTGCTTGAAGGAGGGGTCGATGTTCGCGAGCGGATTGAAGGAAGCGGGAAAATTGATATCCGAGGGATCGATGACGCAAACATCGTCAATGCGGCTCTCCGGAATCGAGGGTAAAATGTCGTCAATCGTGTCGCCGTGCGGATCGATAAGACAAAGGCCATACCCGTATTCGATGTCCTGACGGACCAAAAGTTCCATAAGCTTCGACTTGCCGACACCGCTTTTCCCGATGATATACGTGTGCCGGCGGCGGTCTACCCGCTTCAGACCAAAGATGAATTTTTTCTCTTCAAGCGCAGCGACGTAGTTGGTACGCCCGACATAGGATATTTCGGACGGCCCGACGCTGCCGTATACCGGAAGCTGCGGCGGTGGTGGCGCGTATTTTATGATTTGCAATCTGTTTTCCGATCGCGGTGCCGGCATATCCGTTTTACTTGAGCGCTCTCATGGTTCTTAAAAACGACTCATAGACGCGGAGCATTTCTTCAGCTTCGCCTTTTTCCAGCTCAAAGCCGGGCGTATGGACCAGTTCGTTTCTCAACTTGTGCGCCCGCCACAAATCTTCCAGTTGATTGAAATCTTCTTCCGTCAAACGCTGCAAGCGATCAGCCATGTGTTCTCCCGGGAGTTTCATATCCTTCAAGGCCTGATCGGCTAAATTGTCGGCCGCGATGATCGCAAGGTGCAGCGACTGCGCCGTGCCGGCGCTCGCCTTCTGTTCGACATCCGTCCAATGTCTCTTGAATGCAGTCGTATTGAAAACATGTTTTTTCTCTTTCGGGAAAACCGCCGTTTTTTCCCCCTCTTCCGTCCCTTCAGAGCCGTTCAATTCTTTTTCGAGCGGCACTCTCATTCCCCATCCCTTGATCACGGAGAATATGAACCCCCCCGCAAGAAGCGCATCAAGGACGATAAAGATAATTCTCAGGACGTTGAAAATGCCCTGCCAAGGCATACCACCGAAGAAATTTCCTATTCCTTGAAAGAATTGCCCCATAGATTATCGGTACTTTTCTATTTCTTCGTCCCCGCCGAAGATTGCGAGTCCCGCCGGCGGGCCGCTCTTCTTGCTCTCAAGGTGCTTCAGGTGCGGCTCGGTCAAAATGACCGTCGTCGGGATGTGGAATACGGTCGCCAAACATTTCGTATTCATCAGAAACCGTTTCGAGGAATCCCAATTGAAGAAGTAGGAATTGATTTTCTTCCCCGTCAACCGTTCCGGCGGAATTTCACGGTGCTTGTAGTTGTAAAGCATTCTCGCCTTCCGGTATTCGCCGCGCGTTTTCGGAAACACGTACGGTTTCTGCCACAATTTGGTATGCGTTGACACGCTGTAGTTTTGCGAGAATGCATTCATATCCAGCGCCTGATATTGATTGAAAGCTCCCGCGATTCCTCTTCTCGGATAACTGTCGCTGAAGATTGCTTGAGGCGATAGGTAAAGGAAGCGGATGATGGTTTCGAAGGCCGGCTTCGAGAGGTTTTCCTCGACGGCCTTCAATATCTCCGTTTGCCGCGGAGACCGGATGGTAAAAAGACTGAGGTCTCCCTCGCCCGGATTCATTTCTTTCTTCGTCTTCTTCGATTGCTGCCGCAATTCTTCCAGCTTATCCCGGAACCCATCTTTCCACTCGTCATAATCATGCTCCATGTGATCGGGGCCAGCCGGCGCGATGAGTATCTGAATACCGACGAATTCGTCTTGATTGATCTTCGCCAACGTTTCTATGAAGGCCGAGAGCGGATCGAACCGTTTTTCTTCTTCCGTCGTTATCTCGAAATCGGAATATGTTTTGATGGGGTACAATGCCTCGTTTTTCAGTGTCATCTCGGTCCCCCACAAATCGTCGCCTTGTTCGTACATGTCGACGATGCTCTTCGGCAGCCGGTCGATGTAATCGGGAACCTCGACAATATCCATGTCCGGGTAGTAAGCAAAGAAGGCCGTTTCTACCAAACTTTTCCAATTGGCGCAAATCCGGATGTAAAAACGAATTTCCCCCCCGAAGCTCACCATCTCCAGCGAGAACCACCTTGTTACTTCTCCCTCGATGAACTTTTCCTTGAAGTCGCCCGCCGCATTCCGCATGCTGTGGAGCGTCATGAGGACTTGTTCCATTGCCTGAGGGCTTTTCTCGATGTTCCGGGGAATTTTGAGTTCCAAAAGTATCCATTGTATCTTGCGGATATAATTTTCCTGCCGATAGTGAAGCCAAGCATCTTTAAAGAGGATGTAGAGAATAATGAAGAGCCACAGCCACCACGTCAGCTCAAGGAACGCGAGAATACCTGCAAGAACCGCACGGAAACCGAGGAACGGGACGAGGATCGCTCCCACCACACCCGCAACGAAAAGAAGGAACCATGTTTCTTCCTTCTCAAAAATCTCCTTGAGCAAAGCGCCTATTTCGTCAAATAGATTCTTGGACATCGTTCTTCCCTCCCATTATATACTCAACTTCCTCTTGAAAAAAGGTCAATAATAATCCCCCGCCTACATAAGAAAAAGAGTTGCCTTGGAGGCAACTCTCGGAATCCCGCCAAGCTTGGTTCCGCCGGAACGGCGGATTGGCGGGATGAGAGCGCGGGGCAGCGCCATCCGCTGGAGATGGCGAACGCCCGGCGCCCATAAGATAATTCTTTTTCTGATTTAGGCTTCTCTCACCTCATATCTCCCATCTCCGAGTTTCCGGAAACGGTTCTTGTTCTGAAGATTCAAGAGAACGGTATTCTCTTTTACAAACCGCTGGGCACTCACCATCTTCACGATATCGTCGGACTTCATCGGCCCTTTTTTCTTCAAGATGCCGGATACCACGTCTTTTACCGTGCCCGGCTCAAAGCCGTTTTCCTTCAACGCGTACATCCCCCGTCCCACCAAAACAAACCGCTTATCCTTGATAAGTTCGTTGTGAACCGTCTGCACATGGGGAATTTTGCGGTCCAAGCCGTACTTGTAGGAGAACTTGGCGATGTCGGTGAAGTGGAGCGGCGTCCCCTGTTTCTTCAAAACCAAATAAACCTTGTCGCGGATCGTCTTCGGCTGTATCTCCGGCCACGAACGGAGGCCGAAATCGCCGAAGATGTTCGCGCCGAAATGTTTCGGGATGGCGAGGAGATGGAACGACGCAACGTTGTCGCACTGGGTAAGGTACAGCTTGTTCGTGAGAATGGCTGTTTTGTCCTTGGCATTCAAAAACTTCGTCATATCGTTCACAAAATCCAAAAATTTTTTCCGCGACGCATCTGAGGAATACCAGTATCCGTTCATAGCATCGTCTTCCTTCACGTATACGGGATCGCCGGAAATAAGGAGAATGAATTTTATTTTTTCCTTGACGCTTTTCGTCTTCGGATCGATTTTTAAGCCATACATGATGTCGGTCAGAAAGTCGCCGTCGCCTTTCACTCCGCCGACTGAGGCGAGGTGTTCCTTCGCGAAATCGAGGAGCTCCTTTCCCTTTTCCCGCGTTTTCTCGCGTATCTTCTTGATCGCCTGCTCTTCAATTTGGCGCACCCGTTCGCGCGTGATCTTCAGCTCGTCGCCGATCCCTTGGAGCGTTTTAATGCGGCCGTTCTTCAAACCGAAGCGGCCGGCAACAATGCGTCGCTGTTTGGGCGGCAGAGTTAATAGAATTTCATCGATAATGCCGTTGACATTTTTCATATGAAAAATTCTATCACAATATAAAAAGGACGTCAACTCGCCCGTAATGGTTCAATAGCTTGGAAACACTAGAGGGTTAGAATATGGGTATGTACGAAACAAACAAAAGGTTGCTCCGCCTCCGGATGGAAGCGGTCCGGATGGTCCGGGCAGGGTACGGGGTCAGGGA
>DAIDAY010000023.1 GCA_027310365.1 bacterium
ATTTCAAAGCGCCGGACCTGATGGCGGGGAAGAATCCGGCCGACTACAAAATAGTGGACGATGTTGTAAAAATTTCCGATCCCGGCTTCGATACGCTAAAAGCGGCAAAAGATAAAGCTGACTTTCTCGGATCGAGTTTTGCCGCCGGCAAATAACGGATATTTAGTCCGGCGGGGATTCTGTAGACAAAAAGTTTTAATTCGGCTTTAATTTATGAGTAAAAGCGGGCTGTGGCGCTTTGCTTGCAGCCCTGCCGTTCGGCTAAAGTGATTGCGAGCAATCATTTTACTCCTCACTTCGGGCTGTAGTATACCGGTAGTACGTGCGCTTCGGGTGCGTAAAGACCGGGTTCGATTCCCGGCGGCCCGACAAATGTCTTATAGGTCCAATTAGTCCTATAAGTCCTATTGGTCCAATAAGTCCAATATGTCCTATAAAGAACTGAAGTCATACCAGCAGGCGACTACGATCTACGACTTCACAGTTGAGTTCACCAGGCGCTACATTCCGGCGAATTCCCGCACACGGGACTAGATGGAGCAAGCAGCGAGGAGCGGCAAGCAAAATATCGTTGAAGGTTCCAGCGAGAAGACTTCGGAGAGAGGCGAGCTGAAACTTTTGGGCGTGGCGCGGGCATCGTTCCAGGAGCTTTTGGAGGACTACGAAGATTTTCTGCGCCAGCGCGGTTTACGCCTGTGGAGCAAGGACGAGCCTGCCGCACTCGCAGTTCGCAACCTGTATAAGTCTAATATGTCCAATTGGACTTATAAGTCCTATCTGGAAAATCCCGAAGCTGCGGCCAATGCCGCCATCTGTCTCATTCACCAGGTTAATTTTCTTTTGGACAGGCAGATAAAGTCGCTGGAAGAGGAGTTTGTCCGCGTGGGCGGCTAGGCCGAAAAGATCAACCGCAAGAGGATTGAGGAGCGCAAAAAGCGGCTGACGTGGTGGAACGCAGATTAGGTCCGATTGGACTTATATGTCTAATACGGCTAAAATAGTCGACGATGCTGAAGAAGATACTGCTTATAGTTTTTGCGGTTATAGTGATTTTGGGGTTGATGGGACCGCTCTTTTGATAGTTAAGGGCCCATAGTTAAGTGGCATAACGGCGCATTCGCATTGCGCAGGCGGGAGTTCGATTCTCCCTGGGTCCACCAAAGTTGATTAGTTGCCTCGCTCGGGGCTTCGCCCCTCGCTTCGGCAGGCATTTCCGCAAGGAAATGCCAGCCCAAGCCCGCGCCAAAGGTGCGGGCTTGGTCAATTCGGAAGCAAATCAAATTTGGTGGACTGCCTGCGAGTCCATTGGAGCCAGTTTATCGCCGAAATACAGGAATGGCAACAATTAAGCGTCGAGATTAAAATGGCAACATCCGGTTGAGACTAGATCACAATCCTGATATAGTGGTCGGTAGTAGTCGATAACTCAAAACGAAAGAGGTGCCCGTGATGCGACTTACTCGCTTTGTATGTTTGCTTGGATTGTTGGCCGTAGCGAGAGCCCAGCCACCGTCTGCCAATGAACGCCTAAGAGATACTGAACACGACGATGCAGATGCTCGTGCTCTCTACTCCCGCAATGCTGGATTTTCAATCTCGGAATCTTCGGCGAAGACCATGAACGATGAAGGTATTTGCAACCTCATCGACGAACACGGAGAGCTCGGCTGGCTCGAAGAATATGCACCGCATCGGTCGGAAGTTCTCGGAAAAGACGGAATCACTGCGGAATCTGCGAGAACTTTGGGCGCCAAGCTAGGAACCCAACTTGCGTACGCTCTTCTCGCACGGCTGGAGAAAGACCGACCCATCAAGATACCCTGCGGTTTCGGCCATTGCCACGGGGGTATGTGCGGAGATGGCTTGTATCTTGTCGCTAAATCGTATCAGCTTGCTGATCGCCTTCAATGGTTGATGAATCAATACAAACTTCCCATGAACCCTTCATTGATTGAGGGCTATTGGATGCAAAACGTCTCGGATTGGCGTGTGAAGCGGAGTTAAGACTCTATCGTTCGGACGGAAATTGGCCAGACTCGTACGACGGTTACTATGGCGAATGTCAGATCGTTATACGGGCATTGCATCACTCCATCCCGGCGTCGGCCTTTAAACTCGACAAGGCAACCACGGATAGATTTATGAAAATCGACCCCAAAAAGTCAGACATTCCTTAATTCAGAGAACTCGGGCTGCGACGATGTCGTGGCCCTTTTTTGTTTGCCATAAAATCAGCTTTGGCGTATTCTCTAGCCAGAGGAGGCGGTATGAAAATTCAGTTGTTCTTTGTAATGCTGGCTTCGTTGTTCATCGGACAGCGTGCCAACGCTTGCAGCTGCATCGCAGCATCGGTTCAAGAAGCGCGCGATTGGGCAGATGTGGTATTTGCTGGCGAAGTAACGAAAGTGCAATATGTGGACGCCCAGAGCGACAAGCTATTCAACGAACCAAGGATCATCGTTACTTTAAAAGTTTCGGATGCGTGGAAGGGCGATGTGCAGCAGACGATGACGATCCATACGACGTACAACAAGGTTTCGTGTGGCGGTCTAATCGTTAAGGTCGGCGATAAGTTCCTTATTTATGCGAAGAAACTGAAAGCTAAAGATTGGTTGAGGAATGACGACGGAAAGCGACCACTGAAGGGCATCACGCTGCCGAAGCCCGATGACAATATTCTGGAAGACGGAGGCGCCTGCGGGAGAAGTGGCCCTGTGGCATACGCTCAAGAAGACCTCAAGACGTTCGGTAAGTCGAGGGTGCCGCAATGAATTTATTTACCTTAAAGGGATACAATGATCGCCCCAAACCTTGCCGCAATAGGGTGAAAGGAAAAGTATGCAAAGGCAAAGTTCACCCAACGGCCAACGCGAATGTTGGACAATGCGACACATGCAAGCTCAAGATCGCGTGGAGCAAGTTGCAGTAATTCATGCAAGGACAGACTCTGGGCCTTTGTCGAAATTCCAACGACAAGGGCCTTTTTAATTCCAAATCCTCTTTTCGTTTTCTTGTTCCTTTTTGTAGAGCGCTTCAAAAAGAGGAACTTCGAGGATATTCGCCAAATCAATAAGATAGATCAGCATATCGGCGAGCTCATCCTCGACATTTCCATATCGGTCAATTTTTTCCTTGTCCGTTTTCCTACCAAGATATTTGCGCATTGCTTTAGCGAGTTCGCCTGTTTCTTCTACGAAGAACATGAGTACATCTTGTGGTGTCTCTTTCTCAAAACCTCTACGCACCACCATTTCACGGACATACGCCTGTAATTGAGCGAGTGAAGATTGCGGGGTAAGGGCATCAACAGGAGAACGCTTGGCAAGCGCTTCTTTAACCTCTCGTGGAGTAGCAGCACCACCTGAAAAGAATTTTATGGTTGCATCGGTTGATGCGTCGCTGGAAAAGATCGGTTTGCCCAACGCATTTGCCCACCCCAATTCAAGAATCGTAGAGGCGCCAAGATATCCTTCGGGATTGGAGATGTATAAAGCATCCGCTCTCTGAATTGCTTCGAGATGTCGTTTCTCTAAAATATCGGGGCTTTGCACATCATCTGTCGCAAGGATAGCCACTTCTTCGCCTGGATTGATAATCTGCGAAGATTTCGGCGACAGAACTTTTACATCAAGGTTTTCAAAATCTTTAATCGCCGATTTTATTGCATCATAATGACGGCGGAATGAGCCGGAAATAACAACAGAAATTTCGCGTTTTTCCATAATTAAGCGAATTTAATAATTATTATTGAACCGATGAAGATTAGCACGCCGCCGATGAAGAAATAGATGTTTGGCGTGCTGCGAAAAATGAAATAGCTGAAAAATACAACAAAAAATGGATAGGCAATCTCGATGATTGATGCGGTGTTAGCCCCTAAAATTTTGATACTAGAGAAAATCAGAAAATTAGCCAGAGCTGCCAAGATAACTGATGCAACGATTAACCACCAGACGCTTTCCTTAGAAGCGAAGATTTCTTTTATAGGATTGCTATCGAATAACAAAAACGGCAAAAGTATTATAGCCGTGAGTAACGAATTGATAAAAAGGTAGGCCAACGGCGAAGCGCCGGAAAGAATTTTTTGATCGAGGGCATATACCAATCCCCATGTAATCGCCGCTCCTACCGCATAAATAAATCCGACGTTCATATTTTTAATTTTCTTTTCTCGGATACAGCCATAACAACGCTCCGACCCAAACGAAACCGAGGATACCTTCCACTATAGTTTGTAGTTTTTTATCCGGCGCACCCAGCGCAGCAAAATCTACTTTCCAAATTATTACAATGCTGAAAATGGATGCGACAGTTGCGGCTATCATAATCGCTTTCAGCATGTCGATATTTTTTATTGGATCATGCGCTACGACAATCAAAAAAAATGCGAGGATAAGCGCCACGAGAGCGATAACGCTATCTTGATATGGCGCGTATAATCTTCCATCGAACCACGGAAAAAGTGTAAGGCCGAAGTAATGGACAACGGCTCCGACGATATAATATGCAGCTCCGAGATACAGCGTCAGCTTCAATGCAACCAATTTGCTCATGCGATCATTATAGGATTTTTCTGGAAAAACCGCTATAATTAAATCGTGCCCAATTATGACGATGTCGATCCAAAGGTCGGTATCGTCATTTTTTATCCCAAAAAAGACATGAAAAACAAACAAGGAGAAATCTGGATAGGGCTCATCGGCATGGGCTACGCTATGTGCGCCCAAGATATCCAGGAAGACCCGGATGGATCGGTAACTTTCACCCGCTTGGTTGAAGAAAAAGGAGGCGGGAAACGGAAAGAGCTGATCAAGACGAGAAAGGAACACATTGTCTTCATTTCGGAAACGCTTGAAACGAGCTAAGGCGCCAAAGGCAATTCAGGCAAAAATCCCGTCCCTGGCGGGATTTTTGGTCTGCCGTAACAAGGCCACAAAGGTATCCTAAAACCCTTGCTCTATATATATTTGCGAAGTTTTGCACACTTAGGCATTGGAAACTATTTGACACGCCCCGGTAAAATTAAGGGGACACCCGTACCGCGAAACATCTGATGTCGGGCGGTCGGAACCTCCCCTTAATTTTAATGGCGTAGTGTACCCGTAGGGTGCGAGCAAACATGACGATGAAAAAGAAAATCCTCAACCAGGTACGTTCCAATTTTCTGAAGTTCTTCCCCTTTCTGGCATCCACCTTCACGAACCGAGCCGTGCTCATTTCCCTCGGTATCATCGTGGGCGGCGGCTTGGGCTGGAGCGTTGCGGGAATCATCCAGCTTGCCCTCCTCCATTTTTTGGGGCCGGCCACGCTCGGATACACAAGCCTGCCGATCCTGATTTTCATAATGGCGATCATCGGGGGCATCGTGAGCTTTTTCATTTCGCACTTCATCGCTGCTGATAATTTTTTCAAACCGAAGCTCGAACCCATAAAAGAAAATATTGAACCTGTCGTCGAGCCCGTTGCGACATTGGCATCAGCTCCGGTGGCGATTGTGCCTCTGGTCGTTGCACCTACAGCCGAAAAGAAATATAAATTCCCGCATGTAATCCCCGACGGCACGAACTGGGAAAATATCACGATGATTTTTCTTGATGAGGAAAATGTTTCCATCACCGTCGGCCGCTGGAAAGCGGTAAAGCAGAGCTATCTCGATTTCGGGATGATCGATGGCCGCGGGAACGACCCGAAGCCGAGCGAGCAGTGGGCGTTCCTGCGGGTTATCGCCCTCCTGAATGGCGAGATTTCATTCAGGGACAAGCAAGCGCGCTGGTCGCTCAAAAAACAGAAGCATCTCCTTTCAAAGAAGCTCAAGGAATATTTCGATATCGCGGGCGGCCCGTTCTTCCCGTACCACCAGTTCAAAATGTACAAGATCAGGATGACGATCGGTGTCGATGATGCGATGGCCGAAGAAATAAGGATCAGGGAGGGTGAAAATCCGGTTGCCCAGTTTGTGAAGCCCGAGGACGAGATATACAAGGACAAAATGCCGGGCAACCTTTCTGACGAGGAAGAGGATGGCGCCCTCATGGAAGGGATGCTCGACGAAGAGGAATTGAAGGGCGCGGGCTTCCACATCGAGTCCCGGTGAAAATCGCAGACCTCCGGTGAAAAACGTAACGACCCAGACCCCTTGAAAAACAAGGGGCCGCGTTTTTCACCGGGAATTTCCCGATAAGCATGTGAAAGGTCGAACAAAAAAACTAAGACCTCATCACATGCCCATGTACGATGATACGAATTTTTTCCTCAAGACCTCCGACCTTGCTCTCGCGACGGCGCTGTGCGTCTTTGGGGTCGCAATCGAAGCGATGCAGGAAACGGACGGACAGCGGATGAACTTCATCTTCGCGAAGAGCGACAGGGTTACGGACATCACGAACCGCTTCTGGCGCGGCGAGCTGCTCGTCGAGCCCCAGGCGTACTTCAACCAGCTCAAGGTGCTGAAGACGAGGATATATCGCCACTGACATGGTAAGCGCCGCGACGATAGACGACCTGCGGAAGACGCTTGCCGCGGAATACGGGCGCGACGTGTCGGATGCGGAAGTGCAGGACGTGATCGATTACCTCTACGCCCTTGCCGACCTCATCTACGAAAGCTGGCAGGCGAAGCAGGTCGAAAAGAAAAACCAACAACATGACGATGACAACAACGCTACAGGGATTTGAAGGAGAGCTTGTGCATCCCACGCTCGACATCAAGAACGGGGTGCTGGTATTGGGATTCAGATACCGGGCGAACGAAAAGGACGAAAAGAAAATATTCTTTGTCGCGAGCGGGAATGTCTCGATCACCGAAGACATTTCATTCGAGGCGAACGGCATCCGGTATTTCTTTGATCTGAAGAAGCGGATGCTGCCGCGATTGGAAGAACGCTGGGGATTATCCGATGCGAAGATATTTCTGGATGACCAGGCGCATATCACGGCATCGGTGTACCCGAAGCCATCGGCCGTGTTCCTTGAAATATCGAACCTCATCAAACGGTTCATCGAACTGGAGCAGGATGCCGATTATGCCCTGGTCGCCGCATGGATCATCGGCACCTACTTCTTCCCGATCTTCTCGGCGTATCCGTTCCTTCACATCAAGGCGCCGAAGCGGTCTGGCAAGAGCCAGTTGCTCGGCTTACTCCGGCAACTCGCGTTCAATGCGGTGAAAGCTCGGCCGAGTCTGGCAGCGTTATCCGACACGATGGATGCGTTGCGGGAAACCTATCTCATTGACCAGGCGGATTCTCTTGGCCGCAAAGGCAATGAAGATTTGCTCGATATCCTCGCCGACTCATACAAGAAAGGCGGCGGGAAACGCAGGGTCGTCGAATTCGGGAAAGACAAAGCGAGGAACGTAACCGAATTCGAGACCTACGGCCCCAAGGCGTTCGCGTCGATCAAGGAATTGCCGGAAGATTTGCGCGACAGATGTTTGATCGTTTCTCTCATGCGTTCAGCAAAGAATTTTCCCGACCCAAATGAAAACGATGAAATGTGGAAGCGGATGCGCGGCCAGCTCTATCGCCATCTCATTGATTCATTCACGAATGTTGAAAGCTGCTACATCCTGAAAAAAGCGGAGAGCAAGATGAACGGCTCGATGGTCGGCCGCCACCTTGAATTGTGGCTGCCGCTCGAAGCGATCCTTGCGAACTGCGGAATGAATGAACAAGACATCACTTCCGCAAGATCACGATTTCTCTCGTGGTACGGCTTTGCAGAATATGAGCCGTCGGAAATCGAGGAAGCAGTCGTAACCGTGCTCCAAAAGCAATTCGAGATTACGGGATCGGACGACATCGTGCTGTCGCCTGCGGAAATTGCCGACTTGCTCCAAAGCGATCTGTTCCCGCTCTCGAAGACCCCAGCGCAAAAGGCGTCTTCGATCGGATGGATGGTGAAGAAATTCAATCTGGCTTCCGAAAAGCTCGGACGTTCCGGCAAAGGCAACCGCTACCGCTTCGAGAAGGCGAAAGTGCAAAAAGTGTGGGAGCGGTATTTCACGCAAAGTCCTACATCTCCTACACTGCCGACCGGTACAGCTTGAAAAATATAGCCGAAAACGATGTGTAGGAGTTTCGTGTAGGGTTGGGTCAGTGTAGGGTTGATCCTACACAGCCGGAGTCCTGCACGAACTCCTACATCGGCTATATCCTATATTTCATCGAGCGTTTTTGGCGCAGTGTAGGATAGTGTAGGAGATTCTGGTGTTTTGGGTATACATCCGGTATATTGCAGGCAAGTTTGAGTTTTAATCAGCATTTATATATTTTCCCCATGTCCATGAAAGGCATCATCTATACGCGAGTATCGAGCGACGAACAGGTGAAAGGCACCTCGCTTGAGTTTCAGGAAGACCTCTGCCGCAAATATTGCGAACAGCAGGATATTGAAGTCGTCGAAATCTTCCGCGAAGAAGGAGAGTCAGCAAAGGATTTGAGTTTGAACAATCGAAAGAAATTTCTGGCTGCCTTGGAATTCTGTCGCAAACGGAAACACCAAATCCATGCCTTCATCGTCTTGCGCGTAGATCGCTTTGCACGAAACACTGAAGACCATTTTGCCGTGCGCAAAATCCTTTTGGAATATGGAACGACCTTGCATTCCGTAACGGAGCCGATCGGCAACAAGCCAGCCGAGAAATTCATTGAAACCGTTTTGGCGGGAGCTGCCGAGTATGACAACGCGATCAGGAAGCAGCGGTGCAGCGACGGCATGAGCCAGAAGATAAACCAAGGACTCTATCCATGGAAAACGCCGCTTGGCTATGTCTGCAACAACTCAAAGAAGCGCGGCGAAAAGAAAACGCAACCCGACCCGCCGGATGAAAAAATATTTCCGATTGTGCAACGTGGACTGAAGCACTACGCCCAAGGGCTTTGCACCCAGGTCGAACTCGTGAAGCTGCTCGATTCATGGGGATTGGGCGCGATCCGCGGCAGGAAGACCACGATTCAGCTCGTCGATCGTATCCTCGGCAAATACCTCAAATTCTATGCGGGCATTCTTGAAAATCCCTTTACCGGAGAAGACAAGAACGGTTTGCATATCCCGATGATTTCAAAAGAAGAATATTACCGCATTATTTTAGTGAAACAAGGCAAGGTGAAACGCGCTGTGAAACATGACCGCTACAATCCGCTGTTCCCGTTGCGCCGGACCGTATTTTGTTTTTCATGCAAAAGATTTTTGACAGGAAGCACACCGCGCGGCAGGAATGGCCACCATGCCTATTACCATTGCCATAACAAGAATTGCGATATGTACGGGAAAGGCATCAGGAAAAATCTTTTGGAGCAGGAATTCATGGCGTTCCTTTCGGACATCAAGCCGAAAGCAGCGTTCCTGTCTGCCTTTCGCGCTGTCATCCTTGATGTCTGGAAAGAAAACGACAAGTTATTAGATGACCAGATCAAGCAATACGAAAAGCAGATCGCCAATCTTGAAGGGAAGAAGAAAATCGCCCGTGATATGCGCGAGGAAGGGTCGTACACCAAGGAAGAATTCCTTGAACGGAAAGCTGAACTTGAAAACGAAATTACGGCGATAAAAATATCGCTTTCCGAAATGAAGATCGACCAGTTCGATATCGAAGCGGCCTATGACTATGCCGTGAGCTTCATCAGCGACATCGAGCGCCAATGGTTTGATATTCCCGCGAGATTGCGGCCCCGGTTCCAAAAACTCGTATTGCCTGATGGAATTTCTTATGAGCGCGGAAAAGGATTTGGAACCGCACGGTTAGGTTATATTTTCGAGGTTAATAAACGATTTGGTGAAGTTGAATCACAGTAGTGGTGTTTGTTTGAAAAAGTCAGAACTCATTTTGCGGAAAACCCTGATTGACCGCCTCCGCTTCGCTCCGGCGGGACGCTCGGGCGCGGCGGAATTCCCCCCACACCCCCCTTCCGCCGCGCCCTC
>DAIDAY010000024.1 GCA_027310365.1 bacterium
ATATATGGTGGTACTTCTTATAGTCCATGCACTATGATGGTACAGATTAGTTATCCACCTCATAAGGTGGGCAATTTTGTCGCTTCCGGCAACTTTTTCTGATTTAGGCCCGTGAATCCTACCGAAAACAGAAAAGCCCATCCTCAAGAGATGAGCTTTCCTGTGGAAGTACACAGGTGGACCCGAGCGGGATTGAACCGCTGACCTCCGCTTTGCAAAAGCGGCGTTCTGCCACTGAACTACGGGCCCCTGATTCAGGGAAACGCCAGGAGCAAATAATCAATAGTTCCCCAGGGCGAAAGTACTATTTATAAATTAACATAAGCATTCGCCCATTGAAAGTAAAGTCGTTTGCCTTCAACCCGCCTCACCATAGGCCCGATGTTGAAAAAAAAATGACTGGTGACACAATATATTTTGCTGGGGGCGCGTAGTTCAGTGGTAGAACGCTGTCCTGATAAGACAGAGGTCGAAGGTCCGATTCCTTCCACGCCCACAAGCAGACAACTCAATTCAATTTTCCCAAAATTTTCGCGCGCTGCGCGAAGCGCAGCGTAAGGTGTGATGGGGGTAAATGCGATTTCACGATTTTTTAACGACAGGTTCGAGCCGAAGATTTTTTGAGAGAGGGATTTTTTGTCCAGTAAGGAGGGCGAAACGGCGGTTTCGCCTACCATTTCCGCGTCTTTTATCCATTCCCGCAGGGGTTCGAGCCAAGCGATAACCCCTTTTCCAACATCGGCTATTTTCTCCTCCAGCGTCTTCTTGTGGGACAGGAGTTCCGCCTTGTCCGTCCGGTACTCCTCCGGCTCGATTTCCCCGTCAATATAGACACCGCGAAGACGCTTCAACCTGCCGGAAATAGCCGATACCTCCTCCCGCATCGCTTGGCTCGCCATGGCAGACGATTGGGCGGTTTCCTTCTCGTCCCTGTCGGCTATCTTGGAAAGTTCCGCCGCCCAATCCGAGGGCATAGCGTAGTTTTGAAGAACGGATGACAACTTACTGGCTAACGCCTCCTCGCGGATGCAGGGCTGGGAGCAAGTCCCTTTCTTTTTGGTGCAGTGGTAGTAGGTGTAGCGGTGGACGTTGCCGTTCTTCTGCCGCTTCACCTTGTCCTCGGCGGTGATGGCCGCGCCGCACTCGCCGCAGTGAAACAAGCCGCACAGGGGTTTCGGATCGTTTTGCTTCCTGTCCTGCCAGCCGCGCTTCTTCAAAACTTCCTGCACTTTGTCGAAAAGCCGCTTGGAGACGATGGGTTTGTGCTTTCCCTCGTAGATTTCTCCGGCGTAGCGGAACAAGCCGATATAAAAAGGGTTGGAAAGCATAAAAGAAACTTGGTCGCGGCTCAAGGGCTTCCCGCCCTCGCTCCGCCATCTCTGTGTTGCTTTTGTCCTGATGCCGTTCTTGTATAAAAACATCGAGACGTCTTCCAAGCGGGCGTTGCCCTCGGCGTAGAGTTCAAACGCGGCTCTGACTATTTTCGCCTCTTTCCGGTCAACGACGATGGTTTTCGTGCGCGGATCATTCAGATAGCCGAGCGGCGCGTTGCTCGGATAATCCCCGCGCTTCGCTTTTTCGTGAAGGCCGCGCTTGGTGTTCGCCGACAGGTCGCGGATGTACTGGTTCGCCACTCCGAACTCCACGCTTGTTAAAAGAACGTTGTCGGCGGGATAATAACTGCGTTCGTAGGTGCGGATGTGCCGGATGATGTTTTCCTGCAAAAGCCACTGGATTCTGCCGCTGTCTTCGGGATTGCGAGACAGGCGGTCAAGTTTCCAGCACAAGATGCTCTGCGCTTCATCACGCTGTATCCGGTCAAGCATCTCGTTGAATACGGGCCGGCCGGGCTGCTTGGCGGATCGCTTTTCGATAAAGGTGTCAGCGATGTTCAATCCTTCGTCTTTCGCCAACGCCCGCAATACGGCGAGCTGGTCTTCGATAGACCGGACTTGCTTGTCTTCAACATCGGTTGATTTGCGTGCGTAGAGGAAATATTTTGTCATAGATAGATTATAAACCTATTGGTTTATATAGAAGAATAGTATATGACTTGTTAAGATACAAGAGTGCTTGTGAACATGGATATATCAGCAAAATTTGGTAAAAGAGTTAGGGCTATCCGTCTGAAAAAGCAGATGTCGCAAGGTGATGTCGCCAAGAAATTGGGCGTTAACGCCGTTTACATTAGCCAGATTGAACGCGGCCTAAAGAATATGTCTTTAAGGGGCATAGAACGACTCGCAAAAGCATTAGGAGTATCTATCGCCAAGCTAATAAAATAATCACCATGAACCCGAAAATTGAACAATGGAAGAAAGAAATACAAGCGATTACCAGCGATGCAACTGACACGATTGAGAGTCAATATATCTTCAAGCGCCTCGTCGAAATAGTCGGTAGCAATCCGAAAATAAACGCCGATAATCTCTTTTGGGATCACCTGCGGGCGAGCTTCGGCGCGTATATGGTACTTGGCATCACCCAACAGGTTGATGAACGGACGGAGGTGATAAGTTTACTCAAACTCTTGGAGGATATAAAAACCAATCCAAACGTTATTACGCGCGACTGGTTTGCCGATCAGTACGAAGCGAACGGTTTGCCCCGTCAAGTTGGTAAGCAACACTTCGCGGAACACTTCGGATCGAAACTCGAAGTGGACGCAACCATCGTCGCGCAAGACATTCAAGAGCTTAAATCCGCTACCGCCAAAGTAGCACGATTCCGCCATACCCGGATTGCGCATAAAAACGCCGATGAGCGTTTTGTGATAGATTTGAACTTCTCCGAAGTGGAGCAAGCGTTGGAGAAGATAGAAAAACTTGTTATCAAATATCAGCTATTACTAAATCAATCCGGTTACGAAGCGCTTATGCCGACCATCACTTATAACTGGGAATCTATCTTCAAAGTGCCGTGGATAGAAGAAAGATGGGGAGTTTGACGATTTGAAATTGAAAATTTGAAATCGGCAAAAATAAAATTGCTCAATAATGCGCGCACGGGATGGGCGGGGCAAAGCATTATACCTTCATTGTCGAACCTGTCGTTAAAAAATCGTGAAATCGCATTTACCCCCATCAAACCTTATGCTGCGCTTCGCGCAGCGCGCGAAAATTTTGGGAAAATTGAATTGAGTTGTCTGCTTGTGTCCAATAACTGGTGAGTCACGCGATGAGCTCTTTGCTACCCCCCCAGCCCGTTCATTCCCGCCGCAGGTACGGCAGGAATGAGCGGATGGCATCCCGAATCTCGTATTCCGCTTCCGGGAAGCTCCCGTGTTTGAGGGCGGAGAGCTTCATTGTGTTACGTGCAGATTTTTAAAACCTTGGATGTCGAATTGTACGCTCTGGTTGGGCGGCGGCGGTATTTTGAGAGCCGTGTTGATGCGTTGGCTGAGAGAGGTTACAAAATAGATAATCACAACCAACGTGAGGATAATCATGGCGACGGCCAGGAGGATAAAAATCAGCTGTTTCGATGGTTTTGCGTTTTTAATTCTTTCCATGATTATTTGTAAAATACCCTTCCTCTGACCGCCATTGTCAGTGTTCCGTCTGTCTGAGTGTTGAAACCAACCCCGTCAATGGCAGTGAGATACTTGAAGCGTTCAAGTGAATTCAGGAAAGAGAGAAGATTGTTAAAACTCGGCGAGGCTACTGAGAGAGTGAAACTGATTGACCCGAAACCGTTGTTGGTCTTAGGGTTCTCGCCGGCGAATGAAAATGAGTAACTCAGATTTTGAGCCGCAGCAAGGGATTGCAAATCTTTGTTGAGGTTAATGAGGTTGTAGTAGGAAGGAATAACTGCATTGAAAGCATTTAGATATTGAGCTGCCTGGCTGTATTGGGCCTGCAGATTCGATAGGTCCAAAATGTCGCTCGAAAGCTGGACCAACCGCGTGCGACCGAGGGCAATGCTTGTGGCATACGTATCAATACTGTTTTTAAAAAAGAAAATGCCGCCGACGAGGGTTCCAACAATGATAAGCGTAATCACCAATTCGTTTGCCAGCTGTTTTTTGAAATGGTTCATCCCGCACTTTTTATACCAAAAACCATCGACGGGTTAAGGCGTTTGGAAATGTAGTGCATCGTTTTTATTGCATTCATGATCCGGTCAGCACACAAGGCACGAAATTCATCGACATGCTATGGGATTACAGGTATAATTATAACACTACTTCAAAGAAATGGCGTGTTTTGCGATCAAAACCGTTTCTTTGGAAGATGCTTCTTATCCCCGTCTTTTAAAAGAAATCAGGAATCCCCCAGCGACGCTTTTCTACCGCGGTGTTTTGCCCGACCCCGATGCCGTCACGATTGCCATTGTCGGCACGCGCAAAGCGACCGACGAGGGGCGAATAATCGCCAAAGGAATAGCGGGCGACTTGTCAAAAAAGGGAATCATTGTCGTGAGCGGATTGGCCTTGGGCATCGACGGTGCCGCTCATGCAGGCGTTGTCGCATCCGCTGGCGTAACCATTGCCGTTTTGGCAAACGGTTTGAATTTCGTTTACCCCCTTTCACATGAAAATCTCGCAGAAAAGATTTTGGCATTAGGTGGTTGCCTTCTGTCCGAATATGAACCCGACGAACCGGCGCTTCCTTATAAATTTCTCGAACGGAACAGAATCGTGGCGGGTTTGAGCCTTGCTACCGTCGTTATAGAAGCGCCGAAACGTTCCGGAGCGCTTGTTACCGCCCGGCTTGCAGCCGAAGAGGGCCGTGAAGTGTTCGTGGCACCGGGAGGCGTAAAAAACAGGAACTATGAAGGGTCGCATATGCTCATTCGGAATGGAGCGCGACTGGTTGCAGACGCCTCGCAGGTTCTTGAAGATTTGAATCTTCTTGAGCCCGGCCAGCAGACATTCGATTTCGACAGGGATGAAAACAAAATCATGGAAACGCTTTCGCGAACAGCCGATTTTCTCACCCTTGACAAATTATCAGAAATAACTCATCTTGAGACAAACACTATAAACCAAAAAATTACTTTTCTTCTTCTTGCCGGTTTCCTGACGGAGATTGAGGGGAGATTTCAATTAAAAAGGAAGTGAATCCCGTGAGAAACCGCAAACTTATGAAAAAGATGATTGCTGAAAAAATTGAATCAGCTGCGTGCCGCAGGCAGTCGCTTCCCCAAAAGGCGTTTTGTTTCTAACAGGATGAAGTTAGTCATCGTTGAATCCCCCACCAAAGCCAGGACGATAGCGAAGTTTTTGGGCAAGGATTTCAAAATTGAATCATCGTTCGGCCATGTGCGGGATTTACCGAAAAGCAAGATCGGGATTGACGTGGAACACCATTTCGAACCTCACTACATCATTCCGGTGAAATCGAAGAAAACCGTGACGACTTTGAAAAAGCTTTCGGCGAAAGCAGACGGCGTGATACTCGCGACCGATGAAGACCGCGAAGGAGAAGCCATTGCCTGGCATCTTGCGGAGGTTTTGGGCTTGGATAAAAAAGCCGAACGTATCGTTTTCCATGAAATCACCGAAGGGGCGCTCCAGGACGCCCTGAAGGCGCCGCGCACCATCGATATGCATTTGGTTGACGCCCAGCAGGCGAGGCGTATTTTGGATCGCTTGGTTGGGTATGAACTTTCCCCTTTCCTCTGGAAAAAAATATTCCGCGGCCTTTCGGCTGGTCGCGTGCAATCTGTCGCTCTCCGTCTCATCGTGGAACGTGAAGAAGAAATACGGAAATTCAAGTCGGAAGCCTATTGGACGCTTGATGCCATTCTCAAAGACAGGAAATCCCGAGTCGAATTCAAAGCCTTCCTCCATAAAATAAGCGGCAAGACCATAGAAAAGCCGGGCATCAAAGACAAAGAAAAAATAGGCACTCTTGTCTCGGCCCTCAAGAGCGAGGAATTTAAAGTAGCTTCCGTTGAAAACAAAGAGTATCGACGGAATCCCCTAGCACCCTTCACGACAAGTACCATGCAACAGGAGGCGAATCGCCGCTTGCGGTTCAGTGCCCGACAGACCATGATGTTCGCTCAGCGTCTTTATGAAAACGGCTTGATCACATACATGAGAACCGATTCAGTGAATCTTTCATCGGAGTCGCTGGCTCTGGCTCGAAAGTTCATACAAGAAGAATTCGGCAAAGAGTATCTCATCGAGACACCGCGGAAGTTTCAGAATAAATCAAAGTTGGCTCAGGAGGCGCACGAAGCAATCCGACCGACCAATCCCCTTGTGCAATCATCCTCGATAACCATTGAAGATGAAAAGGAACGAAAACTCTACGATGTGATCTGGCGAAGATTCATGGCATCGCAGATGCCGCAGGCAATTTTCGACACGACGAGCATTGAAGTGTCCGCCGGCAGATATCTGTTCAAAGCAAACGGCATCTTACTAAAATTCGACGGATTCCTTAAGGTTTGGCAGCAGGAATTTGAGGAAAAAACACTCCCCTCACTCGTCGAAGGAAATACACTTGACCTCGTGAAGATTGAACCTCTCGAACACTTTACCGAACCGCCGGCACGGTACAACGAAGCGAGTTTGATCAAAACGCTCGAGGCATACGGCATCGGCAGACCTTCAACGTACGCGCCGATCATTTCGGTTATTCAGGCAAGAAATTATGTTGCGAAAAACCAAGACCGGAGGTTCGAACCGACTGAAACCGGCGAATTGGTGAACAAAGTTTTGGTGGAGAACTTCCCCGAGATCGTGGATATCCAGTTCACGGCAAAGATGGAAGAAAGCTTGGACCAAGTCGCCGAAGGAAAAGAAGATTGGCGGAAGCTCTTGGGTGATTTCTACGATCCTTTCTCGAAAGAGCTGAAAGAGAAGTATGAGAGCGTGAAAAAGGAAGAATCGCTCGCTCCTCAGACGACGAACGAGAAATGCGATAAGTGCGGCAAGCCCATGGTTATTAAAATGGGACGATTCGGAAAGTTCCTCGCTTGTTCGGGTTTCCCGGAATGCAAGAACACAAAATCGATTATACAGCCGAGCGAAAAATTCGGCCCCTGCCCGAAGTGCAGCGAAGGCGAAGTACATGCGAAGAAAACCAAAAAAGGCAGAATTTTTTACGGCTGCTCGCGATATCCGGATTGTGACTGGTCAAGCTGGAAGAAACCCGGCACAGCCACGGAAGAGGAAGAGGGCTAAACTTTTTGTTGTTTCCACACACGCTATCGAATTCTCCAGCGTGAAGTTTGCGCTGCCTGCTCCGCCGAAGCAGCTTCGGCTGCGAAGGCTGGACGTTCTCGGACTCGCTCTGCCATTCGGGCAACCACGCCTGCCCTGCTTGCGCAGGCAAGTCATCCTGCGAGACGGTTTGCTCACAACAAAAAGTTAACCTTGTGATGGCGTTTAGATCGCTTTTGTATAGGTTGCACAAGCTCCTTTTCCGACATATGTGTGGAGGCAATAAGATGAGAATGTCTTTCCGAGCATTATCTTTGCTTCGTCTTTCATCGAGAGCTGGAGATGATTCACCAATGCCAACGGGCACATTCAGGAACTTCCCAATATCCTTTTCCGAAGATATCTGATTGAGTTCGGACATATTCTTCCTCGTACCGGATTTCTGTCAACTGGCCGTAATGGTTCAATAGCTTGGAAACACTAGAGGGTTAGAATATGGGTATGTACGAAACAAACAAAAGGTTGCTCCGCCTCCGGATGGAAGCGGTCCGGATGGTCCGGGCAGGGTACGGGGTCAGGG
>DAIDAY010000025.1 GCA_027310365.1 bacterium
CCTCTTCGCTCGCGAAACTCCGACCTCGCTGCGAGAGGTTTCGTCAGGGAGAAAGAGACGCTCTGGAGTATGAAAAACCCACCATTGAACCATTACGGTGGTATTGACAATCAGTCTATTTTATTGTATGTTTACAATAATTCCTATTCGTATGAATAGGTCGTCTCGTAAGAGATAAGGTGTAAGATTTCTGCACTTTCAGGAATTAAGTACTTTAAAATAAACAGAGGTGTTCCATGGCAGGTGAGAAAATTACCGGAGACGATGCTGGGGGAACTATTCAGAGAATCTCGGCGGCAGTTCAAAGAATGTCAGACGCCCTTATAAAGGTGAAAGAAAATGCTAGCGAAATGGATGAGCTGATAAGTAGGAAAATGGTTCTCCAGACCGCGATCCCCGACAAGTTCGCCGAAGCAGCGCCTTTTTTGTCCTCGGAAGAGAAAAAATACTTTCGAGATGAATACGCAAGAATTTTCCGAGAGGTTGATTCCATCCTACGCAAACAAAACAAAGCTGTGCCAGACTCTTTGACGGAATCAATAAAAATATTCCAAGCGCTACTTGAACTCATCAAAGATCAGGAGGATCCGGATGAGGAAGCAGTTACAGGAATATGTGCGGAAAGCGAACGAATTGCTGCTGCCGCAGAAAAACAGTCCACCTTGGCGACCCTTCAAGTGTGGAAAAATGATTTGGAGGTCTTTCTCGCTGAACAACGAGAAACGCTCAAAAAATCAATCAGAGAGTTCGCTGAAAAGAACGGGCGAACTCTCCCCACGAGCTTCTTCGACTAGTGATTCAATCGAGCGCACGCCCTTCATTGAAGGAAACGGCGCTTTTTGTTTCGTCTTCTGATAGCACCTTAAAGCTTGGAGATTTCCCTGAGAAAACCGTCTCGCAGGACGAGCGGGCATGGTTCCCGCCAGTCCATTGACTGGCGGGAGAGCGAGTCCGAGAGCGAGCGGCCAAACCTCGCTGGGGTTTGGCATAGCGTGTTTTCGAAGGGAAATCGGAAAGCCGTTGACAAAAAGAGGCTCTTTCGCTAATATAAGAACCACAAAGACAAGCAGCCAAAGGAAAGCCAGGCTCGGTCTGGTTATTTTTTTGACTATAAGCGTGCCATGAGAATCAGCGGCGTAAAACTCAAGATGTCCCAGGTATGGCAGGGAGACGAATGCGTTCCCGTGACGCCGGTTCAGATTTCCGAAAAAAGCGACATCGGCGAAATCAAGGAAGGGGACAAGGTGAAAGTGAGCGGCAAGAACAAGGGACGCGGATTCCAGGGCGTCGTGAAGCGGCATGGCTTCCACGGCGGACCGAAAAGCCACGGCCAAAAAGACCGCCTGCGCGCACCGGGTTCCAACGGCCCCACCGCGCCGCAAAGGACCATCAAGGGAAGGAGAATGGCTGGACACATGGGCAATCGGAAGATAACCATCAAGAATTTGAAAGTCACTTCGATCGACAACGAGAAAAAAATTATATTTCTGAAAGGTGCCGTACCAGGATTCACGGGAGGAGCAATCGAAATAACGAAGTAGCATGAAAATCGAACTATTCGACAAAACCAATACGAAGGTGGGAACTATCGAGCTTCCGGAAAACATCTTCAACGTGAAGTGGAATCCCGACTTGGTCCACCAGGCAGTTTCCGCATTTCTCGCGAATCAGCGCAGGCCGTGGGCGCACGCGAAGGATCGCTCGGAGGTTCGTGGTGGGGGCAGAAAACCGTGGAGCCAAAAACATACCGGTCGGGCGCGGCACGCTTCAAGGCGTTCTCCGCTCTGGATCGGCGGCGGCGTTACCTTCGGCCCTTTGAAAGATAAGAGTTATAAAAAGAAGATCAATACCAAAATGAAGCGCTTGGCGTTGTTTTCGGTCCTCTCGAAGAAATTGCAGGGCGGCGGCGTGAAGGTCATTGACACTTTCAAACTTGATACTCCAAAAACGAAGAAAGCTGCCGAAGTTTTGAACAAGTTTTTTGAAAAGCCCAAAAGTGTCCTCATCGTTACCGATCCGAAGAACAAGAATACCCATTTAGCGTTCCGCAACATCCCGAAAACAGCGATGAGCACCCCGAATTCTTTGAATATCTATGAATGCCTTTCGGCCCAGAACGTCTTTTTTGATAAAAATGCGGTCGAAGAGTTCACAAAGAAATATTCGACGCAAAAATAAGCCATGGCTATTTTCAAAAAATACAAGCCGGAGGAAAAGAAAGAAGAAGCAAAGACCACGGAAATGAAAGAACCGAAAGCGGTTTCGCATTTTAAGACGCATGCCAAGAACGTTTTGGTAAAACCGTGGGTAACGGAAAAATCAACTGATCTCGGCAAAGAGAACGCCTATGTTTTTCTCGTGACGAGCGATGCAACGAAACCGCTTATCAGGGAAAACATCGCAAAGCGATACAATGTGATGCCGGTCAACGTCAGGATCGTCGTTAAGAAGGGGAAGGTAAAATATTTCCGGAATCAACCGAAGAGGAGGTCGGGCATCAAAAAAGCCGTCATCACGCTGAAGAAGGGGGATAAAATCGAAATTCAATAACATGGTCAAGAAACTGAATCCAAGAACGCCCTCGACGAGGTTCATCACGGTTGCCGATTACAGCCTGATTTCTGATGTCCGCCCGCGGAAAAACCTTACCGAGCGCTTGCAGAACCACGCCGGACGCAACAACCAGGGAAGAATTTCCGTGCGTCACCAGGGCGGAGGCAACAAAATTCTCTACCGCCTCATTGATTTTAAGCAGATGAAAGTCGGCGTTCCGGGCAGAATCGAGACCATCGAATATGATCCGTACCGAAGCGCTTTCATCGCGTTGGTTCTCTACGCCGACGGAGAGCGGCGGTATATCCTTGCTCCGCACGGCATCGCAGTGGGGAATACGATCGTTACGGATCCCAACGCGCCGATTGAAACGGGTAACCGGACCATCCTGAAACGGATTCCGGTCGGGACGTTCGTTCACAATATCGAACTCTCGCCGGGGCAAGGTGGACAGTTCGCGCGATCCGCGGGAACTTCCATACAAATCCTTGCTCACGAAGACGGCTATACGCAGGTTAAAATGCCCTCGGGAGAAATGAGAAAGATTCTGTGGAACGCCTACGCTTCCATTGGACAAATCTCCAACCCGGAATATAATTTGGTAACCTTGGGAAAAGCCGGCCGTTCACGTTGGCTCAATATCAGGCCCACGGTGAGGGGCACAGCGATGAATCCCCGCGATCATCCCTACGGCGGCGGAGAAGGAAGACAGCCCCGCGGAACAAAACGTCCCAAGACCAAGTGGGGCAAGACGACTGGCGGCCACAAGACCAGGGAAAAGAGCCGATACTCCAACGCCTTGATTATCAAGAGAAGGAAATAAAATGTCTCATGAGGTAAATATTTGAATATCCCGTATGTCGCGCTCAAGCAAAAAAGGACCCTTCATCAATCCAAAATTGCTGAAGAAAATAGCAAAATCGAAAGCCGGCGATGCCGCGCCGATTAAGACGTGGTCCCGCGATTCCGAAATTTCTCCCGAAATGGTCGGTTTCACGTTCTTGGTCCATAACGGCAGAGACTTCATCGAGGTCCGCGCGAGCGAAGATATGGTGGGTCACCGCTTAGGAGAGTTCTCCCCCACGAGGAAATTCGTCAAGCACGGCGGCAAGATGCAGCGAGAAATCGAAAAGGGCGGAGAAACTTCCGCCACCCAGCCCGCCGCTGCGCCGAAGAAATAATTTTTGTAGACTATGGCGTCAAAAATATCCAATATCACCGTAACTTTGCGCTATCTCCGCATACCGTCGCGGAAAGTACGCTTCGTTGCCGATCTCGTGAAAGGGTTGCCCGTCATGGAAGCGGAAGCGCGGCTTATGGTGACGCCGCGGAGGCCGAAAGAACCGGTCGTGAAACTGCTCCGATCGGCTATCGCGAACGCCGAGAATAATCACCACATTGAAAAGCAAAATCTTTTTATAAAAGAAATACGGGTGGATGGCGGACCGATGTTCAAGCGATGGATCACGAGAGCGCGGGGCGGCGTCGATCCCATCCAGAAGAAAACAAGCCATGTGACGCTTACCTTGGGGGTTTCGGAAAAACCGATGGGAAAGGCGTTCACCATCGTTAAAAAGGAGAAGAAGGCAAAGGCGCTGAAGGAAGCGGCAACGGAAGAAAAGCAGCCGAAAGCGAACGGTGAACCAGCGCTGAAAGAGATGAAAGAAATGAGCGAGAAAAAGCCCACGAAAGAACCGGGCGACGGATTGAGAAAAATTTTCCGGAGAAAAGCGATCTAAGAAAAATTTGAGATATTTAACTATTTTGCAACATGGCTCAAAAAATAAAACCGAACGCATATCGCTTAGGCATAACCATTCCTTGGTCTTCCAAGTGGTTCTTTAAGAAATCGCTGAAGTTCTTCCTCGAGGAAGATTGCGTGATCCGGAACGTCATCCAAAAAGCGATCCTTGAAGCAGGCATAGCGGCAATTGACATCGAACGATCGGGGGAAAAAGCGAGAATCAATATCAAGGCGGCGAAACCGGGACTCATCATCGGCCGCGGGGGAAGAGGTATCGAAGATTTGAAAAACAAGATATTGGCAGAAGTCAAAAAGCTCCGGAAGAGGAATAAGATGCTGCAAACGCCGTCTCTGAACATCAACATCGAAGAACTGAAGCGCTTTGAGATTTCCGCCCAAGTCGTGGCTCAGCAATTGGCATACGACATAGAAAAACGCTTGCCATACCGGCGGGTCATGAAGCGGGGACTGGAAACGATTGTGCAGAATCGGGATGTGAGGGGCGCGAAGATAAAAATGGGGGGACGTCTGGATGGAGCAGAAATTTCGCGGAGCGATTCCATGCTCAAAGGGAAAATGCCCTTGTCGAGTCTCAGGGCGAATCTCGACTACGGCGAGGCGACGGCTTACAACATTTACGGCACGGTGGGAATAAAGGTGTGGATTTACAAAGGAGAAATTTTTGAAGAAAAGACCAATAAGACCAATCGGTCCGACAAGTCCAATTAGTCCGATAAAACCACTATGCTTCAGCCAAAGAAACAAAAACATCGGAAACAGCAAAAAGGCAGATCCAAGGGAAGGAACAAGGAAACCCGCGGACTTTCCTTAAGCTTTGGTTCCTTCGGGCTCCAGGCTCGTGAAGCCGGATGGATTACATCCCAGCAAATCGAAGCGGCAAGGAAGTCCGTCGCCCATGCGTTAAAAAAGGGCGGCAAATTATGGATTCGCATTTTCCCCGATAAGCCAATCACGAAACTTCCACCGGAAGTCACGCTGGGAGGCGGCAAAGGGAACATCGATCACTATGTGGTCGTTGTGAGACCCGGAAGAATCCTCTTCGAAGTTGACGGTCTTCCGGGAGACGTTGCTCGCGAGGCGCTCCGCATCGCGGGACACAAAATGCCAGTAAAGACAAAGGTAGTGGAAAAATAATTCCTCATTCTTAGAGAAAAGGATGGCACGCAAAGAAAAAGAACAATTGAACACGAAGCCGCTTCCGGAACTCATGAAAGAGCTTTCCGAACAAAAACAAAAGCTTGTTGATTTGAAATTTGACTTGTCGGCTGGTAAAGTGAAGAACATCAAAGAAATCCGGAAAATCAAAAAAATGATAGCCCGGATCCTGACGGCCGTTCATGTTTCGACAAGACACTAATCCGAATCCCATGAGAAACCGCAAGCCTACAAAAAAATGACCACCTCCCACGTCGCATTAACCGAACATGACGGGCAATCGCTGATGCAAAAGGCGTTGTGCTTCTAAAGAGATGAGAAAACTCAAAGGAATCATCGTTTCTGACAAGATGCAAAAAACGAGAGTCGTCGAAGTGGAACGACTCACGAAGCATCAGAAATACCAGAAATACCACAAAACAACCCGGCGCTTCAAGGTGCATGACGAAAAGAATGAATACAAAACCGGCGACACGGTTGTGATCCAGGAAACGCGGCCGCTGAGCAAGGACAAGCGGTGGACTATCCTCGGAAAAGTTTAACCTCATGATACAAGAACGTTCCATACTGAAAGTAACCGATAATTCAGGCGCCAAAACCGTACGCTGTTTCCGTATTTTAGGCGGCAGCAGGAGACGATACGCCCGGATCGGCGATATCGTCGTCGCTTCGGTCCAAACCGCCGAACCCCGGAAACAGGTCAAGAAAAAAGACGTCGTGAACGTTCTCGTCGTGAGACAGAAGGAAGCGATGCGGAGAAAAGACGGATCATACGTTAGGTTCGGCGACAACGCGGTTGTTTTGATCGATAAGGACAAAAAAGAACCCAAGGCGACAAGGGTATTTGGTCCGATCCCGCGAGAAATAAAAGAAAAAGGGTACGACACCATCGCATCCTTGGCGGAAGAGTTGGTGTAAAACACCCGAATCCCATGAGAAACCGCAAGCCTACAAAAAAAATGACCACCTCCCACGTCGCATTAACCGAACATGACGGGCAATCGCTGATGCAAAAGGCGTTGTGCTTCTAAAGAGATGAGAATCAAAAAAGGGGACATGGTGAAAATAATGACGGGAAAAGATTCCGGGAAAACCGGGAAGGTTGTTACCGTTGACCGGAGAGCGGGAAAAGTCATCGTTGACGGGCTTAACCTTTTCAAGAAGCATGCCCGAC
>DAIDAY010000026.1 GCA_027310365.1 bacterium
TATCCGGATCAGAACGCCCAACGACAATGCCCATCTCGAACGGTTCAATCGGACGATCCAGGAGGAGTGCATTGTCCGCATCCCGAGGAACATCAGGGTTTGGAGGAAAGAGATTCCCGAGTATCTCCGGTATTACAATCTTGAAAGGCCGCACATGGGACTGGGGATGAAAAAGCCCATCGATATTATCAAACTGTTTCCAAGGTCTTGAATTTTATACGTACCCCGCTATCTGATGCCATGAACGGTATGGATGCGGTACTGGAAGTAAAAAATTTGAGCAAGAAGTACTGGGAAATAGAAGCGGTGAGAGACGTTTCTTTCTCAATAAATCCCAGAGAAATTGTGAGTCTTTTAGGGCCGAACGGCGCCGGCAAGATAACGACCATTGATATGATCCTCAGTGTCCTGAGGCCAACAAAGGGTTCTATTACGATCGGCGGACGGGACATTGCGACCGATCGCAGCGAAGCGCGGGAACGACGTTTTCTTCTCCGGCATAGCCGACAACCCCGCACATGCCTCAATGGTGGCGCTTTATCGAGAATGGGAAGCGTATTGCTCGATGACGATGGGGGCGGGGTTATCACTCCTGCCCAAAAGATATCCCAAGGCGAAACTCAGGGTAATTGCGACAAAGACCGCGATAACGATGATCATCGGCTCTTTCTTTTCCCGCAGCCAGTTCGAAAACCTTGCGATGATGATTGACATCGTATCCCCTCTTAGGGTACTATCAATTCTACAATTATTATTGAGGACTGAGAAATGAGAATGGAGGATTTCGTGAATGTATGGCACATACTAAAGCAAAAGGCTCTACAAAATTAGGCAGAGAATCAGAATCCAAGCGCTTGGGCGTCAAGCTCTTTGACGGGGAAACCGCAAAGATTGGCGACGTCATCATCCGCCAGCGCGGCACGAAGTATTATCCGGGGACGAACGTCAAGCGGGGCGGCGATGATACGCTTTATGCAGTCCAGGAGGGAAAAGTGAAATTCTCGACGAAAAGAAGGATAGGATTTGACCGCTCCCGCAAGAACGTCAAGGTGGTGAGTGTCATGCCGGCCCCAGATGGGATTTAACTACAATCTTGACATTCGTCTTTACTTTTTTCCCCAAATCCACCGGCACTTCAACTGCGCCGATTGATTTTATCGGTTTTGGAAGATCGAGTTTCGCGCCGGGGAACCCGGCTTCCGCTAGTTTTTCCGCGATTTCCTTTGCATGGATGCCGCCGAAAACCTCTCCTTTCTCTCCTACCCTGAGTTCGAAGTGAAAAGTGAGATGTTCTATCTGAGAAGCCTTGGCTTTTAGTTCGGCGAAGATTTTTTCGCGCTTCAGATCGTTCTCTTTTTTCCGTTTTTCAAGACTGGCGAGCGCTTCCGGCGTTGCCTGAACGGCTAAGTTTTTGCGGAGCAGAAAATTCCTCGCGTATCCGTCGGATACGTCCTTCGCTTCACTTTTTCCCCCGAGTCCTTTGACATCTTGAAGAAGAATGACCTTCATCCCGTTAGAAACAAAATGCCTTTTGCATAAGTGATTGCCTCTTGTGCCGGGTTATTGCGACGTGGTGCGCGATCATCTTTTTCGTAAGCTTGTGGTTTCTCACGGGATTCATTGGCTCATCTCCGATTGCAAAACCTCAATCGCTTTGTCGAGTTGAGGGTCTTTTTTATTCTGAATATCCTGATCGGTCAAGGGCACTGAATAATCGGGTTTCAAGCCGATTTTGTTTATCACCGCGCCGTCCGGCGTCAGCCATTCGGCGATAGAAATTTTCATCGATGATCCGTCCGGCAGGTCTTCTATTTCCTGCACGCTCCCTTTCCCGAAAGTTTGCTTCCCCACAAGTTTGATCCGGCGGTCGTCGCGGAGTGCGCCCGACAATATCTCCGAAGCCGAAGCTGATCCGCCGTTCACGAGGAGCACCGTCGGCATCCGAAGGAGCGCCTCGTTCCCTTGCGCCAAGAGCGACTGTTCCCCCCTGCCCCTGAATTTTTCCTTGACAACGACATCCCCCCTCTTTAAAAACCAGCCGGCGATGTTTTGCGCCACATCGAGAAAGCCGCCCGGATTATCCCGCAGATCCAGAATCAAACCCTTCGCGTTGCTCGTGAGCATCCGGAGACCGACCCTGTAGAACTCGGCGCCCGCGTTGGCGTCGAAGTTGTAAAGCTGCACGTAGGCGATGTTGCCGGGGAGCAGTTTGAAATCGATGGTCGGCACATTGATGACGGCGCGCGTCAAAGTGAACGTTTTTGGCTCCTTCCATTCGTCGCGCATGACGAGGAGCTTCACGGTCGTGCCGACGTCGCCGCGAATGAGTTTCACCGCATCATCGGCTGTCATGTCGTTCGTGACGAGCGTATCGTCGATTTTGAATATTTCGTCTCCCGCACGGAGGCCGGCCTTATCCGCCGGCGTATCCTTGAGCGGCGCTATCACGACTATTTGGTTGTTTTTGGTCCCGATTTCCGCGCCGATGCCGCCGAAGCTCCCCGTCAAATCTTCGTTGAACTTCGCCGAATCGCTCGGAGTGAAAAATGCCGAATACGGATCGTTCAGAGACCCCACGGCGCCCTTAATGGCTCCGTAGATGATGTTTTGGTCATTGATCTGCGGCGGATTGTAAAATTTATCTTTCATAAGCTGAACGGCGTTCCAGAAGAGGGAAAAATCGCCGCTCAGGACGCTGCTCGTCCCGTTCGCCGGTACCGAGTACGAAGATTCATCGCTATACTTTGACACCCCGAAGCGAAGCCCGGCGTAGAAAAAAAACCCCCCTCCCGCGAGGATGCCGCCAATGATCAAGGTAATCCGCTGCGATTTTTTCATAGTGTCTCCATTTTAACCCAAAAGGTTGACTTTCTCCACATTGAGGCTTTTTACCCCGTTAGAAATCGTTCCGCCTTCAGCGCGTCGGCAACCGCTTGGAGCGGCTTATTTCTCGCAGGATGAAGGGCTGCGTTGTCTATCCTTAAGCCAGATTGTATCATATAATCTCTACAATGACTCTTGGCGAGAATTATTTGGAGAAGCTCAAAAAACGAGCCACGAAGGGACGCGTCTACCGAGAATACCAGGACACGGGACTTATGCTTGCCGGGATTCTCCGGGATGAAAAGCACAAGGCCCTCTACATCAAACTGGCCAAAAACCGAGACAAGCAGGAACTCCTGAGCATCGCGAAACGGGTGGCGGAGCGGGAAGACGTCAAGAACAAAGGCGCGTACTTCACGCGGATTCTCTTCGACACGTTCGACGGCGCTCAGCGCCGCTCAGCGTCGACTCCGGACAAGGTTGAATGGATCAATAGGGAAGCAAAAAATAAAACGAGATGACAAAAATTGCAGATAGGATTCTGGAGATCGCCGACAAGAAAAGCGAGGCGTTTCTCCGTTCCAAAACGGAAGAGTTCGATTTCTCGCGCCATTCGAAAACGGAGACCAAAGAATTGGCGCGAAGAATGAGAACGATGATGAAAGCAGCCGATGGCGTCGGTTTGAGCGCCAACCAAGTCGGTCTCCCCTATCGCATGTTCGTGGCGCAAGTTCCCACAAGCGATGGGCACATGAAATTTTATGCCGTTTTCAACCCGACGCTTTCCAAATTTTCCAAGGATATGGACCTGACCGAGGAAGGATGCCTGAGCGTGCCGCAGACTTTCGGGCCAGTCGACCGGCACTATCAGGTTACGCTCGAAGGATATAATGCCGACGGAAAGAAAATTAAAATAAAAGCTTGGGGACTCCTTGCGCGCGTTTTTCAGCATGAGATGGATCATTTGGACGGGAAATTGTTCGTTGATAAGGCGAAAGAACTCCACAAGATCGAGTTCGAGAAACCATGAATTATGTCTTTTTCGGCACTCCCCATTTTGCAGAGATGATTCTCGAACGCTTGATGAGTGCCGGTATGCAGCCAACTCTCGTCATCACGAACCCCGACCGGCCGGCCGGCCGGAAGCATGCCCTCACCTCCCCACCCGTGAAAGTTTTGGCCGAAAAACACGGTATTGTGGTTTATCAACCGGAGAAATTGAAAATTGAAAATTTGAAATTGAAAATCGGCGAACTGCAGTTCGCCGTATTAGCTTCTTACGGCAAAATCATCCCGAAGGAAGTGATTGATCTTTTCCCGAGAGGAATCATGGTGGTCCACCCCTCTCTCCTCCCTCGCTATCGCGGGGCAACGCCGATCCAATCCACGATTTTGAACGGCGACGAACAGGCGGGGGCAACACTGATACTCATGGATGAAAAAGTTGACCACGGGCCAGTGATCACGCAGCGAGCGCTGGAATTTCCAATTTCTGATTCCCCATTTCCAAAGCTCCATGACGAACTTGCACGATTGTCGGCTAATCTCTTGATTGAGATACTGCCGAAGTTTGCCGCGGGGGAAGTAAAACCAAAACCTCAGGATGAAACGAAAGCGACACACACGAGAAAATTCGTCCCCGAAGACGCCTTCGTGCCGGCAGTGGATCTGAAGAAAGCACAAAATGAAGGCGGCGAGATTGCCGTTGCGATAGACCGGAAAATCCGAGCACTAAACCCGGAACCCGGTATGTGGACCTTGGAGAACGGAAAAAGAATAAAACTCCTCGAAGCGGAGCTGGTTGGTGGGAAGTTGAAATTGAGGAAGATTCAAAAGGAAGGCGGAAGACCTTATGCTTTATAGCGACGACGATTTATTCCAAAAGGAAGATAAGAAATTTCATCGGGATTATGGTATTCCTTGCCTTCGCCTCCTTCCCCCCTAGCGCCGGGCACGACCTCATCTTAAACTAGGAACTCACAGCCTGTTTCCACGCCCCCAGTCGAACGTATTTTACCGAAAATCCATGAGGTTTGGGTAGTCGTTTACCCCTTCATTCGTCGGGGTTCGTTTGGTAAAAAGTTCGGATTTCATTCAGGAGGGCCAGCACAGAAGAACCCCCCCCATAAAGGGTGGTTTTTCTTCTGTGCTCGTCTCTATGACCTTGCTCGAGGGTATTTTATGACCAATTCTTGACCCCGCCAACCTAGTCATTCAGGTAGTCATTCGCCCTACAGCAGAATGACTACCCCCTATTCCCAGAATTGCCTGTTATTACTCGCTTTTTTGTCGCTGCATCTCTGAAATCCCAAACCCTACTTCACTCCGCTTTACCCCTTCGTTCACCCCTACGTTCTAGAACGAAGGGGTTGAGGTGCATTACAGCGCGCCAATGCTGGACTTTCTCCAAAATCTCAAACCCGACAATACCCCTATTCAAGGTGTTCAGCCCCTCCGCCCCTCGTCCGCCTGCTGGCGGACTTCGGGGCTCCGGGGCTTCAGACGAGGACGCGCCGAAATTCCTCCCCTTGACCCCTCCTTTGGGCGCGTCCTCGGGGTACAAAGGTTCTTGCCCTTGCCCCAGCCCGCCCGATGCGCGGGCAAGAGGTATTAAAACTCCCTAAAGACTATCCACATAAGGGCATTGACTTTTAAGTAAGGGTATGCTACCCTTGCTAAAAGTCGCAATTATTTATCAAGTAAATCAAAATAGATCCTATGGGCGAGATACAATCGCAAAAGAGAGAAAGATTGAGTTAAGGAAAAATCGGTGTGTGTTTTCAAGAGAATCTTCGTTTCGGTTTTCCTCTCGTAAGATGTGAGAGGATGATCGAAACGAGTGTTTTCTTCTGGGAAAGACGCATGCCGCGGTGTCGGCGC
>DAIDAY010000027.1 GCA_027310365.1 bacterium
GGGATTGGAACGACGGTACCCTCAGCCTCGCTGGAGGTGGCCACCGGCACGAATCTTTTGGTTGTTGGTCGAGTGTCCGGTGGAACGTACAACGGGAACGTTTATTTGTACAATCTTGATCAGTACCCCAATATAAGATTCCGTTCCGGGACCGTTCAAAAGAGCCAGATATTTTCTGATGTAAGTAATGGTAATCTCACATTCGATTCCACCGGTAATTTTGGCTTCCGTAACGCGATCAACGGTTCTACAACCACGATGGTCATTTCAAACACTGGCAACGTCGGCATCGGAACGACGGCCCCCGGCACGAATCTCGACGTGAACGGGAACATTCAATCCTCCATCTCCTACGATCGCGACAACACGAGTTACTATATCGATCCCGCCGCGAACGTGATGCCGTATGCCTTGAATACGAACGGAGGAGTTGTCGTAAACAGCGGGCGGAGTGCTTTCAATAATGCCAATACGTTGGCGATGTGGACAACGGCGGCGCTTATCAATTTGAATAATACTTCTATCGAAAGCGAAACAAATCCTAATCGCGCAATGCGTTTCGTGCAGTATAAGAATGGCGGTGCGTACGGAGCGGGTATTTCCTGGGGTATGGCTCCGCAAGCTACATCGAGCAATCTCTGGCTCTCGGGCAACTATTCGTCGGGGCAATTCCTTTTGAACTACGATGGAGCCAATCTCTACTTAAGTGGATCGAACCAAGCAAGCGGTGCGAGCAATATCTCATTCACGCCGACAACATTTGTAACCTTCGCGCCGACGGGTGCGGTCACCTTCGCGAACAATGTCACCGTGAACGGCAATTGGTCGTTGAATGGAGGAGCGCAGGCAAATTTGAATATGAACAGCTACAACATCAGCGGCGTGAACAAGCTAACCGTCTCGACGCTCGACCCGGTGTACCGGATCGCCGGCGTGAACTACGCGACCTACGGCCCCGATGTGATAGGGATCAAGACGGAAGTATTCGGAAAAGTGAACTTCCCGCGCACCAGAGGCGCTTGGGAGGCTGTGATTGATTTCGGCAACGCCGAAAAAGGTAGTGATCTCTGGCTCTTTTGGCAGACCGTGAATGAGGGGAGGGATATGAAAGACGTGAGCGTCTACCTCACGCCGAATTTCGACGGCCAGACGTGGTATACCTTGAGGCCGGATCGGAAACAGATCGTGATCTCCGGTGCCCCGAGTCAAATATCTGAGGGTCGGGATTTCGCCGGAGCATCGACCTCAGTCCCGGAGGTTTCTTATCACCTCGTGGCGCCGCGGTATGATTCGGCGAAGTGGACGAACTTCGCTTCAGCGGAAGAGGCAGGAACGGCGCTGCCCGTGAAATAAACCTATTAGTCCGATAAGTCCAATCAGACTCATCAATCCTATTGGTCTTATTTAGAAAATCCAGAAAGTGCTGCCAACGCGATGATTTGTCTTATCAACCAGGCCAATTTTCTTCTTGATCGTCAGATCAAGTTCTTAGAGCAGGATTTCTTGAAAGAAGGCGGCTATCGAGAGAATTTAAGAAACAGGAGGGAAGAAGTGAGGAAAAAACTTCTTCTCAAGAATAGTTTATAGAACCTATCAGACCAATCAGTCCCATCGGGCTATGATTCACCGACACAATAAAAAATTCTTCGACTGGGGCAGGCCGAAGCGCAGACTCGAAAACTGGGGAAAGCGAAAAATCATTGACCGGAAAACCAAGAATCTTTTCTCCGGCGTGGGCGTCGCCGCAGTGACCGCCCTTTTCGTGATAGGCATCTTCGCCGGCATCGCGATTACCACGCGGTTTCTCCGCCAAGCGATCGAAACGAAAATCTCCCAGAACTTGGTTCTCAACATCCAGCGGCAGACAAAGCAACAAGCCGGATCAACGGTTCAGACAACGCTGAATCAGCGGCCGATTGTTGCGGTTTCCTCCAGCGCGACCAGTGTGACGGAAACTCCTCCGCCACCTCCTTCACCACCACCGTTGAACCTTGTATATACCAGCTTTACTGATCTTTTTTCCGGCAACGGTTGGCTGGATTCCGGATCGACCACGATGTACCGCGACGATAATGAAACGGCCTTTATGTTCCCGCCGAAATACACGTGGACCCAACTATCGACGTCGGACGTCAATATGTTCGACGTCGGACGTCAGGCGTTGGAGCCAGCGGGTGTAACCACCAAAATTGTCCAAGGCGGTGGCAAGTATAAAGTTTTGGTTTATGCTCCCGACGGCTCCGAGATTTTGAGTGAAACCTCAACGCCGATCGTTTCAAACTATCCTGGCCAAGTTGGTATCGGCGGAACCCAAAACGATTTCGTTGTCGTTTATGGTGCCTACTGGGGTGCCGGGGCGAGGATCACCAGCGTGAACAACTCCTGGCAAGTGCAAGACCTTTCTCAATTCTTCGGTATCCGCCCGATGAATAACGGCTTCCAGCCGGAGATTACCTATATTGATAAGTCCTATCAGACCAATCAATCTTATCGCACTTATTATATTTGGAGTTCTACTCCAAACAATCCGAAGCTCGTCAAGCTTTTTACGAATGGCACTGGCCAAATCCAGGGGGCGGTGGATTTTTCCGGAATTTTGTTCACGCGCGGTGAACGCTCAGCGATATTTGGACGTTCGACGCCACTATCGACGCCACTATCGACGTCGGACGTCAATAGATTGGTTGCCAAAGTAACCGATGCTTCCAGCAACATTTCTTATTACCAGTTCGCCGACGAGGGCTTTGACAAATCCCGGCCCCGCCAGATCGTATCTGCCAACCTGTCGAATTATCCCGGCACTCTTTATTCGGCGACGATCACCAATCTCGATTTATCGCTGGGCGGGGGAACTGCATCGTTCTTTTTCTCGAACGACGGCGCGAATTGGATACCAGCGACGCAGGGCCGGGAGGTGAACTTCCCGAACGCTTTGCAGCCCCTCTACTGGAAAGCTATTTTTGCACCCCTGGGCCTGTCTGCGCAGGCAGATGATCAGTGGAATTCTCCATGGTTTGGCACCATCGGTATCAGCTACCAAGTGAAATATTAAATTTGAATCTTACGAAGTCCAACTTCGTAAATTCTGTAAATCATCCTCTTCTTCAAGAAATAAATCCTTAGCTTCATCGGGATTCAAACGTAAATTTTTCAACCATTGTTCCATGCTCGATTTGTATCCTTTTGAGCCGCCGAAAAAATCATTCAAGAAGTCGCGTTGCGTGACGGAGGGGAAATTTTTCTTCCCTATGTAATCAAGAAAACTACTCCAGCGATACCTTTCAAGAAATTTCGTCGCTTCACGACAGTTTTCCATTTTCCCCTCTCTCCATTTCGGCACCGCCATATCAAGGGGGTTGAGGTGTATATAATACGGGAGATGGATAAAATGTTCTTCATTTTTGACGAGTACAAACTTATATTTCCCCTGCATAAGTGCTCCCGACCTGTGATTTTTTAGATTGAAGTAATTGGTGTAGCCGCCTCCCAGTTTTCTCATGAATTCGCTTATACCATTGTCTTTTAACTGCCTGGCCATTAAGTGAAAATGATTCGGCATAAGGCAGAATGCCATCAGTTCCACAAGTAATTTTCTTGGCTCCCTTTTGGCTTTCGGTTTAACTTTACGAAGTCCAACTTCGTAAGATTTGAGACTTAGGGTTTTGTAATAGATATTTTCTGCCGGCGCTTCGTCGTTGAATTCAAAAAGATTATGAACAAACCTAAAATAGTCCTCTTCATTGAGAAAAATCTTTCTCTTTTCAACCCCCCTGTTGTATAAGTGATATATATTCCCCGTTGACGGTTTGATCCGAATCATAGTTCAGTTCAGGACAATCTTACGAAGTTGGACTTCGTAAGATGGGGATAAAATTCCTTTGTCTTTATTTTAGCAACTGTAGCCGAAAAACCCAAGCGCTGTTTAAGATTTGATATAATTGATATAATAAGACTTATGGAGGAGCAGGGCAAAAAGAAACCATGTTGGGTTTGGACGGTAGTAGTCGCCCTTGCGGTGATTGTCGTCTTGGCGACTTGGTATTTCTTGAGCCGGTCTGCGCCGAGCCCCGCGGCCGTTCGTTCGTCTTCGAGCCCCGCGGCCGACACCTACCAGGGTCAGAAGATAGCCGACATCTATTCGGCAAGCGTTCCTCAAAGCGCCGCGCCGACGCCGGCGCAAAGCGTCGCCGCCGGAACGCCGAACCCGTCCTCGCCGATCAAAAACAGGACCTATAATCTTTCCGTTTCCTCCGCTGGTTTCAATCCATCAAATATCGCCGTGAATGCCTATGATACGATAACCCTCGAATTTGCCGCCGTGGATCAGGATTATGATCTTTCCATTCCGTACCTCGGCGCCTATTTCTACCCCGTGAAGAAAGGCCAGACGAAGGAAATCATCCTCTCCGCCTCCGCGCCGTCCGGCGTCTTCACCTTCGAGTGCCGCGACTACTGTCCCCCGAGCGGCCCGGTCAAGGGAACGCTCACCGTGATACCGCAGAAATTCTAAAATTATCCACCTCGCCAAAAGCATTCAGAAAACTGAAATTTGATAAAATTTGGTATGGTATAATGAAATCAATGAAGGATAAAAGAAAAATCGCAGTGTTCGCTTCCTTCATCGCGCTTGGGGGAGTTTTTTTCTTGGTTTGGTCCCGCGTCCAGGCCGTTTCCTACCTGAACGGCAGCATCGACGCAAGCGGCGCCACCATCAAAAACCTGCAGGGTCTTTCCGTCGGGACAACGACGCAGGCGGCGAGCGGCACCATTCTGGTGGGATCGGGCGGCCTTGTTTTCCCGAGCGGTCAGCAGCAGACCGCGCCGTATCTCGGCTCGTCGCAGACGATAACCGCGGGCAATGTTTCCGGCCCCGGCGCCTTCGGCTATCCGGGCGGATCCAATACCTACGCTTTTCCGGCATCGCTTGGCGTAAACACGAACACCACCGCCGGCTTGCCGCAAGCGCTTTCCGTTTATGGCGGCGGCTACTTCAGCGGCTCCGTCGGCATCGGAACGACGGTACCCTCAGCCTCGCTGGAGGTGGCCACCGGCACGAATCTTTTGGTTGTTGGTCGAGTGTCCGGTGGAACGTACAACGGGAACGTTTATTTGTACAATCTTGATCAGTACC
>DAIDAY010000028.1 GCA_027310365.1 bacterium
ATCTTGCATTGTTCATATATTTTGGCGTGGGTTAATGTTCGGCGAGGGATTGAAAAATTACCTCATCCCGCGAAGCGGGACATTTTGCGCGAATAAATTGGTCTCAAATTTTTTGAACCACGATATTTCAAAAAACTTAAGCATAACCTCGTTATGACGAACCGCCTCATTTCCGAAAAAATTGTGTTTTGGGATTTCGTCCCGCCGTTTGATTTTGTCGCACAATTCCTTGCGAGCCGCGCCAGAAGGCGCGGCGAGCAGACCTCTCTGTCCACTTCCAAAAATTTGACAAATCCTGTTTGGTGCGCGGGAGAGGACTCGAACCTCCACGTCCTTGCGGACACCAGCACCTCAAGCTGGCCTGGCTACCGGTTACAGCACCCGCGCTCGTAAATTCACCCTTAGAGCTTTTTTGTATTTTATTCTCCTTCCTCTTTAGGTAAATTACGTCATTATTGTAATACATTCGCTTTAATAGTTTCAATGATTCTTTTTTAGGGTGCCTTAACTGAAAGGAAATCAAAAATATTTTTGGGGGACTTTGATGTTTCCTATTGTTTTCGATTGAGCCAGCGTGAATCCAATAGTCGTGAGGAATCTGGAAAATTTTCTTCCGCCATAGAAATAAAACCCCCGCCGATCCATGGACCGGCGGGGTGAGTTATCTTAGACGCTCAGCTTTTCCTTCAATTGTTTGTGGGACAAATCACGTACGTAGTAAAGTTTCGAGCGGTGCACTTTCCTCGGCGAAGACAGGACTTCGATCTTGGCTATCGCGGGAGAATTGATCGGGTAAATCTTTTCAACTCCCACCCCATGAAGAACAGCGCGAACCGTGAACGTAGCGCCGGCTTCGTTCCCATGCTTCCTGGCTATCACTAAGCCAGAAAAAGAACTTTGCCGTTCTTTATCCCCTTCCTTAATTCGTTCCCAAACCCGCACCTTGGCCCCTGCCTTAATTTTCTTCAAAACTTCCTCGTTAATCATTGGTTCACATAGTAGCAACTCATTGCCTTCGTGTCAAAGCTTAATAAGAAAATTACTTTGCTGCGGAAAAGCCGTCTCGCAGGATGAGAGCAAGCCCCATTCCATACCACAAACTTCATCGTGGTGCAGGACGAGCAGTCAAACTTTGCCGAGATTTGGCATAGCGTGTTTTTGAGGAGCTTTGAAGAGCGAAGCAATTTTAGTCGTATTCGACGGAGTCGATTCTCGGTTCTTCGCTCATCGTGAGGCTCTGGAGTATTTCCTGGAGGTCATAGGGCAGGTCGGCTTCTATTTTAATGCGGCTGCCGTCTCTTAGGGTGAACTCGATCCCCTGCGCGTGAAGGAACTGCCGGGGTAAATGCATTTCTTCCTTCCTCTTGCCATAAAGGCTGTCCCCAACCACCGCGTGGCCAATGCTCGCGAGGTGCACGCGTATCTGATGGGTCTTGCCGGTATGGGGGTGAACTTCGAGAAGGGTATATTTACCCCCCTGGAGCACCTTGAGAACTTTGTAGTCGGTTACGGCGTCTTTTACCATTTTCATATCTCTGGCGTTAGTGCTCCTTTTGACAGTGCCCGGCTTAATGCCTATCGGCTTGTCTATTGTTCCCTTACCCAGGAGTTTACCGTATACCAAGGCTATATATGTCTTCCGGACCTCGCCGGATTGAAACAGACTCTTGAGATATTCGAAGGTGGATTGATTTTTTGCTATAAGAAGTACCCCGGATGTATCTTTGTCAAGTCTATGGACTATACCGGGTCTTAAATGCGGTTTGCTTGCCTGCCCTGCATACGCCGGCGCGGCAAGCAGGTCGCCCACCTCCTTGATTTCCGGATATCGCTCAAGAATCCAGTCGGTCACGAAAAATTCGCCCTCTCGGACAGGAGCGGCTATCTGAGGCCTGTGAACTGTCCATCCGGCAGGCTTGTTTATTGCCAAGAAATCGCTATTTTCGTAGATAATATCTATTTTTTTTGAGATCATTTCAGTCATTATACTAAAATCCATCTTGCAATACCTCTGTGCCGAAAGGTGTTGACTTTTTTCTAATTTATGATAAAGTGAAATTGCAAGCTAAATGATACCCCTTACGTGGGGCGTTTTTTATGGAAAAAGGCAAAACAAAAGCATTTTTGATTCTGGTTTTGACGCTCCTTCCTTTGAAGATACTCAACATAAGTGAAGCGACCATCTCGCCCATCACAGCTGATATTACGGAAAGAGCTGATGCCGCCACAGTCATCATAAAGGAGAAGACTCCTTCTGAGGCTGTTTATAGAGCTCAAGGCGCCTTCGATGTTTGGATTACGGCGTATGCAAGTGTTCCAGAGGAAACAAAATCTTACGGAAGCCCCTTTATTACCGCCTCCAATAAATATGTGCAGGACGGTTTCGTGGCGGCAAATTTCCTTCCGTTCGGGACCAAGATAATGATTCCCGAATTCTTCGGCGACAAAGTTTTCACCGTTGAAGATCGCATGAGCAAGCGGAAGACCAATTTCATCGATATTTGGATGCCGACGGTGGAAGCTGCCATTAAATTCGGCATCCATCGGACGAATATCGTCGTTTTGGGAGATCCGGTTGCCGGACGCATTGCCGAGCGATAACCCCTTTTTTTCGAAATCAGTGGAGATGTTACCAGCACCCCTCGTTACTTTCTTCCCTTCAGCGCTCCCATAATCCCCTTGTACAATCCCTTGAAAACAGCGACAGCAAACTTTACCGCGAACTTCACTGCCTGCTCGACGAGTTGATCGAAGCTCATGGTAAACTCCTTTTGGGCTTCTTTCCCTTTCTCCGAAGAAAGCATACCGAGTTCCTTCATGCGTTCCATCTGCTTCACCTGAGCTTCCAACGAACGGAGATGCATTGCGAAGGACTTGTTCCATTCTTCTTGTTCTTCTTTTCCCTCTTCTCCCAATTCAGCACCCTTCAGCTTCTCAAGGTATCCCTTTAATCCTTCAGAGGAAACCTCAACACCAAAGGCTTTAGCTCGTTCAACCAAATTATCAACAGCTTTTTCATACCCCGTAACACGCTCATTGAATTCTTTGGTAGTTTCCGATCCCTTCTCATTTGCCGGAGCCGATTCGATATTCGGAAGCTCACCAGCAAGCTGAGCCTTATCTTCAGATTTCAGCTGCTCAGCTTCCCTCGAGATTGTCTCGGCTTCTTCGGGAGTTAATATTCCCGCATCAACACGCGCTTTTATCGTCTCCTTGAGTTCGGCGTCGAACTCGTCGGCTTTTTTTTCTCTTTCTTCCGGTGCTAGTTCTTCTTGTGTCTGAGATTTCAGTTCAGCCGATGTTTCCGACTCCTTCTCGCTTTTTTCCTCTGGAGCGACAGTTGTGTCCTCAACATTGGAAAATGATTCAGGTGGCATGAGGTTATTATATCACCGCCTGAGGAAATAGAAACAATCAGCAATCTGACGCTGACCAATCTCATGTGGTGGTCATTGTGCCAAAAAGTTCGGATGCATTTCCAGCAAAATCCCGAATGATACGCACTGCCACTGCCTCGCTCCGCTCGGCAATCCCGAAAGAAAAACACTCCTTGCTTTCCTGATTTGGCGGAGGTGGAATTTCTTTTGAAAAAGGAAAGGGTGTTTTTCTTTCGGAGCTCTGCTCCCCAAGTATTCGGGCATGTGGCGGTGCGAAATGCGGACTCGGTTCCGCCAAGACTATTTTTCTGGGGGAAAGGATTTGGCAAAACCTCGGCTGCATTTGCCCGCGCGGATTTCTCTGTAAATAAACTTTGGTGGGAAATACTGAATGTAGCGCGAACCCATTTTGAGCAGAAAATGTAGCTCGGCGGGCAAGCGAGGGAAGGAGGGGGTTGGGGGGAGGAATTCCCTCGCTTGCCCTTCTCGCTCCCGCGCTCCGCGCGGAAAAAGGGGAATTGTGCTCAAAAATATCTGCGGGAAGATTTGCTCGTTTCGCAACTCAAGGCACGGCTTCAAAGCGTTGCGCTTTCTTTTCGTTCATCGCGCCGTGGGATTTTTTGGCTCAATTCCTTGCGAGCCGCGCCGTTCGGCGCGGCGAGCATTCGGTCTTGTCCCCAGCCGAGAACTTGAAAAGTTTTGAATTGTGGTGTTATTCTAGCATTCGCGCGAACTTTCTTTGAACGAAATTCCTGATGCGCCCCGCCACAATTTTTCTGGGGATATGGAGGCGGGGCGACGGACTCGCCCGCGCGGAGGAGGGGTCTGGGGAGGAATCCGCGCGGGCTTAGGCTTTCTTTTTTCAAAAAATCCGGCGGCTA
>DAIDAY010000029.1 GCA_027310365.1 bacterium
CACTTACGGAATCAACCAACGACAAATCATTCGCGAGTTCTCTTTTGAAGATGTTGTCTTTTTCCTGCTCACAGGAAAGAAACCCGACAGTAAACAGCGAAACCTACCGAGAGGAAAAAGCAAAATTATTGAGTGGGAAAAAGTCGCTGGAGAAACAAATCATCAATCTTGAACAAAAGCAGACTGGCTTCTTACGAAGTCCAACTTCGTAAGACTTCGTAGTTTTCGCTCATGCGTCGACTCGTAAGCGCTGGTTTCGATGTCTACGGTTATGCAATTTTCACCACCGATAATGATAAAGATATATCAGCAAAAATGTCTGACTTCGTGGATCAATTGCAGGAAAAGGTTCATGCAAATTTCCCGCTGCGGACAGTTCCTTTACAAATTTTTGAGTTCACGCCTACACGGCAGCGGATGAACTCAGTTCACCATAGGGCACTCGAGATTCAGTACGTTGCGAAGCAGGCGTGGGAAGAGGAGTTAGCGAGAAGATTTTCCCAGGGGGATATGAAGAAGTTGATCTGGGAACACAAATTGAGCTGAATGCTCGCGGTTAAATACATCCAAATCATTGAAACTCCCCGAGCTTACGCTTGGGGTATCTTCTCATTCAAACAACTTCGTTGTTTGCCCTTCGTCCTCGCGACCGTGCTGCTCGATGTAGTGTGCGATGATCCCTGGTGTGACGCCTGCAGTTGAGACGAAGTAGCCATCCGACCAGATGCCATCGGTGCCCCAGTAGACCTGCTTCAGGAACGGAAACTGCTCTTTCAGGTTGCGTGAGGTGTTCGTCTTGACGAGGCGCACCACGCTCCCCACGCTCATCTGGGGCGGGATGGACGTGAGTAGGTGGACGTGGTTCTTGTCGTGGTTCATGGTCTTGAAGAATATCCTTGGGTAGTGCTCGGGGATATTGAGCAGTTTCCGTTCCAGGTGCGCCCAGAGCCCCGGGTTGATGATATTCCTTCGGTACTTGGTGGTTATCACGATGTGGTAGTCGCAGCTGTAGATGCAGTGGTGATCTCGCCGATACTCACCCATGTCCCTATCCTAGCACGGTCGCGAGGACGAAGGGAGCGCGTCCATCCCCGAGCTTACGCTCGGGGGTTTGTGTGCGCGGCTAAAGAACGTTAAGGCGATCCCTCACCAACAACGCCCCAAAAAGGGGCGTTGTTGGTTCAGATATGAGATGGGAGTTCCGGGACGCGCCGAGACCAACGTGGTCGTGGGCGTCGCCAAGCCAGTAGACGACATGCAGGCCGCTCTCGTTGAAGTAGCCGACAAACGAGACGTCGCCAGCATCGGCGCGTATGTTGCCCGCTCTCGTCCGTATCACTGGGAATCGAGTTTTACTTCCGCCGATTGGCGGACTATACGCTTTCTTCCCTGTATTTTATTCAGGAGCAGCCCGTTTAAGGACATCTCCGCTAAGGGTGGGCAAGAAGTTCCATCTCTATCTTTTATCACGCGCTATCGTTATCCGTGAACAACGATATTCTGGTGATATCCCAAAGATGAGATGCCTGCGAGGTGAAGCCGTGACCGCGCCTGCATTAGCAGACAAAATCATTATACAAACCGCTTTCATAAAAAGAAATGAGCCCCCAGCGCAAAAATCGCGCCGGAGGCTCAAGGGTTCAAGAGGAACAAGTCCTCAAGGGTTCGAGGTTCAGCTGGGGAACTTCCGGGACGCGACGAGACCAACGTCGTCGTCGGCGATGCCATTCCAGCTGTTGACATTCAGGCCGTACTCGTTGAAGCCGCCGACACACGAGACGTCGCCAGCATGGGCGCGGTCGGTCTTCACCGTCCGCTCCTTGCAGGCAGCCCACCGCGAGTAGTTCGGGCGCTCGCCGGTCTTGCGGAAGACGAGAAGGTCTTTGGAGACCTCGGCGATCGTCGTCGGCACTTCATACTCGGCGGGAAGCATCGCCACTTGGTCTTCGGGGGCCTTGCTCATGGAATTGGGAACGATCTCCTTGAGCAAGAGATACCACCAGAGTTCCATGGTCGCCGCGTCGGTGTGCGGCTGGCCCTGATGCCACGGGTTCTCGTTGAAGTAGAACTTGGGCTGACCCGTTGCCGGATGCAGTTCGTGCCACTTCATGACCGTGAGCGGTGAGCTGTTCAACTTCTCCACGCCGAGGAATGCGAAGTGCGTGTCCTTCACCAGCTTGCCCTTGTTGAAGGGGCAGGGGCCGTTCAGGACATCTTCGCCCCACGGGAACGCCGCCACCTCACGAAGCTGCTTCTTGGTGAAGTTCGCTCCGTAGAGGGTCGCCCACTCCTCGACGCCGAAGAAGTTCTGGCCGAGAATGGCGCGGGCGAGCTTGTGGTGGATGGAGCCGTCGATGCCACCGCGGAGCATGAACTCCGCCACCCGCTTGGCGTAGGTCGCGTCGCCGCGAAGCCGAGCGAGATGTTCCTGCGTGATGCCGTTGTCTTGGAGCGACTTCAGTGTCGCTCCGACCTCACCGTAGGTGAGCGTCCAGAGACCGCTTTGAGTTGTGCTCATTGCACTTTCTCCTTTCGTAATTTCTCTCCTTGTCTTTCAGGGACTTTGGAGAGAGGATTTGCCCAATTCCGTTGGGCTGCGGTCTTGTCTCTAGTTGAGACGAGCGTTTTAGAAACCATATCTTGACGTCCAAGACGTTCATCTCAACTCCTAACTGAACCTTATTTCAGTTTTCAAATTGCACTTCCATTGTAGCAGAATATCACCTACTTGTCAATACGAGCGTAATGGTTCAATAGCTTGGAAACACTGGAGGGTTAGAATATGGGTATGTACGAAACAAACAAAAGGTTGCTCCGCCTCCGGATGGAAGCGGTCCGGATGGTCCGGGCAGGGTACGGG